>JBBROA010000106.1:0-14263 GCA_038229875.1 Thermoanaerobaculia bacterium | reverse complement strand
GTGAACTCGGGGATGAGCTGAGAGACGACTTCTCCCTCGCGGCCGAAAGCCCACATCCGCAGCGGCCCCGACGCCGTTCCGCTACCGCCACGACACCCCGCGGAGGCGAATAGACCCGCGCAGACGACGAGGAGCGCCGCCGCCGCGAGCGCCGGCTTCAGCGAGGCGCCGCGTCCAGCCATCCGCCCGTGAACCCCGCGCGACGGAGACCCGCGGCGAAATACAGGTTGCGCTGGAGAGTCTTCCAGACGAGCCCCGTCCGCGCGTTTTCGACCATCGCCAGGATCGGCCCCTGATCGATGCCGAGGTAGTCGGTGTCGAACCACCCAGCGCCCGGCGCCACGCGCCCGTGGTGAACGGGTATGTCGAGGCGGAACGTGGGGTTGAACGCATCGAGAAATCCGTACCGCGCATAGAGCTGTTCGCCGCGCGCCCTCATCGCCGCGATCGCCGGCAGCGCGATTTCGGGAGCGAATGGCAGTGAGCTCGCCGCCGCGGTCGGGGCGATCGTTCCGTCGTCGCGCACTTCCTTGGCCGAGGCTCCGCGGGCCGCATATGTGTAGAAGTGACGCTTGCGCCCGTCCACGACGTGGTCGCCGTCGACGGGACCGTCGCAGGCGGTGAGGCCCCAGACGTCAGCGCCGTAGTCCCGCCATTTGTCGGGGTTCTCGATCGCATACTGCCTGTGCGCGTAAGTCGCCCGGCGCGAGTTCTCGAAGTAGTCGATCCCCTTCGCCCGCATGTACGGGTCCCGAATGCCGCGGAAGTCCACCCACACGTGCGAATACTGGTAGCCGAAGAGCGGAGCGAACGCGACGTACTCCTGACCCGCAAAACGCTTCCACTCGTACGTATCCGTGTACTCGGTCCACGCGGAGGGCTCAACCGGATGTGTCGGCGAGCCGAGGGCCAGCACGTAAAGGATCATCGCCTCGTTGTATCCGCGCCAGTGCCAGTCGCTCATGCCGCCCTCGGGCGTCCAACCCATCGAAACGAGTGGCGGCTTCTTCTGCCCCCAGTTCCAGTCCGCGGCGCGGTAGAGCCGGTCGGCGAGATCCCGGATCTCCTTTTCGCCCGGATCGTCCCGATCGAACCAGGTCTGGCAGAAGAGAGCGCCCGCGAGGAGGATCGTGGTGTCGATCGTCGAAAGCTCGACGTCTTTGAATCGAGCGCCGGAATCCATGTCGAGAAAATGGTAGAAAAATCCCCACTTCCCGGCCGCGCCCCCGGAAGGCGCCGCGAAGAAACGCAGGGTCGTCAGCACGCGGTCGCGCGCGGCTTCCCGCGAGACGTATCCGCGCTCGACACCGATCGGATAGGCCGTCAACGCAAAGCCGACGGCCGCGATGCTCGAGAACGAGGGAGAGGGCCAACGGTCAGGGACGAGGCCGTTCTTCGGATTCGCCCGCTCCCAGAAAAAGCCGAAGGTGCGCCGTTCGAGGTCGTCGAGCATCGGCCCGGCTGCCGGGTCGACCGCGGTCGCGCCTGAGGCGACATGGGGAGGCGGAAGGGGACGGTCGGCGATTCTCGCGGGCCGGCAGGCTCCGGACAAGAGGGCCAGAACGAGCGCCGCCAGAAGCGTGGCGATGGGGCCCCGGAAGCCCGGAAGCCCGGAAGGAAAAACGGGGGCGGGCTTCAACCCGCCCCCGACTCGGTGCAAAGCGGCACGCCGGGAGAGCGCCACGCCGCCGGAATCTCGAGTCGCCTCAGAATCCGACGTTTACGCCAAACTGCGCTCGGCGGCCATCCGTGACGAGCCTCCGAGGCTTTCCGAACGTCGTGTTGACCTCCGGCAGTTTCGAGATGAATCCGTCGAAATCTCCGTAGTTGTTGTGGTTCGTGAGGTTGAAGCCTTCTGCGACGAGACCGACGCGCACCCGGCCGATGGGGATGTCTTTCTGGAGGCGCAGGTCCCAGGACTGGTAAGGAAACGTTCCCGTCTGGCGCCCCTCGTTCAAGCGCAGCTTGAACTGGGGACGGTCGAAGCCGAGGCTCGCATCGAGAATCGTGAATGGCAGGCCCGTTCCGAGCGTGATGAGGGACGACGCGCGAACTTCGAACGGAAGGCCGACGATCCCGGAGAAGACGATCCGGTGGCGCTCGTCGTTCGGTGTCGGATGCCGCGGCTCGTTCGCGTGCGGGAAGTCCAGGCTGAAGAGGTCGTTTCCGGTCTGGTCCGATTTTCCGTAGGTATACGCGAGCCCGACGCCCCACTTCGAAGCGACCGTGAACGGCTTGTCGATGGTCACGTAGACGGCGTCGTACCAGAACCTCTTCGACGCCTCCGAGACGAGGATGTTCGAGAAGTTGTTTGCGAAGACGCGGTTGCCGGCCGCGTCGCGCGCGAACACGTTGGTGAAGCCGTTGTCGCCGCGCATGACGGCGTAGGACACCGAGGTCGCCACCGGCCCGAAAGCCTGCCGCACGCCGACCGAAAACTGGTCCGTTCGCGGGGGCTTCGTGTTGTTGTTGATGAGAAAGACTTCCGGGTTCGGCGCGGTGCCATTGGCGATCAACTGGTCGAGACCGGCCTGCGAGAGATATGACGGGTTCCAGACGATCGTCGAGAAGCCGTCTCTCGGCGCCCCGTCGGTGGAGAATCGGAAGGTCCGGTCGGCGTACTGGAGTCGGAACCTCTCGTCGAGGACGAAGTTGTAAACGTCCCGATCGAAGTATCGGCCGTATCCGGCATAGACGACCGTCGTTCCCTTGCCCGTGACGTCGAAGGAGACGCCGAGTCTCGGCTGAAACATGTTCTTGTAGGCCGGCCGCTGCGAGCCGTCCGTGAAGAAGTCGTTCGAAATGAGCCCTTGCAGGCTCTGCCGGACGTTGGCGGGGGTGACGTAGTCGTTGTTCAGCATGTCGGTCTCGTAGTCCCAGCGGAGACCGACGTTGACCGTGAGCCGCGACGTCGGAGTCCAGTCGTCCTGGAGGTAGACGCCGTACTCGTTGTTTTTCGCTGAGAGGTCGGGGTTCCCGACGCCGTAGTGCGCCTCGAAAGGGAACGCGAATTGCTCGTCGGACCGGAAGTTGAAGGTAGGCGGAGTGTCCTGGAACTTCTGCACGTCGTACTTCGCGAAGTTCGCGTAAACGCCGGATTTGACGACGTGGTCGCCCGCGAGGTGAAAGCCGAGGTAGGAGAAGTCCTCCCGGACCGTAAACCTCTTCTGGTGGAAGTTCTGGTTGTTGTTTCCGCCGCCGATCAGAAGCGCGCCGAAATAATTCTCTCTCACGACGCCGGCGTTGGTCGGCGTCGGATGCCACTGATAGTTGTTGTAGGAGAGGGTCGTTTCAGAGAGAAACGTGGCGCCGGACCGCGTGTACTTCCCCTGGCCGTTGAAGATATTCTGGACGATATTGTTCGCAGACTGGAAGCTCGTCCCGCCGCCGTAGTCCTTGATGTCCGTCTCGTGCCGGTAGAAGCCGGAGAAGTCCAGGAGATCGGTCTGGCTCCCCTGCCAGGACAGCTTTCCAAACGCGAGGTTCTCGCGGAACGGGCTCGTGAAGGTGCCCGTGAAAGTGTCCAACCGCGCGGCGATGGCCGCGGGCAGCGGCTGCCCGCCGCGGATGACCGTGTTCGCTCGGTTCTGATCGTTCAACTCGTATGACGCGTAGAAATGCAACTTGTCGTTGATGATCGGTCCGCCGAAATCCAGTCCGCCCTGATACCGCGTGTAGTCGGGATCCGCGGTCCCGGTGCACACGCCCGCGGCGTTGCAGCTGCGGCGCGCCCCCAGGAACGGGTTGCGGGCGACGAGATTTTTGTTCTGGTAGTACGCGAAGACGTCCCCCGAGTAGGCGTTCGTTCCCGACTTGGTCACGGCCGTGATGACCGCGGTTCCCGCCTTTTCGTACTCCGCCTTGAAGTTCTGCGTCATCACGCGAAACTCCTGGACGGCGTTTTGCGGGAAGGGGTTGCCCTTGCTCGAGTCCTGACCTACGACGCCGCCCAGGAGGACGTCGTTCTTGTAACTCGTGCCGTCGATAAAGACGTTGGTATTGAAGCCTTCTGCCCCCGCCGCCGTGACCTCCTTGTTCTCGATGCTGTCGGAAATGCGCACGCCAGGAGCGAGAGCGGCGAAGTTCAGGAAGTTTCGGCTGCCCTGAGGCAGAAACTTGATCTGCTCTTCGGTCACGTTCGTTGCGATCTCGTTGGTCTTGGTCTCGATGATGGGCGCCTCCGCGGTCACCGTCACGGACTGGGTTGCCCTCGCTTCGAGGAGCAGCTTCGTGTCGAAAGCCTGGGTCTCACCGAGGAGCACCCGGACCTTGCGCGTCTCCGTCCGGAAGCTCGGGAGCGTGAACGTCACGGTGTATGACCCGGGTTCCACGGAGATGTTGAAGAATCCGTTGCCCGCCGTCGTGGCGCCGTACCGGAAGCCCGTGTCGTCGTTCTTCGCCTCGACGGTCGCGCCGGGAAGCACGCCGCCCGTTTCGTCCGTGACGTTGCCGCGAAGGGTGCCCGTCGTCGACTGTGCCAGGGCGGCGCCCGCCCCGATGCCCATGAAAAGAAGCCCTATCGCCAGAGTGTCTCGACCCATTCGGAAGCTCATCGGTAGTCTCCTTCGCTCAATTGAAATGAAAATGAAATTGGATTCGAGACGAATTTTTCAAGACGAATCAGGTGCTCAGCCATAGGCCGTCCCCGAGGCGCTCCTCGGCCGGCTGCCGGATTCCCCGCAGGAAGACCGCACCACGAGCCGGGTCGCCAGCGTCTCGCGCCGGCGGCGGCGGACCGGATCCGCCTCGAGACCCGCGATCAGGACCTGCGCCGCGCGCGCGCCGAGCTCCGCGATCGGCACACTGACGGAGGTGAGCGGCGGCGTCACGTAGCGGGCGATCGGGATGTCGTCGAAACCGGCGATCGCAAAATCCTGGGGCACTCGGATCCCCTTCTCCTGAAACGCGCAGAGAAGCCCGATGGCCATCGAGTCGTTCGCCGCGAAGACCGCGGTCGGACGGTTCTTCCCCGCAAGAAGCCGCCGGCAGGCCTCGTAGCCGGACTCCTCGCGGAAGTTCCCGGCAATTTCCATAGTGCCGTCTTTACCGTGCTCGGCCATCGCTTCCCGGTAGCCGCGAAGCCGCTCGGTGGCGTCGCGGTTGGCGGAAGGTCCCTGGAGGAAGGCGATCCGGCCGTGTCCGAGCGAGATCATGTGGCGGACCATTTCGACGGCTCCTCCGAAATTATCGACAGTCAGCGAGTCGAAAGCCGCTCCCCCGGCGGTATTGACGAGGACGACCGGGAATCGTTCTGGCAGATTTGCCTTGAGGGCGTGGGGCCGGACGTCGGGAGAGAGAACGATCAGGCCGTCCACGCGACCCCGCATCGCGCGGACCATCTCTTCGCTCTCCGCGCGGTCGCTGTGAGAGCTCGACACGAGCAGGTGGTAACCCTTCTGGCGGGCGTACACGTCGATTCCGCGGATGAGCTCCGAGAAGAATTCTCCGTGAAGCTCCGGGAGAAGCACGCCGAGCGTCGTGGTCCTGCGGGTGATGAGGCTCCGCGCTCCTCCGTGCGGCACGTAGTGGAGGCGTTTGGCGGCGGTTCGGATCCGCCGGGCGGTCTCCGCCTGCACGGGCCCCTTGCCGTTCAGGACCCGGGAAACGGTCGCCACCGACACCGACGCTTCGCGCGCGACCTCGCGGATCGTGACGCTCATTGAAGATCCCGCGCGCGACACAGCGCGACCGGGGCCCGAGTCGATCGAAATCTGTAATCGTTTACACGCACCTCTGTAATCGTTTACACGAACTTGGCGGCATTCTCCCGCCGGCGGGCGGGGTTAGTCAACAACCGTCGACGTCCGTCGCCTCCGGTCACTCCGGGTGCTTCGTTCCCTCCGGCTCCCACTTGACCACCCGCCTAGAGGAAGCGCAGCCCTGTTCCCTCTCCCCGCGCGAGGGGGAGAGGGCCGGGGTGATGGGCGGAATTCACCCGAAAGGCGGCGCAAGGACGGGACCCCGCTGACCTTACGGCGTCCCGCGCTCGGGGAGAGGGTTGAAGTGAGGGGTCCCCGCGTGTGATGGAGCCGTGTTCGGAATGCGGATCGTCGAAGCGACCTCCTTCGCGACAGGCGCGGCGCGGGGAGTGAGGGGGTGGGACGCGACCGTCGTGGCGGGGCCCCTCGCCGCTTCCATTATTCTGCGGCGGATGAGCGCAGACGATCCTGCCTGGGCCCGCGTCCAGGACTCTTTGAAGGAGCTCGGCGTCGTGTACGAGCCCATGGAGTGCGATCCGGCGTTTGCCGATACGGCGGCGTTCTGCGAGCGCTATGGGATACGGCCCCAGGAGAGCGCGAACACGATTCTGGTCGCCTCGCGGCAGGAGCCGCGGCTCTGGTCGGCGTCGCTCGTCCTCTCCCACACGCGCCTCGACGTCAATCACACGGTCCGGCGGCTGATGGGAGCGAAGCGGATCTCTTTCGCCTCGGGCGACGAGACGGTCGCGAAAACCGGAATGATGATCGGGGGGGTCTCGGTGTTCGGGCTCCCGGCGGACATCCCGATTTACCTCGATTCCCTCGTCATGGACGCGCCCCGGGTCGTCATCGGCGGCGGCAGCCGTTCGTGGAAGGTCGTGCTCGACCCCGCGATGCTCCTCCGCCTCCCCGCGGTGTCCGTCGTCGCGGGTCTGGCCGGGCCGCGCCCGCCGGCCTGACCTCGCACCGGCTTCCGGCCGGCGGGCGAGACATCTCTCCGCCCCTGAGATATCGCTCCGCCGCTAAGACATCTTTTGTCCGAGCCCCTGCCTCACTCTGAAGTCGTGGCAGTCGTCGTAGAAATATCGGAGTGGCGGGCCCGCCGGGCGGGGGCGGCAGACGTCCCGATCGGCGCGCCACCGTTCGTGCTGATCGAGCCGTGCGGGGGATGCGGGTGCGAACGGGTCGGAGCTCTTGTCTGGCGGCACACCACCCCGGACGCCGATCCCGTTCCGTACCCCAGGATTGAGCCGCACTTTCTCTGCTCGAATGGCCGGGTCGTCTACCAGGACATCACAGACGCTCCGATCCCCCTCTCCGCGTGGAACGGGATTCTGGGACGCTTCCGCGCCCAGGTCTGAGCGGGAGTCTGAGCCGAGCCGCCGGCCGGTGCCGTAGCCGCGCACGGCGACAGCAGCTCGCGTAGTGAGCGGAGGCGACAGCAGCCGCCCCTCACCAATCCTCCGCCTTAAATGTGTCCACCATGTCTCCAAACACCTGTTCACCATGTGTCCGGGCTGAACACTCCCGTCGGGAGAGGGAGCGGAGCTGCGCTTCCGGCGAGCTGGTGGCTAAGCTCGCCCCGAGAGGAGTCTCCTGACCGAAGGGAAGGAGGAGCCTCTCGGGGCGGGAGCCGCAGCGAACGGAGGGACGAGGCCAGCGGTCGAGCCGACAGGCGAGCCGCTGGCCGGTGCCGTTCGCGGGGCGAACGGCACGTCCCGGAGTGAGCGAAGGCGACGTTATAGCCTCCCCACGTGCCCTTCTTCGTCAAAGGCCTGATCATCGGTTTCGCGCTTTCCGCGCCGGTCGGGCCGATCGCGGCGCTCTGCGTCCAGCGCACGATGAATCAGGGGCGGCGGGCCGGATTTGTCTCGGGGTTCGGCTCCGCGGCCGCCGATGCGGTCTACGGCACCGCGGCCGCGTTCGGGGCTAGCTTCATCTCCGAGTTTCTCGTCGAGCACGGCGCCTGGATGCAGCGGATCGGTGGAGCGATCCTGGTGGTTCTCGGGGTCCGCCTTCTGCTGACGCGGCCGAAGGAGCGGGAGAAGACCCGCAGCGCCCGTGGACTCGCAGGGCACTTCCTCTCCACCTTCTTCCTCACCCTGACCAACCCGATGGGATTCCTGGCGTTCGGGGCGATCTTCGCGACGATGGGGCTCGGCGCGGTGAAAGGACATCCGATCCTGACCGTCGATCTCGTCGCCGGAGTGACGGTTGGCGCGGCGCTCTGGTGGTCCGTCCTCGTTGCGACCGTCTATGCGTTCCGGCGCCATTTCACGTATTCAAAGCTCATCTGGGTAAACCGCGGCGCAGGCATTTTCGTGATCATCGTCGGACTGCTGTACATGTTCGTCCTCCAGGGGGGCGGCGTGGAGCCCAAGCTCGAGAAGACGCTCAAACGCATCACGACGCGAACCGAGAGCGGGCACCCGATCTTCATCGGGTCGGTCTAGATCTCGACTGAACCGCGAGGCGGCCCGTGAAATCAGCGTGCCCCGCGGGACCGGGAGCGGCGAAGTATGCTCGGTGGACAACTTTTCCCCGGCCGGCGCGTAGGGGGACGGAGGGGCATCGGCCCTTCACGCGCCCGGCGTACTCCCGGGCCGCCGTGGCAATCAAACAGGAGGAATCGTGACGACATTTTCCCCTCGCAGAGCTCTCCGGGCAGCCCCGCTGCTCGCCTTCGCGGCCGCGACTTACCTCGGCGCGCAGACGGCGGCTCCCCCGCCGCTCGACAAGCCGGTCCCCGGCGTCGACCCGTCCGACATGGACAAGAGCGCGGCCGCCTGCCAGAACTTCTTTCAGTACGCCGTCGGCGGCTGGACGAAGAAGTACCCGATCCCGCCGGAGTACCCCGCGTGGGGCACGTTTCAGGAGCTGGCGGAGAAAAACCGCGACGCTCTTCGAAAGATCCTCGACCGCAGCGCTGCGAACAAGTCGGCGAAAGGGGACTCCGAAGAGCGGAAAATCGGCGACTTCTACGCGAGCTGCATGGACGAGACCGCGATCGAATCCCAGGGCTTGAAGCCGCTTCAGCCCGAGCTCGACCGCATCGCGAAGATCGCGAGCCTCAAGGATCTCCAGACCGAAGTGGCGCGGCTGCAGGTGTCCGGCGTCAACGCTCTGTTCCAGTTCGGCTCGGAGCAGGACCGCAAGAAGAGCACGGACGTGATCGCGACGGCCGTCCAGGGCGGCCTCGGGCTTCCCGACCGCGACTACTACACGAAGACGGACGACGCCTCGAAGAAGATTCGCGAGCAGTACCTGGCGCACGTCACGAAGATGTTTCAGCTCGCCGGGGACGACGCGGCGAAGGCCGCCGCGAATGCCCGCACCGTGATGACGATCGAAACCGGGCTCGCCGAGGTCTCGATGACGAACGTCGAGCAGCGCGATCCAGACGCGACCTACAACCGCATGGAGCCCGCGGCCCTGAAGTCGCTCACCCCGAATTTCAGCTGGGCGGCGTACTTTCACGACATCGAGGCGCCCCCCGCTCTCTCCGCGTTGAACGTTCAGCAGCCGAAATTCTTCCAGGCGCTGGACAAGCAGCTCACGACGGTGCCGCTTCTGCAGTGGAAAACATATCTGCGCTGGCAGCTCCTCGCGACCGCGGCTCCCGCTCTCTCCTCCGCCTTCGTCAACGAAGACTTCGAGTTCAACCAGCGCACCCTCCAGGGGACGGAGAAGATCCAGCCGCGCTGGAAGCGGTGCGTGCGCGCGACGGACGGACAGCTCGGGTTCGCGCTCGGGAAGATCTACGTCCAGGAGTATTTCCCGCCCGAGGCCAAGGAGCGCGCGGACAGGATGGTGCGCAACCTGATCGCGGCCCTGCGGGATGACCTCGCGACTCTGTCGTGGATGGGCGCCGACACGCGCAAGGCGGCGCTCGCCAAGCTCGACGCGTTCAATCCGAAGATCGGGTACCCCGACAAGTGGCGCGACTACTCGGCGCTCCAGATCGATCGGGGGCCATATGTCGTCAACGCGATGCGCGCGACGCGATTCGAATGGGCTCGCGACCTGGCCAAGGTCGGAAAACCGGTGGACCGGACGGACTGGGGCATGACCCCGCCCGCGGTCAACGCGTATTACAACCCTCTGTTAAACGAGATCGTCTTCCCCGCGGGGATCCTGCAGCCGCCCTTTTTCAACAAAAACGCCGACGACGCGGTCAACTACGGAGGCATGGGCGCGGTCATCGGCCACGAGATGACGCACGGGTTCGACGACCAGGGGCGCAAGTTCGACGCTCAGGGGAATCTCAAGAACTGGTGGACCGACGAAGACCTGAAGAACTACCAGGCGCGCGCGACCTGCGTGGAAAATCAGTTCGAGGGCTATAAGTTCGAAGGCGAACAGCACTTGAACGGCAAGCTCGTTTTAGGCGAGAGCATCGCGGACCTCGGGGGCCTCTCCATCGCGTATCGCGCCTACCAGAAGAGTCTGGAAGGGAAGGGCAAGCCCGCTCCGACCGACGGACTGGGCGACGATCAGCGCTTCTTCATCAACTGGGCACGGGTCTGGGCCGCCAACGACCGCCCGGAGTTCGCGCGGCTGATCGTGAACACCAACCCGCACCCGCTCGACCGGTTCCGCGCGATCGGAGCCCCCTCAAACATGCCGGAGTTCGCCCGCGCGTTCTCCTGCAAGCCCGGAGACCCGATGGTCCGCGCCCAGAGGTGTCAGATCTGGTGAAAGCCGCAGCCTCCTCTCCCCCGGCAACGGGGGAAGGGGCCGTACGGTGCCGTACAGGAGGGGGCGGCTAATGGGGGCGTCGCGCCTGCCCTCCCCAAGCGCTGGTATTTTCCGAAACCCGCCGGGTGGTCGCTCCGGCGGGCTTCTCCTTTGACCTCCGTCATTTACGCCGCAATGGCCTACAATCTTCCGGCCGGCAGTCCCCGTGCGCCGAGGAGTCCTCGGGCGGTGCCCGACCTCTGAGCCCGACGGGCGAGACCGGCCGAGGTGAGGTCATGTCAACCGGATCTTTTCAACCCAGGCGGATAGGCTCCCACCTTCTGGTGGGCGCCCTCGGGGAAGATTGTCTCGGGACCATTTTCCGGGCGCTCCACGCCACCGACGAAAAACGGTTCGTCCGGTTCCGGATCCTGCAGTCGCCGGAGCTGTCGCCGCCCGCTGTCTTTTCAGCGATCGCCCGGCACGGCGACACGGTCGCGCATCTGTCCCATAAGGCGATCGTCCAGCAGGCGGACCTGGCGGTCGCCGACGGCGCGCCCTACTACGCCTGGTACGAAGGGGCGGGCTGGACTCTCGACACGATCCTTTTGCGGCTCCGCTCCGCGGGGACCGCTCTCCCCACTCCGTTCGCGCTCCTGATCGCGGAGCGCGTCTGCGCCGCTCTCGAGCACGCGTGGTTCTCGCCGAAGGACGGCGAGCCGATTCGCCACGGTCTTCTCTGGCCCGGGTTCGTGTCGATCTCGATCGACGCGGAGGTGCGTCTCGGCGGATTCGGTCTGGCCGACGCCGTGCTCCCCTCCGTGATGCGCGGACGATTGAGCCGCGACATCGCTCCGTATGCCGCCCCAGAAGCGCGCGAGAGCGGACGGATGGGCCCGGCGAGCGACGCTTTTTCCGCGGGAGTGCTGCTGCTGGAGCTCCTGACCTGCCGCCGGCCGGTGGTCACCTCCTCGCGCCCTGAGTTTCGCGCGGAGGACGGCTTCACCGACCGCATCAACACCCTCCTCGACCGCTGCTTTGCGACTCCGGAGGAACGCCCGTCCATCCTCGAGCTCCACCGCGCCCTGCAGGAGCAGCTTGCGGCCGGCGCCTCGCCGGTCTCCTCCGCCGATCTCGCTTACTTCCTCTACACGCTCTTAAATCCCGAGTCCCGCGGCGTGCCGACGAACGATCATGAGTCGACGAACCCGATCTCCGCCGAGAACATGGCTCCCGTCGAGGTCGCGACACCCTTTCTCGGGAGACGCCGCGACGACCCGGAGGACGGGGCCATCTTTCTCTCGTCGACTCCGGAAGGAGACGGTCCCCCCCTGGAACCGGTCGGCCCCGCGCCGGCGGATGCTCGCGAGTCCGAGGCGACCGCGGCCACACCGCGCCACTCCGCTCCGCCGCGGCCGATGACGGCGCGCCGGTGGGTTTCGGGCGCCGCTTATTTCAGCGTCGCCGCCGCGATCATCCTCGGATTCGAAGGTCTCGCGATCCACCGGGAGCGGTCGGCCGCCGCAGCTCGCACTCCTTCGGCGCCTCCCGCCGTCCGCGCCGGTGTCGCGGCGTCTCCGGCCGCCGCGCCGGGCGCGCGTGCCGACGTACCGCCCGCGTCCGTCGCGGAGCCATCGCGGAGCGAGCCCTCCGTCCGGCCCGGGCTGGTCACGGTCGGAAAACGCGATGCTGGCCAGAAAGAGGCCGGCTCGGGCCGGGCCGCGGCGGCTCCAGCGCCGTCAACGCGCCGCCTGCGCGCAGCCGATGCCGGCGCCGCCCGCAAGGCCGCCGAAGATGCGCGCTTCCAGGCCGCGTGGGCGAGAATCGAGGCAGAGCGGGGAGAAGCGCGGGACCTCGCGTCCGAGGCGTTCGATCGCGGACGGGGAGAAGAGTCGGAAGGCGAGCGACTTCTTCGCGGAGGAGATCACGCCGCGGCGCGCGACGCGTTCGAGAGAGCCGCCGGCGCGTTCCACGATGCCAACGCGCATTCGCGGCAGGCGAGGCTCGAGCGAATCCGGCTCTCGTCCCCTTCCTCCTAGAGCAGCCCGTGGAAAAAGGGTGTGGGATGGCGTTGCGAGCGCCGCGGGGCCGGCTGGGAGGCGACGCGACGAAGGCGATGCTGTTCGCATCGGGGAGGAGCGTCAACGATGCAGACGGCCACGCGCCGCCGCAACCCGCAGGGCGGACGGGCTTTTGCTCGGCGTTACGCCAAGAGAGACCCTCACCGACATGCAGGACGAAAGTCTCGCTGGCGCCTGTCGCCGATTGCAAAAGCCCGAACGCGACACCCGCATCCATTTTTCCACGGGCTGCTAGAGTCCTCCCGGAGACAAGGGCGTCTTCCGGAGCAGCGTAGAGCGCCCGGCGGCGGCCGGAACTACAATCCCGCGCATGGCGGCATCCGTAATCCGGGTCGGATTCGTGGGCCTCGGAACCATGGGCTCCGCGATGGCCCGGAATCTCGGACGCGCCGGGTTTCCTCTCGCGCTCGCCAACCGGACGAAGGCGAAGGCCGAACGGCTGGCCGCGGAGCTCCTGCCGGAGAATCCGCGCGTTCGCGCGTTCGAGACCCCGGAAGAGGTCGGCCGCGCATCTGACGTGGTCGTGTCGTGTCTTCCGGACTCGCCGCAGGTCGAGGAGGTCCATCTCGGACCCGCCGGGACGTCGAAGGGCGCCGCGCGCGGGACAATCCTCATCGACTGCTCGACCACGGCGGCTGAGGCCGCGCGTTCGATCTCGGCGCGACTCTCCGATACGGGCCATCGGTTTCTGGATGCGCCGGTTTCGGGCGGGCAGAAAGGGGCCGTCGAAGGAACGCTGACGTTCTTCGTGGGCGGCGACGGCGGCGCGCTCGAGGAAGCGAGACCCGTGTTCGAGGCGATGGGAAAACGCGTGACGCACCTGGGCGCCTCGGGATCGGGCCAGCTCGGGAAGGCCGCCAATCAGATCCTGGTGGCCTGCAACCTTCTCGCGGTTTCGGAGGCGCTCGCGTTCGCGAACCGGGCCGGTCTTCCGCTGGACGCGCTGCACGCTGCCCTCACGGGAGGGGCCGCGAATTCGTGGGCGCTCGAAGTTCTCGGCCGGAAGATGATCGACCGGGACTTTCAACCGGCCTTTGCCGTGAAGCATCAGCAGAAGGACCTCGCCATTCTGCTGGCGACCGCGCGCGTCATCGGAACCCCTCTTCCGGGCGCCGCACTGGTCCATCAGCTGCTTTCGGCAATCGAGGCGCAGGGGCGCGGCGATCTCGGGACCCAGGCGCTGTTGACGCTGTACGAGCAGATGAGCGGAGAAAAGGGCTAGGGCCCCCGGGTCGCCACCCCGGTGCTGATAACGTACACCGCTGAAAACGCTGGACTTGCCCCCTCATGGCCCCGGGGCGACCTTCCGGCTCGAGTGGCATGCGTCTAGAATGTCGGGAGCCATGATCACCGCCAGCAGACGCGCCCGCCTCGGGGAATGGCTCCTCGGCGAGGGCCTCGTCACCGAACCCGCACTGTCGAGGGCGCTCGCCGCGCAGACCCGGGCGGGACATCGGCTTCGCCTCGGCGGCGTCCTTCTCGCGAGCGGGCTCTTGACCGAAGACGCGCTGCTCGATGCGCTCTCGCGTCTTCATCACTGCCGATCCGTCGGCTGGTTGACCCTCTCCCATGCGGAGCCGAAGGCGGTGGCGTCGTTGAGTGCCGAACGCGCGGCTCGGCTCGGAGCGTTCCCGTATGCTTTCGAGAAGACGACCCTGAAGGTCGCGTTTCGAGATCCTTCCAATCTTCAGGCGGTCGACGAGGTCGCTGCCGTGACCGGGCATCGCATCCAGCCGGCCGTCACGTCCGAAGTCCGCCTCATGCAGGCGCACGAGAAGTTTTATTCACGCGCGATGTCGGGAGAGT
>JBBROA010000105.1:0-14457 GCA_038229875.1 Thermoanaerobaculia bacterium | reverse complement strand
GTCCGCGTCGTGGGGCAGATACCCCCCCTTCGTCGTCACGAAGACCTCGTCGCGGGCGGCCGCCCCTTGCTCAAAGGCCTTTTTCAGGGCCCGGCCGATCGCGCGTTCGCTCTTCTGGCCCCGGTAGTTGATTGCGGAGTCAAAGACGTTGACCCCGGACTCGAGCGCCACGCGGATGCATGCTTCGTAGCCAACGTCCGTGGCGGCATCTTCCGCGCCGAGGTATGTGCCGAGGCCGATCGAAGAAATGTAAACGGAGGCCGAGAACTGGCGGAAGTGCCCCTTCCCGGGTGTCGACCTCCCGGCAAACCGCTTCGTTCCTTCGACGCTCGCCTTTCCCGGTATCACTTCTCCGAGGCTATCAGCTGACACCGCTCCGTCCCGAACGAGAGCTATGGTCTGTGCCGAAGAAGATCGCCGTCGCAACGGCGGTCAAGAAAATACGAGCTCAACGGCGGCCCGATAGCCGCAGCCAGCCGGGTCAGGTCCGGGCGACACACCCGAGGTTCGGATAGCCCGTTCCGAGGACCGACGCCGCGTCCGGAACGGCCAGCCAGTCCGTCAGGATCGTGCCGTAGTAGGACCGGAAGTCCGTCTGCCAGGGCAGGTTCCCATTGCCGTCGAGCTTCGCGAGCTGCGGGGGCGGCCCGTAAATTCCCTTCACCGCCGACGGTCCCACCACGAAGTGGACCCCGGCCGTTCCGTGGTCCGTTCCGAGGGACCCGTTTTCCTGGACTCTCCGGCCGAACTCCGACCAAGTCATGAGCAGGGCGTGCGAGGCCTTGCCCTGGCCGTCGAGGTCGTCGAAAAACGACTTGATCGCGTCCGAGACCCCGCGCAGCAGGGCGTCATGCGTCGTCTTTTGCGCGGAGTGGTTGTCGAACCCGCCATACGTCACGTACAGGATGGAGGTGCCGAAGTCGCCCACGATGATCTCGGCGCACAGCTTCAACGCCTGGCCGAGGCTGTTGGCCGGGTACGTGGCCTTCGCCGTGTACCCGTTGGCGACCTGCTTCAGCGTGGCGGAGCTCGATGCCGCATCCCGGGCCACTCGCTCGATCGTCTCGTTGCGGTTGGCGATCTCGTGCTCCATCGAGTTCTGCGCCACAAAGGCGGCGACCTGATTGGCCCCATCGCCCGGGTTGGCGCCGTCGGTGGTGTACGAGTAAGACCCCGGGTTCGAAAACGCCGGGAAAACGACATTGTCGGCGAGAAGCGTCCGCGGGAGGGAGGACGAAATCGCGCACCCCGAGAGAGGATTCGCCGTCCCGGCCAGTGCCTTGTCGGCATACCGCCCTAGCCACCCCCGCCGTTGCAGGAGCTTCGGATCGGCCGTGTGCCAGATGTCGCGGGACGTGAAATGCGACAGGTTGGGGCTCGGATAGGCGACGCCCTCGATGACCGCCACGCGGCCCGCATCCCAGAGCGCCTTCATCCCCGACATGGATGGATTCAACCCGAGGGTCCCGTCGAGGTCGAGAACGTCGGAGACCGGGACGCCGATCGTCTTGCGGTAGGTGCCGGAGTAGAGGGCGTCCGTGTACGGAATCACCGTGTTCAATCCGTCATTTCCGCCCGAAAGCTCCACGACAACGAGCACGCGCCCGGAAGCGGCGCTCGAGACGAACTCCTCGAAGTGGCGCGCTCCCGCGATCGCAAACCGGGGGATCATGGCCGAGACCGTCGCCACGCCGACCCCGCGGAAGAGAAACTCGCGCCGATTCAGCGGCATGGAACGCTCCTCACGACAGGTGGTAGTCCGCGCTCGTGAGCATGAGGTGGAGCAGGCCGCGGACCTTCTGATCCACGGCGGCCGGAGTGTTCGTCCAGTATCCGCGGCTGCCGTCGGATTTCGAGTCCACGTATTTCTCCCAGACCGCCTGGCTCGCCGGCAGGGCGTCGGAGAGGCCGAGTCGGTCCGCCAGCGCGGTGACCACGTCGCGGGGAGTGGCCAGCGATTTCTGAGAGACGAGCGCAGGCACGTCAATCCGGGTACCCGTGGCGCCCCGGTTGGTCACGAGCGAATTCGTGAACGCGGCCCGCGCGAAGACCGTCCCCGTGTTCATCCAGTCGAGGTCACCCTCCCAGCCCTTCGCGTCGAGCGGGTTGAAGAGGGCCTGCCCCATCGGATTCAAGCTGGCCGCCGGTGTCGAGAGGTCTGTCTTCGCCTCGAGCTGCCGGAGAGGAGCGACGATGTACTCGACGGGGCTGCGCACGAGCGCCTGGCGCGTGTGCGGCTCGTAGAACTCGGGCATGTGAAAGAGATGATCCACCATTGCGCGGATCGAGTGATTCGAGGAGACGTACACGGAGGCGAGATCGGCGACCGCCCAGTCCGGCGGGTCGTGGTACACGAACCACGTCCAGAGCTTCCCCGCCAGAAAACGGCCCGACACGCTTCCGTTGCCATCCGTGGCGTTCAACAGAATCCCGATCGCGTCGTCCGCGTTCCAGTTTCCTGTCTGCCCGAGGATCGTCTTCGCTCCCGCATCATGCGCCGCGGCGTTGAACGAAAACGCGTACTCCGAGACGGCCGTTCCCTCGGGCTTCGCGATTGTCCATCCCGTCAGCGCTCGCGCGAGCTCGCTCACATCCTTCTGCGTGTACCGGTCGACCCCGAGCGTGAAGAGCTCCATCAGCTCCCGGGCGTAATTCTCGTTGGGTCTTCCTTTTACGTTCGTGCGGTTGTCGAGCCAGATGATCATGGCCGGGTCCTTCGTCATCGCGAGGACCAGGTCGTCGAAGCGGCCCAGGGCGAGCGAGCGCTCGGTCTTGTTCTGCTTGAGGATCAGCGTCGCGTCGTTGACTTTCGCGATCCCGGACGTGAAATGGCCGTTCCAGAGGAGGGTCATCTTCTCCTCGAGCGGCCGGCGGGAGAAGACCATCCTGTGAAGGAACCACTTCTGGATTCCGACCGTCGTGTTCAGGTCGTACGTGGGCGTCGTTGCGGGAGGGACGGGCGCCGTCAGCCGTGCGAGATCCGCTTCCAGGGCGGAGGTGTCGATGGCCTCGTATCCGACGAACGAGGAGACCGCGCCGTCGAGTCCCATCGCCAGGAGAGCGTCGATTTCGGCGGGTGTGCCCCCGAAGCCCGCCCGCCGCGCCAGGTGCGAGGCTGCCGCACGATCCCAGCGAAGGCTCACTGGAAATATCCCGATGCGGAAGCGGGTGAAGTCGGGCGCGGCAAGAGAAGACCGGAGCGAAGCCTACACCCGTTCGGCGCCGCGCCGGGGCCTCCGACTGAGCTATGCGTACTGCTTGTTCAGGAATCCTAGATTCGGCCAACCCGCGCCGAGAATCGCCGCGGAATCCGCCTTCAGCCAGTCAGCGAGGATCGTCCCGTAGTAAGAGCGAAAGTCGTTTTCCACGAGGAGATTCCCGTTCGAGTCCAAGGCCGAAAGGTTGGGCGGCTTTCCGTAAATGCCGGCGTTGACCGCATCGCCGACGACGAAGTGAGGCGCAGACGTTCCGTGGTCGGTCCCGTTGGACGCGTTGTCCTGGACTCGGCGTCCGAACTCCGACCACGTCATCAGAAGAACGTCGTGGGACTTCCCGTGTCCGTCGAGGTCGTCGAAAAACGCTTTGATCGAGTCGGAGACATTCTGGACGAGCGGGTCATGGGCCTGGTCTTCGGCCGCGTGGTTGTCGAAGCCGCCATACGTGGCGTAGAGGATCCGCGCCCCGACGTTCGCATTCACGATCTGAGCGATTAAGAGGAGAGCGGAGCCCAGGCTGTTCGCCGGATAGGTTCCCGCCGCGACGTACCCGCTGCCGACCGTCTGCAGCACGTTCGACGAGGCGATGGCGTCCTCCCCGAGCTGCCCGACCGTGTCCTGCGGGGTCGGCAGCTCGTACTCCTGGGAGCTCTGCTTCAAAAACGTGTTGACCTGGTTGTTCCGGTCGCCCGTCGCAGCGCCGTCGGTCTGGTAGGAATAGGTGGCGAGCGTCAGAAAAGACGGGACCTGCACGTTGTCCGCGAGGAGCGTTCGGGGCAGCGAACTGCTGATCGCCGTGCAGGAGAGCGGGTTCCCGTTGCCCGCGAGTGTGGCGTCCGCCCACCGCCCGAGCCAGCCTCGGTGCTCCACCAGGCTCGGATCGGCCGTGTGCCAGATGTCGCGCGACGCAAAGTGCGAGAGGCTCGAGTTCGGGTAGCCGACATTCTCGACGACCGCGACGCGGTGCGCGTCCCAGAGCGCCTTCAACCCCGTCATCTTCGGGTGCAGTCCCAGATTTGCGTCGAGCGGCAGCACGGTGTTGGTCGGGATTCCGATCCGGGACCGGAGCTGGCCGTACTTCGAGTCCGCGTAGGGGATGACGGTGTTCAACCCGTCGTTTCCGCCCATGAGCTCCAGGATCACGAGGGTACGGCCGGATGCCGCCGCGTCGGCCTCGTCGGCCTCGATGCCGCGGGTGCCCGCGGCGGACCACTTCGGCTCCATCGCCGAAACGGTCACGAACCCCGCGCTGCGAAGGAGGAAGTCGCGACGGGAAAAGCTCATGGAGTTCCTTTTCCGATGGTGTTCATGCGAACTGAAAGTAGGGACTCGTCAGCATCAGGTGGACCAGCCCGCGCACCTTCTTATCGATGTTCGCAGCCGTGTTCGTCCAGGCGACCCTCTGCCCCGCGTCGTTGGTGTTCATGTAGTCGATCCAGGCCTGCCGCGTCGACGGAGGCGCGTCGGCGAGGTTCAGGCGGTCCGCCACGATGTCGACCGCTTTCTCCGCCGTCGAGGCGTCCCGGCCCGCGAGGACTCGGTTGGGGTCGAACCGCGTTCCGGTCGACCCCCGGTTGCTCGCCAGCGAGTTGGTGAACGTCGAGCGGTTGAAGACGGTCCCCGTGTTCATCCAGGAGAGCCCCCAGTCCCACCCCTTGGCGTCCTCGGGATCGAAAAGGCTCTGAGACATCCCGGCCAGAGACGCCGCGGGAGAGGAGAAGTCGCTCGTCCCCTCCAGCATCCGGACGGACGCGACGGAGTACTCGACCGGAGTGCGGACCCAGGTCTTCCGCGCGTGCGGCTCGTAGAACTCGGGGCTCGTGAAGATGGCGCGAAGGACCTCCCGGACCACGCGTCCGGAGGACACCCACACCGCAGCGAGCTGATCGACGATGAAGTCGGGAGGATCGTCGTAGACGAAGAACCGCCACAGCTTCCCTCCGATAAACCGGCCGGAGACGGAGCCACGCGCGTCGGTGCGGGACAGCAGAATGTTGATGGCGTCCGCGCCATTCCAGTTTCCCACCTGACCGAGGAGGGTCTTGCTGCCGTTGTCGTGTACGGCCGGATTGTTCACGAACGTCGCCCCGTTGTAGTTGTCCGCCTTGGTGTAGTTCTGGACTGTCCAGCCGGTCAGGGCCCGGGCGAGAGCCGTGACATCGCTCTGGGAGTAGTTCCCGATCCCGAGCGTGAACAGCTCCATGACCTCACGGGCATAGTTTTCGTTGGGCTGCGCGGCGCGGTTCAACCAGTTGTCCAGCCACACGAGCATCGCCGGGTCTTGCGACATCTTCACCACGAGGTCGTCGAACCGGCCGACGGCGGCCTGCCTCGCCGTCTTGTTCTGGTTAAGCATCAGGGTGACGCCCTTGACCTTCGAGATCCCGGAGGTCCAGTGAAGGTTCCAGAAGTAAGTCATCTTTTCTTCGAGCGGGCGGGGCGAGTTCGCCATCCGGTCGAGGAACCACTGCTGGATCCCGCGGGTCGTCGCGAGGTTGTAGGTCTTCGCGGCGAGCGCCGCGTCGTAAGCCGCCGTGTCGACGGTGTCGTAGTCGACCAGGAGCGAGACGGCGCCCTCCAGCCCCCGGGCCGAGAGCGCGTCGATTTCCGAGGGTGTTCCTCCGAAGCCGGCTCGGCGAAGGAGATGCGCAGCGGCTTCGCGATTCCAGGGGATCGAGGTCATGGGCCCCCTTTCGGGCTTTTGAGGTTGGACGAGGCCGGGCACCCGCGGTTTACCGATTTTTCGAGCCCGCGTGTCGTGGCGGGAACCTTTCGCCTCCGCCGGGGTCCTCGGGGATGGAGGGAAAAGCCATGTTCCAGACCGCCCTGATCGAATCGGGAGCGAACGGCTTCAGGGTCCCCCGGCTGCCGCTCGGCGTCGCTCTCGCGCTGCATGGCGGCGCCGTCGTGCTCGTCGTCGCTGGAATCGCGTTCCGGACGGATGACGGGATTCCGGAACCGTCTTTTCCGATTCGCCTCGTCGTCGCCGCGGTTCCTCCCTCCCCGGGCGGAGGCGGCCCTGAACGGCGGATCCCCTCGCGCGCCGCCGCAGGCTCCGCCCCGCGGCACGCTTTCATTCCGTCGGAGCTCCGGCCCGCAGTCCCCGACGCGGAGACGCGGCTCGAGGGCGTGGAAACGACCGGCCGGGAGCTCGACGAAGCGTCGGGGACCGCGCCCGCCGGCGAAGTCGGGGAAGTCGACGGGGTCGGGCCGGGCGGCCGTCAGGCGAATGAGGGGACTGGAGCGCCGATACACGAGCCGGGCGGCGACGTTCGGGCGCCTCTTCTGCTTCTCCGCGTCGATCCGACATATCCGGAGGCGGCGCGCCGGGCGCGGGCGGCCGGGACGGTGGTCCTCGAGGCGATCATCTCCGCTGCGGGTGTCGTCGAAGAGGTCCGGGTGGTCAAGTCGGTCCACCCGCTGCTGGATGCGGAGGCGGCCCGAGCGCTCGAGTCCTGGCGTTACCGGGCCGCCACTCTGAACGGGCGGGCGGTGCGCGTCCGTCTCACGGTGACCGTCACCTTCGGGCTCCATTGAGCCGCGTTGTGGGATCCCGCGAACGCCCGCCGGCGGGCGCACGCCCTCAGAGGACCGGAAGCGGGATGCCGTGCGTCCGGGTCTTTCCCTCGAGCGACGCGTCCCAGCGGCCCGGGATCAGGGTCGAGCAATCGGGGCAGCGCCCTCCCTCGACGCGGTGGGAGACGACCACGAAACCGTGGCGCTCGATCAGCGTGGCGCGGCAGTTCGGACAGCGCGTGTTTTCCCATTCGCCGACACGGCCGGAGATATTTCCCGCGTAGACATATCGAAGTCCCTCTTCGACGCCGATCTCGGCGGCGCGGATCAATGTCGAGACCGGCGTGCTGCCGCGGTCGTTCATCTTGTAGTCCGGATGAAACGCGGTCACGTGCCAGGGCACGTCGACCGACACCGACGCGATGAAGCGGGCGGCTTCGCGCAGCTCGGCCTCCGAGTCGTTGAATCCGGGAATCACGAGCGTCAGGACCTCGAGCCAGATTCCGCGGTCGTAGATCCCGCGGATCGAATCGAGGACGTTGGCCAGGACGCCGCCGAGCTCCCGATAGTGCTTGTCGTCCATCGACTTCAGGTCCACCTTGTAGAAATCGGTCCACGGCTGGATGAAGTCGAGCACCTGCGGGGTCGCGTTTCCGTTGGAGACGTATCCGGTTTTGAGGCCGCGGCGCTTGGCTTCCTGGAAGATCGCGACCGCCCACTCGGACGTGATGAGGGGCTCGTTGTAGGTGGATACGACGGTCGGGGCGCCGCGCTCCACCGCGAGGTCGACCAGCGTTTCGGGCGAGACGTCGCGGGGCGGCGCGATCGCGCGGGGATCCCGGATCGACTGCGATGTGAACCAGTTCTGGCAGTAGCCGCAGTGCAGATCGCACCCGAGCATGCCGAACGAAAACGCGTCGGTGCCGGGGAGCGCGTGGAAGAAAGGCTTCTTCTCGATCGGGTCGCACTGCAGCGCCCCGACGTAGCCCCACGGGACCCGGAGAGTTCCGCTTTCGTTATAGCGCACACGGCAAACGCCCTCGCGGCCTTCCGGGATGGGGCAGCGGTGGCCGCACGCGTAGCAGCGCAGCCGGCCGTCTGAGAGACGCTCGACGAGCGCCGGCGCGCTCTCTGCCGTCCGAGCGGCAAGAATGGGAGCGAGAGGAGAAGAGTTGGCCATAGAAATAACCCCGAAGCTCGAAAAGCGAAAACAGATCGCTCGCGGCGGAAATGCCCGCCGAAACGCGTGCGTTATCATCCGCCGAATGCCCTATTCCTCGCGATTTTTCCTCTCCGGCGCTCTCTTTCTTCTAGTCGCGGGCGGAGCCCTCGCCCAGACTCCGGCTCCCACTCCCACCCCGACGTCCGTCGTTTCGGCTACCACCTGGACCACGGAGAACGGCCGATTCGTCACCGGCGTCAACCTCTCCGAACAGCCGGACGGGAGCGTCTGGTTCCTGGTCCCGTCGAACGACCGGATCGTCCAGCTCCAGCCGGACGGAGTCACGTTCAAGCAGTGGCAGATCCGGGGTGACAAGAACCTCGGAGCGAATCCGGTCGACTTCACGCTCGACGGCAAGTACGTCTGGTTCATCGAGAACGGTCAGAGCGGAATCGACGCGGGATTCTCGGCTCTCGGGCGGCTGAACACGGAGACCAGCGAGCTCCGCGAATGGGTGATCCCCGGCTCGCGGCCGGCTGGCTTCTACCGCGCGCCGGACGGGAAGCTCTGGTTCCCGCAGAGCAACGGCCGGCTTCAGTCAGTCGACCCGGTTTCCCTCGCCGTCATCGACTACCGCTCGAGCAAGACCTTCGCCTACTCGGACGTGGTCGTCGCCCCGGACGGCGCGCTCTGGATGTCCGACTTCGGCAACAACCGCATCGTGCGCTACGTGCCTGGAGCCGCTTCCGAAACCTCGTGGACGATCGTCGATCCGAAGCTCGGAAGGTTGAACCCGACGCAGCTTCAGTTCGACGACCGCGGCGGGCTCTGGGTCTGCGAGTTCTCCGGGAACCGCATGGACAGATTCGATCCCGCGACCGGCGTCATCGCCGCGTACGGCGGCTTCCTCGACCCGATCCACTTCGACATTTTCAACGGGCGGGTCTACGTCGCGGAAGCGCCGTCAGCAAACGGGCGCGTCGTGGTCCTCGATCCCACGATCGCGGCAGCCGGCGTCGCCGTCCTGACCCCCGAGACGCTCTCCGTGCTGGGCACGCCGAACAAGCGCCTCGCCACGATCCGCGACACGCTGGCGATCCAGACCACCTTCACCAGCACGAGAAAGACGGAAGCGGAGGCGGACGTCAAGACGACCGTCGTCGGATCCGGCATCCTGCGGACCGAGTTCCCTTCGGTGAACGCGTATGGGATCGAGGTGAACGGCTCGGGCGTCTGGACGGGCAGCGAGGGCAAGCTCGTGCACCTCGTGCTGCAGACGGTGGGAACGGCGTCCGACCTGACCGTGCCGGTGGCCGCTCAGTTCGGCGTTTCGCCGGGTCCACGGATCGCGATCGAGACGACTCTCGTGAATCGCGGCGCGAGCCCGATCTCCGGCGACATGCTCTATCTCTTCTCCGACGCATCGTTTGCCCCGCGCACCACGTTCAGTGTGGATCCGGGTCAGACCGTCATCCTTCCCGATACCTTTCACGACGCGAGCTCCGGCGCCGGCGCCTCCTTCGGGCCCGTGCGGGTGCGCGTGACTTCCGGCAACGCCGCCGACCTCGCCGTTTCGATCCGGTCGGCCCGCCTGAGAGACGACGGCGCCTCCTTCGGTTTCGCCCTGCGCGCCGCCTCGCCGTCGGATTCGCTCGGGCAGGGCTCTTCGACGACCCTCTTTCTCGGAGGGCGCGCCTCCGAAGTCTCCGTTTTCGGCCTGTACACCGCAGCCGCCGGCGACGCAACCGCGACGCTCGTCGCGCCTGACGGGACCGTCCGCGGGACGCGCCGTTTCGTGCTGACGACGAACGTCGTCTCCGAGTTCAATCCCGCCGCGAGTGCCTTCGGCGTTGCTCCGGAGCCCGGCGACGTCGTCCGTCTCTCGGTGGCCTCGGGCTCCGTCCAGGCTTATGTCAACGTTTTCGACCGGGGCAGCACGGATGTCGCCACGGTCCCGCCCGTTCCGGCCGAGACCGAAGGCGTGTTCCCCAACCTGTCCAATTTCGCCGGCCCCGCGGGCCGGCTCTCGGACCTCTTTGCTTCAAATCCCGACTCGACGCGCCCGGTCAACGTGACGTTCTCCTTCATCCAGGAAAACGGAGGCGCAGCTCCCCGCCTCGCGACGATCGCCCTCCCTCCCGGCGGAAGCCGGGTGATCGAAGACGCTCTGACGAACTTCTTCGGAGTGCTCACCGCCGGCGCCGTGACCTTCACGGCCGATGGGCCGGTCGCGGTCGCGGCCCGCGTGGCCTCCCGCCGCGACGAGGGCGACTACGGCGCCTTCATGGCCGCGCTCTCGCCGTCGGACGCCATCGTGCCTGCGGGCGCCGCCGAGTCGCTCGGCGCGCCGACGACCGACGCGCGGACCACGGACCTCCTGCTCTTCAACTCGGGCGCCGCCAGCTCCGTGACGGTGATCGGACTCGACGGGTCCGGAAACGAGGTCGGCCGCAGAACGGTTTCAGTCGGGTCGCAGGGCAGCGTGAGGCTGCCGGCCGTCCTGACGACGCTCGGCGGATCCGGCCTGTCCGCGGCGCGCCTGCGTGTCGAGACCTCCGCGGGCGCGCGCATCTACGCGGTCACGGAGCAGATCGACCGGGGCACGGGCGACGTGGAGATCGCCAGGCTGAGATAGCTCGCCGGAGATTCGCTGGTCGGTCCAACCCGTAGCCCCGTAGCAGGACCGACCCTCCAGTAGACTTCTGCCGATGTCTCCCCTCCGCACGGTCGTTCGAGGCTCCGGAATGTTCGTGCCTGAGGGAGTGGTCACGAACGAACGAATGTCCCGTCTCATGGACACGAACGACGAATGGATCCGCCAGCGGACCGGAATCGCCGAACGCCGCTATGCCCGCCGCGGAACCTCGTCGTGTGATCTGGGAATCGAAGCCGCGAAGCGGGCGCTCGAAAACGCGAGCATCGCCGCGGAGGAAATCGACCTGATCGTCTTCGCGACGATGACCCCCGCGCACTATTTCCCGGGAAACGGAGGTCTCCTCGCCGCCGCGCTCGGCCTTCATCAGACCCCGGCTCTCGACATCCGGATGCAGTGCGCCGGATTTCTCTCGGGCCTCCAGGTGAGCGACGCGTTCATCCGATCAGGCACCTACCGCCGCGTCCTCTTAGTCGGCGCGGAGTGCCACGCGTCTCTGTACCCGTGGTCCGAAGCGGAATGGGCCGTCATGTTCGGCGACTCCGACGGGCCCGTTTCCCCGGCTGCCCACGCCTGGGGGACGGCGCAGCGCGACCGCGCCGTGATCTTCGGGGACGGCGGCGGGGCGTTCGTTCTCGAGGCGCACGACGCCGACGACGGGAGAGGATTCCTGGGCTTCGAGATGCGGACCGACGGCTCTCACTGGGACAAGCTGTACGTTCCCGGCGGCGGATCGGCGTCGTTTCCCTACTTCTCGCCCGAGCAGTACGCCGACAACAGGACCGTCCCGGTCGTCGAAGGACGCCAGGTGTTCCGGCTGGCGACCACGGCGATGCCGGCGATCGTGCGTGAGACGCTCGAGAAACATGGAGAGTCGCTCGAAAGCCTCTCGCTTCTCCTCATGCACCAGGCGAACCTGCGTATCAACGAGTCCGTCCAGAAGACGCTCGGGCTCTCCGATGACAAGGTGTTCAACAACATCCAGAAATACGGCAACACGACGGCGGCGACTCTCCCCCTCGTCTTCCACGAGGCGAAGGAGGCGGGACGGGTGCGGGAGGGCGACCTCGTCTGTTTCACCGCACTCGGCGCCGGTTTGCACTGGGGTGCGGGACTTCTGCGCGCCTGACGTCGCGGCTCCCCCCGGGTCGGACCTCGGATTCAGATGAAGAGCTGTTAAACGTCCGCGCGGAGAGAGGCCCCGTCGCTATACTCCGCGCGTGAAAATTCAACACGCGCTCGCGGTGCTCGGTCTCTTCCTCCTCTCCTCCGCCACGCTGACGGGCCAGGCCGCCACCGACCCGCCGGCTCCCGCGACCGAAGCCCCGACTTCGCCGCGCCCCCCGGAGGGCTCACGCATCATCAATCTTCCGTCGGCAGACGTCGCGCGGAAGGGAACCCTCACGATCCTCTTCACGCACCGATTCTCGCAGCCGGTCGAGCAGAGCGACATCCACTCCCTCTACTCCTTCGACTCCGGAGCGGACATCGGCATCGGCCTCGCTTACACCCCGCTCGAAAACCTCGACGTCTCGCTGTACCGCACCTCGGGGCTCGACATCTACGAGCTCGACGTGAAGTACCACGTGATCTCGCGGGGCCCGTTCTCGGCCGCCGTGCGGGTCGGCGGTGACTGGCGGACGCAGGTGGGGCTCCAGAACAGGAACGGCGTCTTCGCGCAGGCGATCTTCGGCGTGTCCCTCGGCTCGCGCATCCGCCTGACCGCGGTCCCGACGTACGTCTCGAAGACCGCCGGCCAGCCCTTCGTGTCGCCGAAGCCGTTTTACGAGAATCTCTTCACAGTCCCGGGCGCGATCTCAGTCGCGGTCACGAAGACGATCAACGTTCAGGGAGAGGTCGCCTCGAGGCTCGGGCGCGCAGATTCCCACGGTGTCGCATGGATCGCCTCACTCGAGAAAACTGTCGTGCGGCATCGCTTCGCGTTCACCGTCGGAAACCAGCGCGGCACGACAGTCGATCAGTACATCGCGACGGACTTTTCCGGCCTTTCGCCGCACAGCTACTACCTCGGCTTCAACCTCGTGCGGCAGTGGAAGCTCTGACCGCGCGGCCACGGGCGCGCGTTCCTTCCCTCGCTCCGACCGACCGCCTCGTATCCCTTCCTCCGATCGCCCTCGTCCGCGCCGGCGATGGACAGCCCCCGCGTCTGGCGACGTCGATCCGCCTGGGGCTCAGAGACCGATGCCTCCTCGTCCGGTTCGACGGCCGGGACGATGGCTTCGTGGCGACGAAGGTCCGCCGGGATGATGCTCTCTGGGAGGAGGATGTTTTCGAGGTGTTCCTGACGTCCCAGGACCCGCCGCACGTGTACTTCGAGTTCGAGGTCAATCCGCTCGGCACGCTTTTCGACGCGGTCGTCCTCTCGCCGCGGCTCGTCCGGCCGACGATCTGCCTCGACGTCGCCTGGAATTGCTCCGGCTACACCGCGCGCGTCAAGCGGGGCGAGAAGAGCTGGTCGGCATTGCTCTCGATTCCCCTCGCGCCCCTGTGCGCCGGCCCGATTCCGCGCGTCTGGCTCGCGAACTTCTTCCGGGTGGACCGCGGCGGGGCAAAATCGCCGGACGAGCTCTCCTCCTGGTCTCCGCTCTACCGCGACCCGGTCGATTTCCACGACGCGGGCCGGTTCGGCACGCTCACGCTCGACTACTGAGGCAGGACGACTTCCGTGCGGCGGTTGACCGCGCGCCCCGCCGGTGTCGCATTGCTCTCGATCGGAAAGTCCTTGCCGAAGCCCCGAGGCTCGAGCCGGGCCTTCGCGACGCCGCCGGCCGCCGACAGGTAGTTGAAGACCGCGTTCGCGCGGTCGAGCGACAGCTTGAGGTTGAAATCGTCTTTCCCCGTCGCGTCCGTGTATCCGCAGACGTATGCCTTCGCGTTCGGAAAATAGGTATTCAGGATTTCCTTCTGCTTGTTCAGGATCGGGAGCGCCTCCGGCTTCAGGTCCGACTTCGCGCTGTCGAAAGAGACTTTCTCCGAGTATTCGAAGACGAGAAGTCTCCCGGCCCCGAGCTTCTTCGCCAAGGCTGACGGCTCCTTCGCGAAGCGAAAGATGACCTGCGCCGTCTCCGGCGACAGGATGCGGATGCGTTTCTCGACGACCTCGCCTTCCGCAGCGGTGGCCTGGATCGACTCGAGGTCGTCGAACGTCTCGATCTCGAAGCGCTGTGGAACGGCGCCGATCGTCTTGTTGCGGTATTTCACTTCCGCCTTGCCGGGCTCGGAAAGCACGTCGATCGTCATCTTCAGCTCGAGCCGTTTCGCGCAGCCGGTCGCCAGTGCCAGCGCGGCCAGGACGAGGGTCGAAAGAGGGAACAGGCGTCGTGTCATGGGCGCTTCTCCGGATTTACGGGTTTTCGGGTCCCGGAATTATAACCGGCACGCCGACGGTGGATTCGACAGGGCGCCCCTCGGAATCGCGCGCAGGCTTGAAGCGGTATCGCAGGATCGCAGCTCGGGCCGCGCGGTCGCACTCCGGACACAGGGGAGAGATCACTCTCGCCTCCTTGACGCTTCCATCCTCCGCGATCGTGACGCGGAGCCCCACGCTCCTGTTGGCGAACTCACGCAGAAGCTCGGGCGAAAGCTCGATCGCGGGAGCGCTCTCGCTTTGCGCGGGCACGACGGGGCGCCGCGACGACCCCGGGAGAGCGGACTCGGCCGACGCGCGGCCGCGAGCCGCCGGCGGGGCGGCCGGACGCGGCCGTTCCACCGCGACGGGAGCCGGCGCCGCGGGCCGAGCGGGAACCGGAGAAGGCTCGGGGAGCGCCGTCGGAGAAGGAAGCGGCGCGGTCGGAATCGCCGCCGGAAGAACGGAAGGCGCGCGCACGCGCACTCCCGGTGCGGCCGCGGCTTCCCGGCGGGGCGAGTCGCGCGGGATCCGCGTCGCGAGG
>JBBROA010000104.1:0-14465 GCA_038229875.1 Thermoanaerobaculia bacterium | reverse complement strand
TCCCCCGCAAGGATTTCGCGGCGGCATTTTCCCGTCTCCCGGTGTTCTCCCTCGCGGAGATCGAGGGAAATCTGGGACGCCGCAGCGACCGCGCGATCGCCAGAGCGAACTACGTGGAGTCCCTCGGTCTGGTCGAGTACCTGGCCTTCACGCACGGCGAAGGCGCGCTCGTCTGCCTCGTTCGTTCTCTCTCCGACGCCCCGATCGAAGACGCGCTGAAGCGCGAAGTGGCTATGACGCCGGCGGATCTCGTCGCCCGCTGGAGAGTCTGGGCGGGGGTTTAGGAGTTTTTCCGACTCATCTCCGGCGCAAGCGCCGTGAGGCCGTGAGGCCGAAGCCCGCGGTGAGAGCTTCGCGCGCGCGCAGCAGAAAATTACGAGGACGTTCTTTTAGCCGGCGGCGGCGGCGGCCGGAGTGGACGCCTTTTCCAACGGCGTCTTCGTGACCGCGACGTGCTGCGCCTCTCGCGCGTGCGCGAGCCACCAGCGGCGGGCGCGGTCGTCGGTCCATTCCCGTTCGAGGGAAACGGTGCGCAGCTGGGCGGCCAGCTCCTGCATCGTCTGAGGCCTGTTGTTCGGGTCCTTCTGCAGACACGACATCAGGATCTCTTCGAGCCGGGGAGGAATGAGGTTCGCCGTCCGCTGTGACGGCGGAACCGGAGCTTTCTGGACGTGGTCCATGATGATCTGCATCGCCGGGCGCTTGGGATCGAAGATCGTCTCCCCGGTCACCAGCCAGTATCCGACGGCGCCCAGCGCATAGATGTCGGCGCGCCAGTCGAGGTCCGCCGTTCCCATCCCCATCTCCGGAGCCATGTAGCCGGGAGTTCCCGCAAGAACACCGGCGCGCGTCAGTTGACGTTCGTTCGTTTCGGTCGCCGTGTTCTTGACCAGGCCGAAGTCGAGGATCTTGACGAAATCCCATTCGAGCCCGTAGCGGCAGACGTAGATGTTCGCGGGCTTGACGTCGCGATGGATTAATCCGCCCTGGTGCGCCTCGGCGAGTGACTGACAAGCCTGGATCAGAATGAAGACGGCGCGCTCGGCGGGCAGGGGGCCGAACCGCGTCACGAGCGTCTCGGCGTCGAATCCCTCGAGCAGCTCCATCACGTAATAAAAGGTGCCGTCCTCCGTGGTTCCGAAGTCGTAGATGTTCACCGTGTGAGGCGATTGCAGCCCGGCGGCCGCCTGCACCTCCCGCTCGAAGCGCTTTATCGACTCGCGTCCGTCGCTCCCCGACGAGTCCGGCCGGATCAGCTTGATCGCGGCGGAGCGCGCGAGCAGCCGGTGGCTCGCTTTCCAGACCTCTCCCATCCCTCCGCTTCCGAGCAGCTCTTCGAGGTGATAGCTGCCCATCTCGTGCCCCTTCTCGGCCTCGACGTTCATCTGGTACACGATCCCGGACACGAGGATCGCGGCCGTCGCGGCCACCGCGGTCGGAAGGAACATCAGCCACACGGCCGGACCGTGAGGCGCCGGGTTGCCTGCGGCGACCTGGACGAGAAGCCCCACGGGATCCATCGCCGCCGTCGCCACCGTAGCGAGGATCACCTTTCCGCGAGTCGCCGGGACGATCAGCGGGTACGCGAGGGCCCAGACGGCGACGCCGGACCAGCCGCGCGGAATCGCGTCGGTCATCGGTGCGGAGTGGATGTTCACCGAGAGAAAAAGGCCCATCACAACTTCATAGACGAGGGCCGCGTCGATCAATTTTTCCGGAGCGAGCATTTCGCGGCCGGCGATCCAGGCCATGACGAGGGAGGCCGCGATCCCTCCTCCGACCCCGATCAGCCCCAGGGTCGCCGACGATCCCGGATGGACCCCCGCGAACAAACGATCGAGGAGCGCGAAGAGCGAGAGCGCCGCCGCCGCGACGAGAGACATCGTGGTGATTCGATTTCCGGACGCCGCGACGAGGTCGGGGGGCAGGATGGCGGCATTCGATCCGGCACGCGACAGGTCGCGAGCCGGCGGGCCGGCCGGACCCGCGCCTTTTTTCCAGATTCGAAAGCTCATCGGAGAGGGAGATTTTATCTCGTCGTCATTCGTCGCTTCCGTCGCTTCCGTCGCTTCCGTCGCCTCCGCTCACTACGCGAGCTGCCGTCGCCGTGCGCGGCGACGGCACCGGCCGGCGGCTCGGCCGGATGCGGCCTCGACCGCCGGCCTGCTCGCTTCGTTCGCTGCGGCTCCCGCCCCGAGAGGCTCCTCCCTCCCTCTGGTCGGGAGACTCCTCTCGGGGCGAGCGTAGTCACCACCTCGGCGGAAGCGCCCGCCTCCTCTCCCCGCGGTCGGGGAGAGGGAGAGGGAGGGGGAGGGCATGCCGATAGAGACGACGCCGACGCCCCCGCTGACCTTTCTATCGGGACGCTACTGCTTCGACTCGGGTCGGGGAGGGTCGATCCGTTCGCCGACGGCGAGGGGGATCTGCTGGCCGTAGAACTCCTCGACGGACGTGAGTGCCTCGGGAGCTACCGACCTCAACCCGTCGGGGCACCGCGCCTGAACGAGCCACGTGCCGCCCTCGGGAAGCTCGACTCTTGCGGCGTCCGCTTCGACCGGGAATTCACGAATCGTGGCGGGAGTCCCCACGTCAATCGGGCCGATCAGCGTGAGGAAGCCCCCGGAGCAACGCGCCCCGCTCAGTTTTGCCAGAAACTCTCCCGAGCCGCTCAGCACCAGGTCGCCGAGCTCCGTGCGGGCCGAAGTGAGGGATGTGACCCCGACGCGCCTGCGCGCCGTTCCGCTCCCCGCGGCTCGCGCCTCGAGGTGGTACTCGCCGGGTGCGGGAACGGAAATTTCGAATTTGCCGGAATCGTCCGAAAGAGCGTCGCTTTCCGGGGGAATCAGGAGAAGCCGGTCGGTAGCCTTTTCGTAACTTTCAAGCAGGGGGACGAGTCTCAGATGGGATTTGGAAAGCGGCACCCCGGACTGAGAAACGGTGCGCCCTCGGAAGACCCATCTCGGCGAGAGCGAAAAATTCAGGGTGTCATTGCCGGGTAAGAGCTCCTTTTCGGAACACCCCGCGCTCGCATGACACGCCCGAAGTCGGGAGACGTGCTGTTCCAGCTCTGAGAAGCCGTACGAACCCAGATCGTCGGTCTTCGTCGACGCGACCAGCACGGATTTTTGCTGAGCGCCTTCCTCGAGCGCCAGAACGGAAGCTCCGACTAGAACTCTCCCCGAGCCGTCCGTAACGGAACCACCCACCCGATGTCCGGGTGCGAGCGCGACTCGCAGAGGTTCGCCGCAGCCGTTGTCTTTGAGCGTGTCGATCTGGATCCGGGCCGTTTCGGCGCCTCGGCGCACGAGGAGATGGCTCGCGAGAACCACAGGTCCGTGAGTCCAGTACAGCTGTCCTCCCAGGGGGTGCCCGGAAAGGGGCGCGCGCGTTTGAGTCAGCCCGCCTCCTCCGCGGGGGCTGACCAGGGTAAAGGACGGCTCGACACTGGACGATGTGGCTTCGGAAGTCTCGAGCAGGAGAGCGCTCACCCATCCATCGGTCTGCAACCGCGGCTCGCCTGGCGAGCCGGGAAAGATTTCGGTAAAACGCGCAGAGGACGGCGGGGTGCAATACGCAAGCACTCCGGCGCCCGGGAACCCGACGCGAATGCACTGCCAGCGCCCGCGCAGGTCCAATTCACAAACGGCGTCTTCGTCGGAGCTCGCGACGATGTGGCGGAAGCGTCCGCCCTTTTCGAGGCCCGGCTCGAGACCCGACAGCGTGCGAGCGGCGACGAGGGGAACGGCGAGTTCGCGCTCCGATGAGGGCCACTGGAAGACGCGCGAGATTTCGTAGCCTGTGCGGCCTGCCCGGCGCCGGAGCAGGATCGACGCGACGGCGGGGGTGCCGGCCAGAAGCGTCGATTCCGCGCCGCGCGTCGCACTCTGCTTCCACGCCCAGCGAGGCCCGCCTCCGGCGTCGGCGCGTTCCTGAAAGAGATCCAGTCGCCCGCCCTCCACGCGGTCGGTCCGGAGCGTGACCGCAACACCCGGCCTGGAGCCTTTCGTCCCGGAAGACTCGAATGCCGAACGGTCGTCGGCGTCGAGGTGAAAGACAAAAGGAATCGGCGGAAGCTCCGGAACCGCGGGCGGACTCGACATCGCAAGCGCCGCGAGCGCGCACAAAATTGCCCTCACGGCGTGACCTGCCGCGAATCGAATTCGCGAAGAAGCCCCTCCGGACCGCCCGGCGCCCCGACGTCCTCTCGCGTTCGGACCGTTACGAGACCGTCGCGTAGAAATGCGAATCGATCGCAGATTTCCGCAAGTTCATGGAGGCGATGAGAAGAGACGAGGACCGCGGTGCCACCTCGCGATTTTTCCAGGAGTGAGGCATTCAGCCATCGCGCGCCGTCCGGGTCGAGGCCCTCCCAGGGCTCGTCCAGAATGAGAATCGAGATGCCCTCGCGCGCCAGCGTCGCCTTGAGCCCCAGCATCTGGCGCGTTCCGCGCGAAAGATCACGGACTTTCCGGCGATCGTCGCCCTCCCAGGCGCCCCCGGACACGTCGCGGGACCACGCGTGCGCTGACACGCCAGGGGGGACGGTGTGCCCGCCCCCGAAATGCGCCAGGCCAGCGGGCGCGGTGCTGCGGGCGACGTCCCCGGCGTCCGTCGCGATGGTCCCTGACGATGGCCGCAGGAAACCACAGAGCAGCCGAAGCAGCGTCGTTTTTCCCGCTCCGTTCGGTCCGATCAGGCCTGTGATTTCGCCTCCCGGAACGAGGAGGTCGGCGCCGCTGAGCACGTGGCGCGGCCCGTAGGATTTCCACATTTCGCGGGCGACGAGCGTCCCGCTCACGATCCCTCTTCCTCACGAAGCGGAAATTCCGCCCGCGCGAGCCATTCGACGGCGACGGCCACCGAAGCGAGCGACAGAGCCGCGAGCGCGGTCAGGACCGATGCCAGGACCGGAACTCCGGGAAGCGCCATCGGAAAAACGAGCCCGGCGAGAACGGCTTTAGCGATAGGAGCCTGCCCCGGCGCCCGGATCGCCCCGAGCAACGCGACGCCGGAGCCGGTCACGAGGAGAGAGACCGACGCCAGCATCCAGACGGCGCCGCCGGAGAGAGCGCCGAACCTTGCGCTGATCGCCCAGGGAATGGAGGAAACCAGAAGCAGGGCGACCCACCCCGAGGCGCCGAAGGCAAACACGTTCAACGAATGGGCCCGAATCGCTTCCACGGACCCGATGGCGAGAAAAATCGCCGCGCCGGGAAGCGTGGCGGCCGCCCAGTGAGCCAATCCCGCTGATCTGCGCGAAGTCCGCACGAGGAGCGGGTCATAGAAACCGCGGCGAGCGTGCGAGAGAAAGCCTGTCGAGACCGCCAGCATCTGCAGGAAGAGCAGGCTGATCAGCGATGCGGAAGACGAGCCCGGCAGCTCGATCTCGAGCCAGACGGCAAAAGGAAGCGTGGCGGCCATTCCGATCCAGCACCAGCTTCGAATGGGGGTGACCCGACCGAAGAAGCGCATCTGATGGAAGAAGCTCATGGTTTCGATTCCGCCGCCAGGCGGCAATCGGCCGCGCTTCCGTCACGAAAGAGAATGATCGCGGAATCGGGGCCTGCGCCGAGAATCGCGCGGGCCGCCCGCGGAAGTTCGACGCTGCGCGAGCGCCGGTCAGCTGTCGAGTAATACACGAGGCGACGCGCGTCACCCGCGAGAAGGTCCGGGTCGGCCGGAGGATCGTTGAGGAGAAGCCACAGATCTCCCGTCGGAAGCACCGCGGCGTCGCGGAGCGGGTACCCCCCGCCGGACCCGAGGACCGCGCTCAGGTCGACATCGCGAGTGCCGCCGGACGCATCAACGAGGCTCACGGTGGAGGAGGATCCGAGAAACCAGCAGGGCGTCGAGGCGGAGAGACTGCTTCCGCACGTGAACAGGTTCGACGTTAAGGCGGTTCGGGTATCAGGAGCGGCCCGGGCGCGGAGTGCACTGAACCCTGCGCCGTCTTCCGTGCGGAGTAGGAACCGTCCGGGGCGATACTCGTAATCCGCGTAGACCAGGCTCGTTCCCACGTTCCAGAGCCCTTGCGCTCTCGTCGGAAGCCGGCGATCCATGGTGTTCGCGCCGCTCGTCCCGTTGAAACACCGGAGCCCCCGGCCGAGCGCGACCAGCGCGCACAGGTTGCCGTTTGCTCCTCGCGCGAGCCCCGCGGCATCCAGGGATCCCGCGCCCGAGGCGAGCGGAACGCGCACGGCGGTTGGACCGTCGCCCGTGTACCGAAGCAGGGTCGGCCGATTGGCGAGGTCCAGAACCGTCAGGCTCCTGCCATCCGTCTGCTTCCCGCCGAAGACGCCGACCGTACCGGCTCCGAAGCCGTTACGGTCGGCGCAGGCGCCGGGACTCTTCGCTTCTCTGGCCCCAGTGAGCGCCAGGATAAACAGCGGAATGAGAAGCATGGATTCTCAGGCACCCACGATTCTGCGGCGAATGCACCCGGCATATTCGATTTCGCAATCGAGTGCGGCGACGAATCGATCGAGCCAGTTGTTGAGCCCAGCGGCCCGCCAGTAGCAACTGAATAGCTCGGCGGTACACCCCGCTCGCCCTTCGGGAACAGCGGATGCTGACGACACGATCAGACCGAAGAGGAGAATCGCGCAAGCCGACCGACGGAACGCCCGGAGTTTCTGAAACATGATTGAACCTCCTTTGTATCCTTCTTGTCGTCAGACCGGCGTGAACGCTCCTGGATTCAGAGGAAGTTTCTTTGACGATTCCCGTGGCGTGAAGCTGTCTGTGGTCATGCTACGCGTCGCTCGCGCTGTTGTCTGCTCCCGACGATCGGAGAGGCGGTTCGCCCGGCCCTGACTCGTCGAACGATCTCTTCCACCGCAGGTAACCCATGGCGGCAAGAACCAGAAACACGGCGTAGAGGAACGCTGTCAGGTACAGCGACTTGTAGATGAACATCCCGATGTAGATCACGTCGACCGCCACCCAGACGACCCAGTTCTCGAGGATCTTCCGCGCCATCATCCACTCGGCAATGAGGCTCGCTGTGCTGGTCGAGGCGTCGACGTAGGGCAGCGACGCGTCGGTCCACTGGGACAGCGTGAGGCCGAGCGCCGCGGCGGACACCACCCCGATCGCCGCGAGGATGGCCCAGAGCCGCGGTATTGCGCGCGAGATGGGGAGCTCGGTACGTCCCCGCCCGCCGTGCAGCCACGAGTACCAACCGTAGAACGAGACCGCGATGTAGACGAACTGGAGCGCCATGTCCGCGTACAGGCGTGCTCCGTGGAATACGAAGATATAGAGCGTGACATTGACGATCGCGGTCGGCCAGCTCCAGATGTTCTCGCGAACCGAGAGATACACGCTGACGATCCCGAAGAGCACGGCCGCGGTCTCGAGAGGCGTAAACGACATCGCGTCAGCTCTCCGGGAATCGGAAAGCGAGAGAGTCGCGAATCTGCCTCCGCTGACTGGTCGCACCGTCCGTGGGCGACGCGGCGAACCGGACTTCGCGGGGTTCCTGACGTGTTAGAGTCATATCTCCGACCCCCTCCGACGGACCGTTCCCACGGGCTCCCGTCGCCGGCCTTCGGCGAAGGGATTGCCCATGCCTATGACCGTTGGTCTGGTTTCCGCGGAGAGTCAATCATGAAGGTGCCCATGCGCTCACGGTCTTCGGTATCGTTGAGGCCGCCTCCGGGCGCCCCCCCGGAAAAACGCCGTGCCGTTGCACGCAGCTTCTCGATCGGGCTCACGAGACTCGCGCGAGTCGGCGAAGCACCCGGACTGATCCTGCTCACGGTGGGGGAGTCGACCTCTGCAGCGCCGAAGAAGATCGGATTGTTGACCGACGCTGCGCTTCGCGGGCGCCTCGCGCACTTCGACGCCCATTCCGCCAACGAGATCGCCGCGATCCGGCAGGCCCTGGTTGCCGAAAGCGGCCACACGACCGTGTTCGAGAGCTGGAACGATCTGGCGGGTTGTCTCTCGTTCTGGTCCGGGTTCATGGGACTCCAGATCCGACGGATCGAATGGACCTGCGAAGCGTGCGGAGTCGCGGCAGCCGAGAACGTCGGGGGGAGCGTCGGAGAGCTGTTTCCGATGCTTTGCCGATGTGGCCGGACGACGCGCGTGGCGGTGCCGAAATACGCCTCCGAGCCCGATCTGATCGCCCGCCGCTGACACGGTGTCGACGAGAGCGGCCGCCGTTCGCTGGCGCCGTTTTTCGAGCTTGACTTCGATCCGGCCGGCTGAAAACGTCCTCTAGCTCCCTGTCGAGTGACATTCGGGGAGCGGGAGGACGCTCCATGAGTGGCAGACACATCGGGGTTCTGACTGGCGGCGGCGACGTTCCGGGGTTGAACGCGGCGATCAAGTCGGTCTATACGGCCGCGCGGGAACAGGGCTGGCTTCGGGCGGGGACGTCCGACGCGAATGTGACCGGGATCCTGCGCGGCTGGAAGGGCGCGGTCGGAATGCGGAGAGACGCCGGGTCGGGAACGTTTTCGGAGACTCTTCCGCTGACGGCCGAAACGGTGCGCACGGTGGACAGGACCGGCGGCACGTTTCTTCACACCTCGCGCACGCGTCCGGATCGCATGCGCCTCGAGAATGTCCCCGAGCCCCTGCGCGCGGGAGGCAGGGAGCTGCGCGCCGCCGGGCCCGAACACTTCGATCTCACGGACGTCGTCATCGAAAACCTGACGGCGCTCGGAATCGATTGCCTCGTAGCCATCGGGGGCGACGACACGCTCGGGTACGCGCGGACCCTGCACGGCCGCGGCTTTCCCGTGGTGGCGATTCCGAAGACGATGGACAACGACGTGCGCGGCACCGACTACTGCATCGGGTTCGCGACCGCGGTGCATCGGGCGGTCACGTTCCTGAACCGGCAGCGGACGCACCTCGGCTCACACGAAACGATCGGAATTTTTCGGATCTTCGGCCGCGACGCCGGGTTCACGGCGCTCGCGACAGCGATGGCGGTCTCGGACATCCGCTGTCTGATTCCGGAGCACCGGTTCGACCTCCAGGAGCTCTCCGACGCGCTGGCAGCGGACCACGCTTCGCACAAGAGCCGCTATGCAATGGCGCTCTGCTCGGAGGGCGCGATCTGGAAGGGCGGCAAGCTCGAAGAGGTCGGCGCGCCGGACGGTTTCGGCCACCGCCACAAGGAAAACGTCGGCGAGGCGCTCGCCGCGGCGGTCGCGCGCCTGACCGGACTTCCTTCGCGGACCCAGGACCTGACCTACGACCTGCGCAGCGGAGATCCGGACCCCTTCGACAAGATCGTCGCGAACACGTTCGGGGCGCTCGCGGTCGAGCTGATCCGGGAGGGAAACATGGGACGCATGGTCTGCCTCCGTCGGGGCGTCTACGACCACGTCGAGCTGCCGGATCCCAAAGCCGGCGCGCGGACGGTCGACGTCGCGGCGGATTACGACGCGGCCCGGTTTCGCCCGCGGTTCACGGCGCGGTGGGGGCGGTCGCCGTTTTAACGTCGCCTCCGCTAACGTCGCCTCCGCTCACTCCGGAACGCGCTGACGCACCGGCCAGCGGCTCGCCTGTTGGCTCGACCGCTGGCCTCGTCCCTCCGTTCGGTGCGGCTCCCGCATCGAGAGGCTCCTCCTTCCCTTCGGTCAGGAGACTCCTCTCGATGCGAGCTTAGCCATCATCGCAGCGGAAGCGCAGCTGTGGCGACTGATCGACCGCGCCATCGCTTCAGGGGTGGCGGAGCTTACTGCGCGGGGAAATGAGCGCTTCACCTGTCAGACGTTAGGGCGTCCGTCTGTTGAGGCCTGCTGGTCGCCTTTGAGAATCGCGCGCAGTCAGCGCGAACCCCTGACCAGCTCCCTCACGCCTTCGACGAGGCGGTCGACTTCGTCTTCGGAGGTGTAGCAGGCGCATCCGGCCCGCACCACGCCTTCTGATGCGCAGCCGAGGCGTTCGATCGCCGTCGTGGCGTAGAAGTCCCCGTGCGAGAGGAAGAGCGCCCGGCCCGCGAGGGCTCGGGCGACATCCCGGGCAGTGAGTCCCTTCACGTTGAACGAGAGAGTCGGCGTTCGCGGCGTCTCCGGAGAGGGGCCGTAGAGCGTCACGCCCGGCAGCGCGCCGAGTCCGGACCAGAGTCTCGCAAAAAGCGCCCGGCCGCGGGCCTCCATCGTCTCGAACGTCTTTTGCAGCCCGGCGCGGCGCGACTCGGCCGCGCCTCCGCCGAGTGAAGCGATGAAATCCACCGCAGCCGCTGCTCCGACGATTCCCTCGTGGTTCTGGGTCCCCGTCTCGAGCCTCTCGGGCGCGGTGTCGGGGGCCGGAGAGAGTCTCGACACCTGCAGGGACTCCAGGATCTCTCGCCGCGTCCAGAGAACGCCGATGTGCGGGCCGTAGAACTTGTAAGCCGAGCAGACCAGAAAATCACAGCCGATCGCGCGGACGTCGGACAGCCGGTGCGGCGCGGAATGCACGGCGTCGACGAACAGGAGAGCTCCCCGGTCGCGCGCGAGCTCCGCCGCAAAACGAAGATCGTTCACGGTGCCGAGGGCATTCGAAGCGCCGCCGATCGCAATCAACTTCGTTCTCGCGGTCACGGCGCGCTCGAGAGCGTCGGATAGGATCTGTCCGGAGCGCGGATCCATCGCCGCTATGCGCACGGTGATGCCTCGTTCGTTTTCGAGACCGCGCCAGGGGTCGACGTTGGCGTGGTGGTCGAGCTCCGTGACGACGATCTCATCGCCGGGTCCCCACCGGCGCCCGAGCGCGCGCGCGAGGTGAAACGTCAGTGTCGTCATGTTCGCGCCGAACGAAATCTCCTCCGGCGCGCCGTTGACGAACTCCGCCATTACGGCGCGTGCAGAGGAGATCTCCGCATCGGTTTCCGAGCTCGTCGGATACGACCAGTGCGTGTTGGCGTTGTGGCCGTAGAGGTATTCCTCCATGGCCGCGACCACCCCGCGGGGGACCTGAGTCCCGCCCGGGCCGTCGAAGTACGCGACCGGAAGCCCGCCCTCTTTTCGCGAAAGCGCCGGAAACCGGGCTCGGATTTCGGGGATGCTTGCCGCGCCGGGGGCTTCCCTGGGAGCCGGGATCGAGCTCATTTGCCGAGGATACCGCTGGCTGCGGCCCGGCCGTTTTGTGTCAGGCGACCCTTTCCGGAGGTGCCAGCCGTTGACCCTGGAACGTCAACGCCCGGCCCCAAGTTACTGAAAACACGACCCGAAGACTTATGGCGCGAACATTGGAAGAGGGGGAGATGAAGCTCTCCGTCTGGAACGTTCAGGAGGTCTGGTGGTCGTTCGCCTTGCCGGCATGGGACAAGCGCGCGCTTCGTCTGAAGGCCTCGAGCTTTCAGTCGATCATTTCGCGGTCCGGCCGCCCTTCCCCGACGCCCTCCCGGCGGGGGACCGCCAGGTCGAACTGCTCCGTGACCACAGTCCCGCGCTTGAGTTTCTGAAGGACGAAGCCGGCCGGCTCATCTATTACAACCGCAGCTTCGGCAACCTTTTCGAGAAGGGGCAATCGCTTCTCGGAAAGACCGATGCGGAATGGCTCCCGGCACTGGTCGCCAGCCGGGTCGCGAAAAACGACCAGACCGTGCTCGCCACAGGTGCGATGCTCGAAGTCGAGGAGACCCTTCCGGGCGCGAACGGCAGCCGCCAGTGGCTCGTCCTGAAGTTCCCGCTGCGCGGCGACTCGGGCCGCCCGCTCGTCGGGGCCGTCGCGGTGGACGTGACCGACAGGCGCCGCCGGGAAGCGACTCTCTCCCGCATGGCCGCGATCATGGAGTCGTCCCACGACGCGGTGATCTCGACGACTCCCGACGGGTGCGTGTCGAGCTGGAACGCGGGCGCCGCCGCGATGTACGGCTACTCGGCTTCCGAGATGGACGGCCAGCCGATCGGGCTGCTCGAGCCGGAGGACCGCCAGGGCGAGATCTCGGCCATCCTGAAGAGGATAGAGAACGGCGAGACCGTCGTTCGCTACGAGACGGAGCGGCTCCGCAAGGACGGCACCAGGGTCGAGGTCGCTGTCTCCGCGTCGCCGATTCGCGACGAGCTCGGCGAGCTCACGGGCGTCGCCTTCTTCGCGCGCGACATCAGCGACCGCAAACGGGCGGAAGAACAGATCGTCTTCCAGTCAATGCACGACCCTCTTACGGGGCTCCCCAATCGCGCGCTGCTCATGGAGCGGTTGAACGTCTCCCTGACCCGGGCGCGCCGGAGCGGGCGCCTGCTCGCCGTCCTCTTTCTGGACCTCGACCTATTCAAGGCGGTCAACGACGCGTTCGGTCAGCGGGCGGGAGACGTGATTTTCCAGGAGGTCGCTCGCCGCGTCGCGGAAAGCGTTCGTGAGGACGACACGGTGGCGCGGATCGGCGGCGACGAGTTCATCGTTCTGCTTCCCGAGATCAGCCGCGCGGAAGACGCCGTCGTGGTCGCGCGCAAGGTCCTCGAAGCCGTTGCGCAGCCGTTCTCCTCGGGTGGCCGCCGCGTCGATCTGACCACGAGCATCGGCGTGGCCGTGTACCCCGACGACGGACAGGATTCCGAAGTCCTGCTGCGCAGCGCCGACAACGCGATGGAGCGCGCGAAGTTCAAGGGTCGGAACAACTACCAGGTGAGCATTCCCGAGCTGACCGAGGAAGCGGTCCAGCGCATGGCGCTTCGGGCCGGCCTGCGCCAGGCGATCGAGAAAGACGAGCTCGTCCTGCACTACCAGCCGGTGCTGTCGTTGACCACCGGGCGGATCGTCGAGATGGAAGCGCTCGTGCGCTGGCAGCACCCCGAACGCGGGCTGATCATGCCGGGCGCGTTTATCGACGTCGCCGAAAAGGCCGGGATGATGGTTCCGCTCGGCGATTGGGTGCTTTCTCGCGCCGCGCGTCAGGCCCGCACCTGGCAGGACATGGGCTTTTCGGACCTGCGGATGGCGATCAATCTCTCGCCGAGCCAGTTTCACGAGAGAAACCTGATCTCGAGTGTGGAAGCGGCGCTGACGGAGACGGGGTTGAAACCGGAGACTCTGGAAATCGAGATTACCGAGGGCGTCGCGATGGAAGACGCGGAAATCACAGTCGCGAACCTGATGGCGCTGCGCGAACTGCACGTCGGCGTGTCGATCGATGACTTCGGCACCGGATACTCGTCGTTGTCGTACTTGAAGCGCTTCCCCGTCACGACGCTGAAAATCGACCGCTCCTTCGTGACTGACGTGGTTACGAACTCCGCCGACCGCGGCATCGTGCGCGCCGTCGTCGCCATGGCGCACGGTCTCAAGCTGAACGTGATCGCAGAGGGCGTCGAGACGAAGGAACAGTTCGCATATCTGCGCGAAAGCGGCTGCGACGCCCTGCAGGGATACTGGTTTTCCCACCCGCTGCCCGTCGACCGGGTGGACGGGCTGCTCGCCGAAGAGCGGGAGCGGTGGACGGCGCACGCATAACCGTCGCCTCCGCTCACTGCGGGACGTGCCGTTCGCCTCTGGGCGAACGGCACCGGCGAGCGGGTCGGCCGGATGCGGCCTCCACCGCTCGCCTCGTCCCTTCGTTCGCTGCGGCTCCCGCCCCGAGAGGCTCCTCCCTCCCTCTGGTCGGGAGACTCCTCTCGGGGCGAGCTTGGCCACCATCTCGGAGGAAGAGCAGCTCTGCTCCCTGGGCCCGCGCGCGGGGAGAGGGGTTGGTGAGGGACGCGGGAACTGGTAGCCGTGCCCGTTGATGTTTGAAGCGGCTGGAAAGATCGGAAGGGGGCCTGCTCTACGCTCCCGCGTTCACCAACCACTCCTTCATCCGGGCGCTGGGGACTACACCGGCCTGTTGCGAGACCAGAACTCCGCCTTTCAGGACCGCGAAGTTCGGGATGCTCTGCACTCCGAACTGGGCCGCGAGTTGCGGGTGCTTTTCGGTGTCCACCTTCAGCACGAGGGCGCGGCCTTTCATTTCTGCCGCGGTTCGCGCCACTTCCGGGGCAGCGGTCCGGCAGGGTCCGCACCAGGCTGCCCAGAAATCGACGAGCACCGGGACGTTCGATCCTTTCGTGATCTCCTGGAAGATCTCGGGGTCGGCGTCGATTGGCCGCCCGACCGGAGAGATCTCGGCCTTGCAGGCGCCGCAGCGTCCCATTTCCGTCAGGCGGTCGGCGGGCGACCGGTTCTTTTTTCCGCACGAGGGGCAGGTGAGGATCATGGTGCGGAACTCCGAGCAATGCCTCTGCCGGCCGGTCGGCCGTCTTCGGCCGACCCTACCGGACGACGAGCACCGGCGCGCGGCCTCGCCGGACCGGGAGGATCTCAGCTCCGTAGGCCCGCCCCTCGAAGAACTCCCGGGCGCGGCTCCACGCGAGGGCGCCGACCACGCGACCCACCGAGCGGCCCGCGAGGTCGCCCGTCCGGAAATGAATTCCGCCGTATCGGCGCGACATCCCGGCCGCGGCGGCCGCCACGGAAAATGTGTTCCAAGAAAGCCTCAGGTCGGTGGCCGGGACCAGCCCGGGCGCGCCGGCCCAGCTACCCGC
>JBBROA010000103.1:0-14471 GCA_038229875.1 Thermoanaerobaculia bacterium | reverse complement strand
GTCTCCTCCGACGGGCGCGCCTACTGCTACAGCTTCATGCGGAGTCTCTCGCGGCTCTACGTCATCGAGGGTTTGAAGTAGGTTCCTTTGGGTCGTGTCCCGCTTCCTGGTCACTGCGAATCAGGACGGACCCCGGTTCCACGTCACTTCAGCCCGTCCACTCGTGATGGGCGGGGTTGCCGTCGGACACGCCGTCCACGCTGACCTTGACGCTGTCTCCCGCCGCCGCGTCAACGACAGTGTGGTTCTTCGGCGCACCCGGCGCGTACTTCGATTTCGCCTCGTTGACTTTCAGGTGCCCATGTTGAGATCCGCCCCCAGGCAGATCGCCGCGCAAACGCAAAGCCCGACCATGGTCGCCATGGTGGTCTTCCGGTTCATGTCGCCTCCTGTTGAGTTCGTGAGCAGTTCCGAGGTTGTCGGGGCGCGTCTTAGTTCACCGGACCGGTGTCTCGGCGGCGTCAGTCGTCTGGGCTGGCCGCGAAATGATGAGAACGAATCATTGCCGCCACGCCCCGCGCCGATATTGTCGAATCTCTTCAAAAGGTCCTGCGGCTTCGAAACCTTGACGTTGCCGCTTCTCCTTCGGTGTCGGGAAGCTCCCGGTGAAGACCTTCCACCTCAAGGACCAAGGAGTCAGAGTCATGAGATACGCACGCAACGTCCATTTCCAGTTCAAGATCGGCAAAGAAACCGAGCTGAACAATCTTTTCGAGAAGGAAGTCCTCCCGATGCTGCGCAAGCAGGACGGATTCCAGGAAGAAGTCACGCTTTTCAACCCGAAGGGCGCGTCCTTCATCAGCCTCTGGGACAACCGGAAGAACGCCGAGACCTACGAGAAGGCGACTTATCCGCAAGTCCTCGCCAAGCTGACCTCCTTCATCGTCGGAACCCCGACCGTCGAGACCTACGAGACCGCATCGAGCTACGCTCGCGCGTAATGCGCCGAGACGGCGCGCAAGCGCCTTCCTTTCTACGAGGCTCCACGAGGGGCCTCTTTTCTTGTCCACATGGCGCGGGGGCCCGTCATATAGTCGCGGCTCGCGCCCGTGCCAATTTGACCCAGACGAAGCTCTCGAACCGCTACGAGATCGCCGGCGAGCTCGGCCGGGGCGGGATGGGTGTCGTCTATCGCGCCCGGGACCCCCTCTTAAACCGCGAGGTCGCCGTCAAGCTGATCTCCTCCCAGGACCTGGCGCCCGAGATCGAGGGCCGGTTCCAGCGGGAAGCCCAGATCGTCGCCCAGATGGACCATCCGGCCATCGTCCCGATCTACGACTTTGGAAACGACGGCGGCTCTCTCTTCTTCGTCATGCCGCTCGTCGCTGGCACGACCCTGGCGCGCATGATCCGGGATCAGTCGCTGCGCCTGGGCGACGTCGTCGACATCGGCATCCAGGTCGCCGAAGCGCTGGACTACAGCCACGCCCGGGGCGTCGTCCACCGGGACATCAAGCCGGCGAACATCATGGTCACGCGCGAGGAAGGATCTTCCGTCCGGGTGCGCGTCATGGACTTTGGCCTCGCCCGCGCGGACACCGAGTCGCGCCTCACCAAGACCGGGACGTTGATCGGGACGATGGCCTACCTCTCGCCCGAGCAGATCTCCTCGCGCGCTTTCGACGCGAGGTCGGACATCTACGCGCTCGGCACGGTCCTGTACGAATGCCTCGTCGGAGATCCTCCCTTCACCGGCGAGTTGCAATCGATCCTCTACCGGATCGTCCACGAGAATCCGCAGCCGCCCCGCGCGCTGGGGGCCGAGATCAAAGAGGAGCTCCAGGACATCATCATGCGATGCCTGGAAAAGGATCCCGCGAAGCGGCCGCAGAAGGCGGGCCAGATCTCCGAGGCGCTCCGACGGCACAAGGCGAGCCTCGCGACGGAAGAGTTCCGGATGTCCATCGTGGCGAGCCCGAGCCGGATGATCCAGCGCCCCGCGGCCTCCGCGTTCATCGGCCGCGAGAAGGAGTTCGGCGAGCTTCAGCGGCGGCTGAACGCCGCGATCTCGGGCGACTGCCAGTTCGCCATCGTCGCGGGGGAGCCCGGCATCGGCAAGACGCGCCTGCTCGAGGAGCTGAAGACCCTCGCCTCCGCGCGAAAGATTCGAGTCCTCTATGGCCGTTTCGTCGAACAGGCCGGCACGTTCTCCTACCAGGGCTTCTGCGAGCTCATCCAGGACTACTTCCGTTCGCGGGACGCCGCCGGCTCGTCAGCGGGTTCAGATCGGCCCGACCTGTCCGACCTCGCCGCGCCCCTGATCGCGCTTTTTCCCCAGCTGTCGGAGATTTCCGAGCTGCGCTCGGCAGGCAGCGGCGCGACGCGCGCGGCGGCCGCGGCTGACGAAAAGGAGAAGAAGCCCGAGGACCGAATCCAGATCTTCGAGCTTCTCGCCCGCGCCCTCACCCGGGTCGGCGGCGGCAAGCCGCTCGTCCTCGTCCTCGAAAATCTGCACGGCGCCGAAGCCTCGATCGAAGCGCTCCAGTATGTCGTCCGCCGGCTGGGCCCGACACCGACGCTCATCGTCGGAAGCTACCGGCAGACGGAAACCGACAAGCGCCATCCCTTGACGCGCATGCTCGACTCCTTCGCGGACGACCCCCGGTTCGTGTCCACGACGCTCGGGCCGCTGTCGCCGTCGGAGCATAGGGCGCTCGTCGCCTCTCTGGTCGGCGCGCCGAACGTGGCAGACGACCTGGCCCGGCGGCTCCACGACGCCACGGAGGGAAACCCGTTCTTCACAAAGGAGCTGATCCGATCGCTCGTGGACTCGGGCGGGATCTCGCGGGACGACACCGGGGCGTGGAGCGTCTCGAAAGAAGCCGAGATCTCCGCCGACGCTCTGCCCGCCACGATTCAGCAGGCGGTGGAGAAGCGCGTCGAGCGGCTTCCGGAAGAGCTCCGCGACACGCTCTCGATCGCATCGGTGCTCGGCAAGACGTTCGACGCGCGGGACCTCGAGGCTCTTGCGGACGAGTCGCGCAACTTGGACGACGACCTCGACAAGCTGCTGCGCGACGGCATCCTGGAAGAGGAACGCGAGTCCCGAGGCGATCGGCTGACGTTCGCGAGCGGGATCGTCCGGGACGTGCTCTACGCCGCCCTGTCGCGCCGCAAGCGGCGCTCTCTGCACCGCAAATACGCCGAGCTGATCGAGAAACGGTCCGCGGGGCGGCTCGAGCGGATCTATCCCGAGCTCGTCCACCACTTCTCGCAGGCGGACGTTCCGGACAAGACGGTCGAGTACGGCGTGAAGCTCGCGCAGAAATCGCTCGACACGTTCAGCCCCGAGGAGACGATCCGTGTGGCGAAGATCGCGCTCGAGTATCTCGAAGACGAGGAATGGACGGGCGACCCGTCTCTCGAGGGTCATACGCGCCTGCTCCTTGCTCAGGGTCAGCGCATGGCGGGCAACGTGGACGCCGCGCTGCGGGAGGCGGAGGCCGCCGCGAAGACGTTCGCCGACCGGAAAGAGTCCGCGCCGGCGGTCGGCGCGATGCTGTTCGCCGCGGAGACCGCCTGGCACGCGCGCCGGACTGACGACGCCCGCCGCTGGATCGAACGCGGACTCGAGGCGGCCCGGTCCGCCGGCGACAGCCAGCGTCTGAGCAAGCTGCTCGCCCTCGCGGCCGCGGTCGCGAACATGCGCGGCGAGTACCAGCAGGCAGCGGCCCACCAGGCGGAGCTCGAGACGCTCGCGCCTCGGGAGAAGTCCGCGGAGGAGGAAGTCGCCCGGGGCGGGACGCTCGTCGTGGCGCTGTCGAATCCCGTCGCGACTCTCGAGCCGGGCGTCTATGCGACCACGGAAGAGCACGAAGTCCTCTCGAACGTGTTCGACACGCTCGTCACGACGGACACCCAGGGAAACCTCGCGCCTCTCCTCTGCGACCGATGGTCCCTCGAGGACGGAGCCCGAACGGTCCGCCTCCACCTGCGCCCGGGTATCGTGTTTTCCGACGGAAGTCCGCTGACGGCGTCGGCCGTCAAGTCGTCGCTCGAGAGATCCATCCGGCTCTCCCGCGACGCGAGCCCCGCGGCATTTGCCGCGATTCGAGGCGTCGCGGAGTATCTGGACGGGACGGCGCCGGACGGCGGCGTCGAGGGGATCGCGACTCCGTCCGAGCTTCAGATCGAGATCGGCTTGAACGACTCGCTGCCGATCTTTCCCTCGCTGCTGACCGACGGGCGGACGTCCATCGCGTCCGTGCCGGCGGGAGGTGATGCGGGGGGAAGCGGAAGCTCGTCGAAGCTTCTCGGCACGGGACCGTTCCAGACGGTTCTCCACACTCCGGATCACATCGTGCTCGAGCGCAACCCGCGCTACTGGAAGGAGCCGCCGCGCATCGACCGGATCGAGTTCAAGGCGAACCTGTCGGCCGCCGCGATCGCCGAGGGGCTCCGCTCGGGCGGGCTCGACCTCGCGCGCGATCTGCTTCCGAAGGATCTCGAGACCGTCCTTCGCGAGCCGAGATTTCGAGCCGGTCTCGTGGAGACGCCGAAGAAGAACACGTACTTCGCTCTCTTCAACTCCTCGACGCCGGCCGGCTCGAACGCGGCCCTGCGCACCGCTCTCGCGAGCGCCTCCCGGGCGCAGGACATCGTCTGGGGAGCGCTCGGCCGGTTCGCCCTTCCTGCCACGGGCCTCCTCCCTCCGGGAATCCTCGGCCACGACCCGGGACGCCGGCAGCCCCACATCCCGAGAGAAGAGGCGGTCGAGATGATCCGGTCCTCCGGGTTGTCCCTGCCGTGCAAGTTGAAGGCTGCCGTGCATCCGATCCTCCAGAACCAGTATTCCGGCCTGACGCGCGCGCTCTTTCAGATCTGGGCCGAGCTCGGCGTCGAAGTGGAAATCGGGACGAAGACGATGGGCGAGTTCATCGAGGCGTGGCACGAAGCGCAAAGCTTCGATCTCTGGCTCGGCCGCTGGATCGCCGACTACGACGATCCCGACAACTTCACGTTCACGCTCTTGAACTCTCGCAACGGGCGCTTGCGGAGCTATTTTTCGTCGCCGGAAGCCGACGCGATCCTCGAGGAAGCGCGCGCGGAAGCCCGCCCGGCCGCGAGGGAAAGCCTGTACCGGAAGTTCGAGCACCTGCTGGTCGACTCGGCGGCGCTCGTACCTCTCTTTCACGACGTGGATTACCGCATTGGAGCCCCGGCGGTGCGCAGCCTCCAGCTCCACAGCACCGCTCCCTACGTCAACTACACGGAGGTCGGCAAGACCGAGGCGCCGGCGGAGCAGCCCTCCCCGGCCCGGCATGCCGGAGGCGGAATCCTGCAGGTGCCGATCGCCGGGATCGTGCGGAACCTCGATCCCGCCCTTTCTGGCACCGTGGAGCAGGCGGAGGTTTTCGCGCAGCTGTTCGAGACGCTGACCTACGCGATCGATGGAACGCGCATCGTCCCCTGGCTGGCGTCCAGCTTTTCGATCGAAAACGACGGCACGCGCTTTCGCTTCAAGCTCCGGCCGGGCGTGCGATTCCACGACGGGCGCCGCCTGACGGCGCGCGACGTCCGCTATACGTTCGAGCGGCTCCTCGCCAACCGGCAGAGCGACGCCCGGTGGCATCTCTCGGTGATCCGCGGGGCGCACAAGGTGCTCGAAGGCACGGCGACCGATCTGGAAGGCTTCCACATCGTCTCGCCGATGGATTTCTACATGGACCTCGAACAGCCGGTGTCGTTCTTTCCGGCCCTGGTCTCTTACATCGCCGCAGCAATCGTTCCCGAGGGGACCGCGACGGTCGGCTCGAGCTGGCGCGACGGGGCCGTGGGAACGGGGCCCTTCCGGGTCGTCACCTTCGAGCCGGGCCGCCGGCTCGAGCTGGAGCGCAACGCGCACTACTGGCGCGACGGCTATCCTCGAGCCGAGGGCATCGTTTTCCGGTTCGGCGCTTCGCCCGAAGAGGTCCGCGAGGACTTCGAAGCGGGGCGGCTGTCCGTCGCGGCCGACCTGCTGCCGGCGGATGTCGAGCGTCTTCGGCACGACCCGAGATTCGCGTCCGGCTACCGCGAGGGTCCGAAGCTTCAGACGTATTTCGTCGTCTTCAATGCCCACCGTGGGCCGCTTCGCGATCCCGAATTGCGGCGCACCCTGGTCAATGCCGTGGACGTTCCCGGTCTCGTGCGGCGCACGCTCGGGCGGCTCGCGATCCCCGCGCATGGCTTGATCCCGCCCGGCCTGCTCGGCCATACCGCACATCGAAAAGACGCCGGAGCATCTACGGCGGGCACGTCTTCGGACACCTCGATCCAGGCGACGGTCTCGCGCGAGACGGTCGAGCTCACCGTGGCGCTGCATCCGATTTTTTCCGGCGAGCTTTCCGCTCTCGCCCTCGAAGCTTCGGAGAGGTTCCGCGAGATGGGGTTCGTCTTGAAGCCCGTCACCAAAACGATGGCCGAGTACCTGGACGTCAACCGCCGGGCGGACGCGGACCTCGCGATCGGCCGCTGGAGTGCGGACTATCCCGACGCGGACACCTTCGTTTACGGAGTTCTCCACTCGACGGCGGGAATCCTGGGCCGGTTCATCGCGAACCCGGAGATCGACCGCCTCATCGACCAGGCCCGGGCCGAGACCGACCCGCGCGCGCGGCACTCGCTCTACCGCAAAGTCGAGGAGATCGTGGCGCGCGAAAGCCTGCTGCTGCCTCTCTTTCACGACCAGGTCTACGCCTTCGCGCGCCCCGAGGTCGAGGGCTTCGACCGCGTTGGACAGGCAAGCCCGACGATCAACTACGAGGAACTCTGGATCCGGCGGTAGAACGCCGCCTGCGGATCTGAGTCCAGCCAGACCCGCAACGCGGACATCCTCGACTTTCGTCGGTTTTCCTCGACCGCGGGGGGACTATGATCCGGAGAAAATCCCGTTTCTCTCGCCCTCCGGGAGGTGGGCCCATCATGAAGAACTCCCTGTATCCCCGCCTCGGGGTCGCTCTGGTCTTCGTCACGGCTTCCGGACTGCTCGCTCAGACGCCTGCTGCCGATCCATCCGCTCCGCCGAAGGTTCTCCAGATCATCCGCGAGGACGTAAAACCCGGCAAGGCTCCGGCGCACCAGAAATGGGAAGAAGGGTGGCCCAGGGCCTACGCGAAGGCGAAGTGGCCCACGAGCTTCGTCGCGATGACGTCTGTCTCGGGTCCGAGCGAAGCGTGGTTCATGTCGGGCTACGACACGTTCGGCGCGTGGGGAAAAGACCGGGAAAGCTTCGACAAGAATCCGATCAAGGGGGAGGACGACCGGCTCAGTCAGGGAGACGGCGAGTTTCTTTCGGGGACGAGGTCCATCGTCGCCGCCTACCGGGAAGATCTGAGCGCCTGGGCGGGCGTGAAGCTTCCCACCATGCGGTACTTCCGGGTCATCACCTACCGCGTCCGGCCCGGCCACGACTCCGATTTCGTCGACGCGGCGAAAACCCTGAAAGGCGGCTACGAAAAAGCGAGCGTGAAGCTTCCCTGGGCCGTGTACCAGATCGTCTCCGGCCTTCCGACACCGACCTATCTCGTCTTTCTTCCGATGAAGTCCTTCGACGAGATCGACGGTGCGATGGCGAATTCCAAGTCGATCCAGGAGGCGATGGGGGAGGAGACCCAGAAGAAGATGTCGAAGCTTGCGAGTGACGGCTACCTCTCGATCGAATCCAACATCTACGCGCTCGACCCGAAGATGAGTTATCCGTCGAAGGAGTGGATCGCCGGCGACCCGGAGTTCTGGACGCCGAAGTCGGCCCCCGCTGCGGCAAAGAAGCCGGCGGCCAAACCGTAGGAACTCTTCATCTCCCGGCGGGAGAGGGTTGGGGTGAGGGGCGTCCCCTGACGCCTCTCACCCCGAGGAGTCCTCGCTACTTCTTGTCGGCCATCTTGATGTCGAACTTGCCGTCACCCTCGAGAAAGAACACGCACTCGGAGGCCGCATCGCATTTCGTCGAGTGTCTGTAGCCGGCGGGGTCAAAGAGATAAGAATCCGCTGGAAGCCGAACCTCCGGTTTCCCCTCCGGTGTGTGGATCACGGTTCCCGAAATGATGACGGAACGGAGGCCGGCCGAGTGCCAGTGCAGCGGCGCCGAGAAGCCCGCTGGGAATTTCTGGATAGCTCCGAACCGGCCTTTCTCCGGATCGCCCCACAGGACGACCTGCTTCACGCCTGGCGGGGCGTCCGGAACGTCGACCCACTTGTAGTCGCCGGCAGCCCAGATGACCGCGGCGCCTTTGGCCTTCGCGGGCATCTTGCCCGAAGCGGCCGCTTGCGCGAGCCCGGTCGCGCTGACGGTGACAAGAAGAACGAGGGAGAGCCTCCAGATGCGGGATCCGGTCTTCGTCATGGGTTTTCCTCCTGTTGATGGGCCCCTAGATATCACCAACTCCCTCTCCCGCGGGAGAGGACAGGGGTCAGGGGCGGGGCCCGGAATCTCAAGCCCTGGGGGTCTTGACCGACGAGGCAACGACGGGGCGACGCCTGATCCAGCGGTCGCCCCCTTTGCCGGGCACTAGAACGCCGGTGTGTCCGCCGGGCTCGTGTAGGCCCCCGCCGGGTTGAAGTACGTCTTGACCACGCCGGTCGCCCTATCCGTCGTGACGGTGTACTCGAGGCCGGACGCCGACTCGATGAAGACCCAGAACTTCTCATTGAACGCTCGCCCGTCCAGCACCTTGACGAGCAGCTCGAGGTTGTTCGAGGTCAGAAACCAGAACGCCCCCGAGTCGCTCGCAATCACCGGGGTGAGGGGTGGGCAACGGAACTTTGCGGACACAATTTGCGTAACCAAACCAAAGCCCAGTCTGCACACGAGGAGGCCGCATGTTCGCAGCGTTCTTCCAGGACCTCAGATACGCCGCCCGCGAGATGGGCAGGAGCCCGGGATTCAGCGCCCTGGCGATCCTGACGCTGGCGCTCGGCATCGGCGCGGCGACCGCGATCTCCAGCGTCGTCTACGGGGTGCTGCTGCGCCCGCTCCCGTACGCCGGGCCGGATCGCCTCGCGGCCATCTGGGAGGTGAACCCCCGCGGTTCCCATTCCCGGGTGGCCGACCCGAACTTCGACGACTTCCGCGACCAGAACCGCACCTTCCAGGCGATGGCGAAGTACCGGGACACGGTCGCCAGCGTCGTGGGGCCGGCGGGACCGACGCGCACCGGCCTCGCGTTCGTCACGCGCGATTTCTTCGGAGTCCTGGGCGTCCATCCGGTGTTGGGACGCGGCTTCGTTGCCGACGACGCCCATCCCGGCGCGGCCCCGGTCCTGCTCGCGAGCTCCCGCTACTGGAAGCAGTCCTTGTCGTCGGCGCAGGATCTGACGCCATTGAAGCTGCGCATCCAGGACCGGATCTACTCTGTGGTGGGAGTCCTGCCGGAGGGGTTCGATTTTCCCGAAAAAGCGGACCTGTGGCTTCCGAGCGAGCTCAATCCCGAGAGCACGAGCCGCACGTCGCACAATTTCCTCGTCGTCGGACGTCTGCGGGACGGCGTGAGCTTCGACCAGGCAACCACCGATCTCGGCCTCATCGCGGGACGCATCGCGCGGCAATCGTCCGAGCGGAACGAATACCTGCTCCGCAGTGCCGCGGCGGTTCCCCTGCGCGCCTCGCTGACGGGACGCGTCCGTTCCCCGCTCTATGTCCTGATCGTCGCGGTCGGGTTTCTGCTGCTCGTGGCCTGCGCGAACGTCGCCAACTTTCTGCTCGCACAGGCTTCCAAACGAGGGCGCGAGCTCGCCATCCGGATCGCCCTCGGTGCGGGCCGGGGGCGGCTCGTGCGGCAATTCATCACCGAGACGCTGCTCCTCTCGGGCTTGAGTTGCGTCGCGGGCATCTTCCTGGCCGTCGGCCTGCTCCGCGCCCTGCTGATGCTCGCGCCGCAGGACCTGCCTCGAATCGCGGAGATCGCGATCCGCTGGCCGGTGCTCGCCGTCACGGCCGGCATTTCCTTGCTGGCCGCCGTCGTGCTCGGCGTCCTGACGGCGGTCCGCGCGACCTCGTCGGCGCCCGGCGAAATTCTGGGCGAAGGCGCGCGGGGAAATTCCGGGGCGCGCCGCAGTCAGCGCGTAGGGCGCGCCATCGTCGCGGCGCAGCTCGCTATGACGCTCGCGCTTTTGACCGGCGCCGGACTGCTGGGGCGCAGCCTGTTGCGGGTTCTCTCCGTCGATCCGGGATTCCGCGTCGACAACGTTGTGACGATGGATCTCCAGCGGCCCGAGCCCGGAGACCTGAAGCCGGACGCGATAGCGGCTTTCCGGGCGCACGAGTCGCAGTTCACGACGCGGCTCATCGAGCGCCTGCGCGACGTTCCCGGAGTGGCCCAGGCGGCCGCGGTCAACGCGGTTCCTATGGATGGCGGCCTGCCCGACGGGATGTTCCTGCTCGTGAGTGTGCAGGAGAATCCGAGGGACTTCCAGGAGTACATGCGTCTCGCCCAGCAGCCCGGGCGCATCGGCAACGCCGAGTTCTGCGCCGCGTCTCCGGACTACTTCCAGGCGCTCGCCATCCCGCTTCTTAAAGGTAGGTTCTTCGACCGGCGCGACACGTTCGATTCTCCCCACGCGGCTGTCATCAACGAGTCGCTCGCGAAATCGCGCTGGCCCGACCGGGATCCAATCGGCCAGACCATTCAATTCGGCAACATGGACGGGGACCTGCACCTGCTCACGATCGTGGGCGTCGCCGGGGACACGCATGAATACGGGCTCGAGCAGCCGCCGCGCCCCGTCGTCTATGTGAACCTGCTGCAACGCCCCCGAACCGCCTTTAGCGTCGTGATGCACACGGACGCCGACGCCGGCCACGTGATCGGCGCGGCGCGCTCGATCGTTCACGAGGAGGCGCCCGACGTCCCGCCTCGTTTCCGGACTTTCACGCAGATCTATTCCGCGTCGCTGGGCTCCCGGCGTTTCAACCTGACGCTCGTAGTCGTCTTCGCGCTCACGGCGCTGCTCCTCGCCGTCGCCGGAGTGTATGGGGTGGTCTCGTACGGCGTCGCGCAGCGGACCCGGGAAATCGGGGTGCGAATGGCGCTCGGAGCGCGATCCGCCGACGTGATGAACCTGATCCTGCGCCAGGGCCTTGCGACGACGCTCATCGGAGTGGCGATCGGAGTGGCCGCCTCGCTCGCGACGTCGCGCACCATGCAGTCGCTGCTGTTCGGCGTCGACTCCACCGATCCACTGACCTTCATCGCGGTCGCTGCGTCGCTGATCGCCGTCGCCGGCCTGGCCTGCTACATCCCGGCCCGCCGCGCAATGAAGGTGGATCCCATGGTGGCCCTCCGATCGGAGTGACAACAGAGCGGGCGAACCTCTTCTGCTCCCTCACCGCGGGAGAGGGTTGGGGGTGAGGGCGGGCGAGGCCGACGATCTACTGCGAGGAGTCATGAGTGCGGCGGTAAAGGGCCAATGCGAGTCAGCACGTTTCGATTCTGCGATCGGCTGCGAGAAGGTATACTCCGCGATACACTGGCAGCTTCGAACAATCTGACTCACAGTAGCGACGAACAATTGCGCGGCGAAAAGTTGCGCACTGTGCCGCACAACCCGTCGAATGTCCGCGCGAATAGGGCATTTTTCGGATTCGCGCTCCTGGCAACCGCGCACGCCAAGACGACCCTCACCGTTGGCAGTCCGACGTCGGACCCGAAAGACTTTCTCGTCGGAGCACGGGTCTGCAGCGATGTCGACACGAGCGAACCGATCGCCGCGACGGAATCGGGCGCGGGAGTCCCAGCACAAACGGCGACGGTGAACGTCACGGCGGCGGCGGTCCCAACTGTCGCCAAATCGTTCGAGAGTCCCACCGTGGCCCTGGGCAACAGCCCCAACATGAGCTTCGTTCTCAGCAACGCCGGCGGGACAGCGCTGACGGGCGTCGCCTTCAGCGACACGCTGCCGGCGGGATTGACGGCTGTCAACGGAACGGCGGCGATCTGCGGAGGGAGCCTGTCGATCACCGGTGGCAATCTGCTGACGTTCACCGGCGGCACCCTGGCCGGCGGTGCGGTCTGTACCATCACCGTCAGGGTGCCCGGAGTCACGGCGGGCGTGAAGAACAACATCACCGGACCGATCAGCTCGACCGAATCCGGCGCTGGAGCGATGTCGAACACCGCGACGGTGACCGTGATCGCCTCGCCGGCGATCGCGAAGTCGTTCGGAGCCGCGGGCTCCGAGGCCAGTAGAGCGGTCTCGCGTCGAACCGCGACTCGTCGAGCGCAGACCGGTGGAAGCGCGCCCGGTGAACCGCCCCCATCCGGAACGCCCCGGCCGCCACGAGGACAGGAAGCGCGGGCCCGGGAGAAGCTGATCCTTCGGTGGTCTTTGCGCGAAGCCCCCGGGCAGCCCGGTTGAAGCTGTCTCGGGAAGTCCTCGCGGGTGTGTGTCTCGCGGGCGTCGCGGTCCGAGTCTTGTGCGCGCGCCTCGCGCCTCACAGCACGGACGTCGCGGCATACGAGGAGGTTCTCTCGCTCGTCCGGAGCGGGCGCGACGTCTACGAAGGGACGGCGCACTACAACTATCCACCGCTCTGGCTCTGGACGATCGATCTGCTGGGCCGGGCCGCGCAGGCCCTGGACGTTCCGTTTCCAGCGCTCGTCCGATCGCTTCTCGTGGCGGGAGACGTCGCCGTCGCCGCGGTCCTCTTCCGCCTGGCGCGGCGCGTCACCGGCAGCGTGCGGCCATGGGCGGCGGCCGCGCTCTACCTCGGCAACCCGATGGTGATCTGGGTCTCCGCGGTGCAAGCGCAATTCGACAACCTTATGGTCCTCTTCCTGCTCCTGGCGCTGGCCGCATCCGAACGCGCGTCCGCCCGCGAAGATGGGCCCCGCTGGGTCGCGATGCTCTCGCTCGCCGGGTCGATCGGTCTCAAGCAGGTCACCGCCTTCCACCCGATCCTGTGGTTTGAAGGCCGGCGGAAATCGCGAGCGCTCCTTCCCTGGCTTCTCGTCGCCGCGAGCTTTGTGCCGTACGCTGTGCACGCGAGGGCGATCCTCGATCACGTTCTCTTCTATCGGAGCGTGCCCGGGTCCTTCGGCCTCTCCGAGCTCGTGCTCCTGGATGCGCGGTGGGCCATGCCGGTCTCGCTCGCGGCGTTTGCGGCGGCGCTTGCCTCCGCGTGGGCGCTCCGGGGGAAAGAGCGTTCCCGGTCCAGCTTGTTTCTCTTTCTGTTGCTCCTCGTGTTCGCGCCGGGCTTTGGCTCGCAGTACCTCGTGTGGCCGCTCTCCGTCGGAGCGCTCTTCGCGGGACCGCTCCTCTGGCTCGCGACCGGCGTGGGCCTGCTCTGGACGCTCGTCGTCAACAACCGGATTTTCGTTCCCGGCGTGGCCCAGTTCGGCGGACAGCTCCTCTGGCTGTCCCTCGCCGTCTGGGCGATGCGCGAGGCCCGCGCGCTCGGACTCTTCGAGAGGCCGCCGCGGGCGGACCCGAGCGAGACCTAGAGACGCCCGCTCGTCGTCGGAGTAACGAGGTCGCCCTGGTGAAAGGGTGCCTCAAACGACGGGAGGTTGACGTGGAGAAACTGGAGTCGACCCGGTAATTTAAGCTCGAAGGGGCTAAATGCGGTTGTTCCGCATTCCCCCTCGAGCGCGATCGTCGGAATCAATATACCGGGACGTATTCGACGGCTCCCGTATCTCCATCCAGGATCATGTCGTACGGAAACCCGTACTGATCTTGATCGAAGGAGGCGTACTGAAAGCCGTCCGCTCGATCAGTGAGGTTGCGCCGGGCCATTTTCTTGTTGGTCTTGTATTTCTTGACCGCAATATCGCTCTTCTTGGCGTGTTTCACATGGACGCCGCACCTTGCCGTCCTTGACTTCAACCGAAGTGGTGTAGTCGCCTTTTTGGTGGATCACATGGTGGCCGTTGTTCTTGATCTTCTCAGCGACCAGCTGCTCTCCGTTGTGATGGTCGCCCCGATGCGATCCGGGCGCGATTGCCAGTCAAGCCCCTACCCGGCCGGTCGACCCTGACCGTGCACGCTCCCGTTTGTGAGGGGGCGCGAAAAATCAAAAAGTCTGCAGTGACCCCAATTCCAGCTCTGCTAGGATCCCGACGAGAAAACGATGAAGCGGTTGAAGTTAGTCGATTCGTTTACGTCGAAACGGAGCTTGAGAAACATGAAGAACACCGTCCTCCTCGCGATTGCGGCCCTGACATTAGGCTCGAGCTACGCTCTTGCCCAGTCCCAGACAGAGAAAGAGGTCACTGAGACAATCGTCGCCTCGAATGCGTTCTCCAACAAGAACCTGAAAAGTAACCCGGACAACTACTCGGCAAAGGGCGCACTGGAATTCTGGTCGAGCGGAGGCCTGCTGCAGGAGATCGCTCCCACGGGCCGGCCGGATGAGTACGAGTCGATCTCCATCACGCCCAAGAACATCCGGGTCATCACACTCGTGGAGGGTCAGGCCGCCGTGGCGCATTACTACACGGAAGGTTCGATGAAGCCCAAAGGGTCCGCGGCGGTGAGCCACTACATGACGAGGG
>JBBROA010000102.1:0-14580 GCA_038229875.1 Thermoanaerobaculia bacterium | reverse complement strand
CGGAGAGGCGCCCCCGCACCCGCGGCCGGGCGGCGGGGGCGCGTGAAGACCGCCTCGAGAAAAACCGCTCCCGGAATCGACGGCCTTCTCAGGGATCCGGCGCCGATCGCCGGGCGGCGGATCGGGCTGATCACGAATCCGTCGGGCGTCACCGCGGCGGGTGTGCCGACCTGGAAGGCGCTTTTCGACCTGCGCGAAACGCGGCTGACGAAGCTCTTCGGCCCGGAGCACGGAGTGGACGGCGGCGCGATTTACATGGAGGCCGTGACCGGCGGCGTGCACCGGCCGACCGGACTTCCCGCGGTCTCGCTCTACGGCTCCACGCGCGAGAGTTTGAAGCCTGCATCGGAAGACCTCGCCGGGCTCGACGCGCTCGTCTTCGACGTGGCGGACGTGGGCAGCCGCTACTACACGTACGTCTGGACGATGATGCTCGCGATGGAGGCCGCCGCGGAGGCGCGCCTGCCCCTGATTGTCTGCGACCGGCCCAACCCGATTGGAGGCGCGGTCGAGGGCGCGCCGCAGGAGCAGGATCTGCTCTCCTTCGTCGGGCTGCACCCGATCGCCGTCCGACACGGAATGACTGTGGGCGAGCTCGCGCTCCTGCTCCGCACCGAAAAGGGGCTGGGCATCGACTTGACCGTGGTTCCGGTGGAGGGCTGGTCGCGCGACATGCCGTTCGAAGGCACCGGCCTTCCGTGGGTTTCGCCGTCGCCGAACATTCCGACTCCCGCCACCGCCCTCGTCTACCCCGGCATGTGCCTGCTCGAAGGAACGAATCTCTCGGAAGGGCGGGGCACCACGCGGCCCTTCGAGGTCTTCGGCGCGCCGTGGCTCGCCGCGGTGCCGTTTGCGGAAGCCCTCGACGCGCGGCGCCTTCCCGGCGTCTCGTTTCTTCCGATCCACTTCCGGCCGATGTTCGACAAGCACGCGGGGCGAACGTGCGGGGGCGCGATGTTCCACGTCACCGATCACGCGGCGTTCCGGTCGTTCGAGACCGGTCTCGTCATCGTCGAAACCGCGAAAAAGATGGCGCCCGACGAGTTCGGGTGGCGCACCGAGGCGTACGAGTTCGATCCGCGGCCCGCGATCGATCTGCTGACGGGTTCCACGAATTTTCGCGAAGCGGTCGATGCCGGCGCCGGCATCGCCGAGGAGATTGCGCGGCACGAAGCCGGCGCGCGGGCGTTCGAGGCCCGCCGGGAGCCGTGGCTCCTCTATCCGGATGCGCGCCCTGCGGCAGTCGCGTTCGTCGGCGGGCATGACGCCGGAAAGACCACGGTGCTCGTCGATCTCGTTCCGCGGCTCCAGGCGATGGGCCTCGTCGTCGGGACGCTAAAGCACACCTCGAAAGACGCCGAGGACGACGTCCCCGGCAAGGATTCCCACCGCCACGCCTCGTCGGGATCGGCGGTGTCCGCGTTCGTGACCCCGCAGCGCACGACCGCGCGGCGGTTCGGCGCAGAGGAGCCGCTCGCGATTCTCCTCGGGAGGGAGTTCGCCCACTGCGACCTGGTTCTGGTCGAGGGATACAAGGCGCTTCCGCTTCCGCGCGTGGAGGTGACGCGGCGCGGCGCTTCGCGCCCGCCGATCGACCGGCCCGCGCTCCGTATCTCCGACGGCGACGCCGCCCCGGACGGCGTGCCGACGCTCGGGTTCGGGGACGGCGGCGCGATCGTGGACGCGGTGCTGGCACTGGCGGGACTCACCCGGCGCGCCCGGCTCCCGCGGTGAGGTCGGCGTCCGGCGGGGATCCGAGGGGCCTCGTCGTCTTCGACCTGGACGGGACTCTCCTTGACGGCTACGCCGCGATCGGCGATGCCCTCGCCCACGCGATGTCGCATTTCGGAATGATCCCGCCGACGCCCGCCGCTCTCCGCGCCATGGTGGGCGAAGGGCTCGACCGGCTCCTCGAGAAGGCCGTGGGGCCCGAGCGCGCCGGGGAGGGCCTGCGGATCTTCCGCGAGCGCTACGCGGACGTCGCGATCCGGCTCTCCGACCTGCTTCCGGACGTCCCGGCCGTTTTAGACGAGCTTTCCCGGCTCGGATGGCGGATGGCGGTCGCGTCGAACAAACCGGCGGTTTTCTCGCGGCAGATCCTGAAGGCGAAGGGAGTAGCGGAGCATTTCCTGCAGATCGCGGGACCAGACGGCGCGACGCCGCCGAAGCCGGATCCGAAAATGTTGTTCGACATTCTGGGCACGGCCGGCGTCCCGGCGTCGGAGGCGTTCGTCGTGGGCGACATGGAAATCGACGCCGCCCTCGCGCGCGGCGCCGGGTGCCGGGTCGCTCTGGTGCCCGGCGGTTCTCGTTCGCAGGACGAGCTCGCCGCCGTCGACGCCGACGTGCTGCTCGGCGCATTGCGCGAGCTGCCCGCCTGGCTCGAGGAGCAATGGGCGGCCGCACCATAGAATCCAAAACATGAGCCGAGTCGTGGTCGCGGAGAAGGTTGCATCTGCGGGACTCGACCTGCTCCGGCAGGCGGGTCACGAGGTCGTCGATTGCGCGGGCGCCCCGCGGGAGCGCCTGCTCGAAGAGCTCGCTACCGCGGACGCGCTGCTCGTCCGGAGCGCGACGAAAGTCGATGAAGCTCTGTTCGCCGCGGCACCGCGCCTGACGGTGGTCGGCCGCGCGGGTGTGGGCGTGGACAACGTCGACGTGCCCGCCGCCACGGCCCGCGGCGTGCTGGTCTTGAACGCCCCGACCGCGAACGTGGTCTCGGCCACGGAGCACACTTTCGCGCTGCTCTTCGCGTTTCTCCGGCGGGTGCCCGCCGCGGCAGCGACGATGGCGGAGGGCCGCTGGGAAAAGTCGAAGTTCGTGGGATCGGAGCTCGCCGGAAAGACGCTCGGCATCGTGGGCCTCGGCCAGGTCGGCGCCCGCGTCGCCGCGCGCGCCCGCGCGTTCGAGGCGCGCATCGTCGCGTTCGACCCTTTCCTCCCCGAGGCCCGCGCGCGCGAGATCGGGGTGCCGCTCGTGCCCCTTGACGAGCTTCTGGCCATGTCCGACATCGTCACGCTGCACGCGACCGCCGGTGAAAAAGGGAAACCGCTTCTCGGGGCCGCGGAGCTGGCGCGCATGCGCCCCGGAGCCATTCTCGTCAACGTCGCGCGCGGGAGCCTCGTCGACCGTTCGGCGTTGTACGACGCTCTCGTTTCGGGGCGGCTCTCGGGCGCCGCGCTCGACGTCTTCGACCCGGAGCCGCCGGCGCCGGACGATCCGCTCTTGAAGCTTCCGAACGTCGTCGCGACGCCGCACCTCGGCGCCTCCACGATGGAAGCGCAGGAACGCGTGTCGCTCCAGACCGTGGAGGCGCTGCTCGAAGCGCTCTCGGGGGCGTCGTACGTCCCCGCCGTGAACCTTCCGTTCCGCGGTCCGGCCGATCCGACGGGCGCCGCGGTGTGGATGCGGCTCGCGGAGAGGGCCTCCCGATTCGTCGCCGCGCTGGCGGGCAATCGGATCAGCGGGGTGTCGGTCGAGACCTGGGGGCTGCCCGCCGACCTCCTTCGGCCGGTCGCCGTCGCGGCGGTCAAGGGAGCGCTTCAGGGGCACGCTCCCGAGACCGTGAATTACGTCAATGCGTTTCACGCGGCGCAGGGCCGGGGCGTGTCCGTCTCCGAGACGCGCCACGAAGGGCCCGGAACCTACGCGCGCTCGATCCGGGTCTGCCTCTCCTCGGGTCCGGGGCCCGGCACCACGGCGGACGCGACGCTGTTTTCAGAGACCGACGCGCGCGTCGTCGCCGTGGACGGCCTGCCTCTCGAGTTTCGGCCCGAGGGCACCGTCGTGTACCTGCGTAACCGCGACGTCCCCGGCGTCGTCGGCAGCGTCGGCACGATCCTCGGAGACGGCGGCGTGAACATTGCGGACTTCTCTCTCGCGCGCGGCGACAGCGGCCGGGCCGCCGCCGTTCTCGCCGTCGATACCCCGCCGTCGAAGGACGTCCTGGACCGGCTGCGCGCCGCCCCTGCCGTGGAGGACGTGCGCGTGGTGACCTGGTGAGCCGCCTTCGCGTTCTGATTCTCTTCGGCGGAAAATCGGTCGAGCGCGAAGTGTCGCGGATCTCGGCGCGCACCATCGCGAGAGCGCTCGACCCGCAGCGGTACGAGGCGATCCCGCTCGCGGTCGGGGGGGCGGGGAAATTTCTCTCGGCCGCCGACTCTCAACGTCTGCTGTCGGAGTCGAAAGTCCCGGAGAGGTTTCTCGGCGGCGGGGGCGCACCGCCGGAATCGGCGGCCGCGGCCGTAGTTCCCGCGGAGGTGGCACCCGGCCGTGTGGACCTGGTCTTTCCCATCATCCACGGGACCTCCGGGGAGGACGGGGCGCTTCAGGGATTTCTGGAGATCCTCGGTCTGCCGTACGTCGGAGCCGGCGTCGCCGCGTCGGCGGTGGGCATGGACAAGTCGTTCTTCAAGTCGCTGCTTCGCGACGCCGGGATCCCGGTGACGCGCGGCTTGACGGTGCGCTCGCCGGAGGAATGCCGCGAAAGTCCGTTTCCTCTGCCCGTCTTCGTAAAGCCCGTCAACGGCGGCTCCTCCGTCGGAGTGACGAAGGTGAAGCGGGCGGAAGACCTCGGTCCCGCGATCGCGGCCGCCCTGCGGTATGACGACCGCGCGCTCGTCGAGGAGGGAATTGACGCCCGGGAGATCGAGTGCGCGGTTCTCGGCAATGAAGAGCCGCGCGCCTCGGTGGTCGGAGAGGTGATTCCGGGCCGCGAGTTCTACGACTACGACGACAAGTATCGCGAGGACAACGCGCGGTTCGTCATACCCGCGGACCTGCCGGAGAGCGTCTCGAACGAGGTCCGCAGGCTCGCCGTCGCCGTGTTCCAGGCGGCCGGAGTTTCGGGGATGGCGCGCGTCGATTTCTTCGTCGAGCGCGGTTCAAACCGCGTCCTAGTCAACGAGATCAACACGCTCCCCGGATTCACGGCCATCTCGATGTACCCGAAGCTCTGGGAGGCCAGCGGGCTCCCGCTCCCGAAGCTGCTCGACGAGCTGATCCGCCTGGCCCTGGAACGCCACGAGCGGCGGGGGCGGCTCTCGCACGAACCTCCGGCCGAGCTCGCGTCATCGTGACCTCCGGCACATGCGCCGGGGGGTGGACAACCGCTAGTCTTCCAGTCTGGACGTGGAGGACACGCGCATGCGAATGAGGAATCTGACGGTGGCCTGTGCCGCGGCCGCTCTGGCCCTCTCGACCTCCGGCGCGCTCGCCGCCGGTGCCCAAGCGCCCGATGAGCGCGCCGCCGCGATGGTCGCTCGCCTCGGTGGGACGGTCGAACGCGACGAGTCCACGGCGGCGCGCCCCATTACACGGGTGGACCTTCACGGGTCCCGGGTCACCGACGCCGACCTCGAAGATCTCGCCTCTCTTCCGCGCCTTCAGTTCCTGGACCTGCGCCTCACGTCCATCGGAGACGCGGGGGTCGCGCATCTCGAAAACCTAACCGCGCTCGAGTCGCTGAACCTGTTCCGGACGTCCACGGGCCAATCCGGCCTCGCGCGGCTTGCGAAGTTGAAGGAGCAGCAGACACTGATGCTCGGCGGCACCCCGAACACCGACGCGGGACTGGCGAACCTGAAGCCGCTCGCGCGCCTCAAGAAGATGAGCCTGTTTCAGACTTCGATCTCCGATGCCGGGATTCCCCATCTCTCGGCTCTCTCCAGCCTCGAGACGCTGCTGATCACCGGGTCGAAGATCTCCGAAGAAGGAGCTCGGCAGCTCCAGAAAGCCCTGCCGCGCCTGCGCTTCGGGGAGTAGCGGAAAGCCTTGTCGAGCCTGCCCCTCACCCTTTCTCTCTCCCGCCGGGAGAGGGTGTTCCTCATCGCTTCCTCTTCTTTTTCGCTCGCTCCATCGCCGGTCGATCCCTCCGTCACCACGCTGGTGAATACGCGGGAGCCGCAGCGAACGAAGGGACGAGCCGGGCGGTCGAGGCCGCATCCGGCCGAGCCGCCCGGCGGTGCCGTCGCCCATCGGGGCGACGGCACGTTCCGCAGTGAGCGGAGGCGACGTTAGCGGAGGCGACGTTAGTTCCAAATTCGTTCGTACCACCGCCGCGTGTCGAGCTCCGCGGCCGTCACACCCATGCTCCGGCGGACCTCATCCGGACTCCAGCCCGTCAGGGCGATCACGTTTTTCGCCTCGTTCTCGCGGCGGGTTCTCACGGAGTCGCGGTAGTCGGCCGCGTCGCACGAGATCGCGCCGGCATAGGGATGGTGCATCACGTAGCGCGCCTGGAAGTTCTGCCGGTCGGCGGTCTCCTGGAACGCGAGGTCCTCGGGAAAGTGCGCGGCGTCGTAGCGCACGTGAAGCCTCGTCAGGAAGACTTCCGACCCGCCTGATGCGGCGGCGCCCGCCTCCGGCAGCCAGAAGACCCCGATCCCGCGCAGCTCCGCGGGTGTCAGGGGTTCGGCTGCACACGGATCGCACCAGGCCATGTCCCACGCGTACTCGGTGAACACGGAGGTCCCGCCCTCCCGCCGCACCTGCCGCGAAAAGAGCGCGCGGTAGAAATCCGCGAAGCGGTCCTTCACAAAAAGAGGCACGTCCATGTCGGAGGGGAGTCGGATCGTCCGATAGTTCGTGGCCTCGACGCGGCCCTTCCGGGTCAGGGTGTAAACGAAGAGCTCCTGCGGTCCGTTCGCGTTGACCATCCCGAGCCGGATCGGGAGCATGAACTTCGGAGACTCGTAGGCGACCTGGATCGGGCGGAGCGTCGAAAACCCGAGCTTCGCCTTCTCCCGGAGGTTCACCTTCGCGACGAAGAAGCGCATGTTCTGGCGGACGTAGCTGTCGAGAACCTCCGCCGCGCCCGCAGGAATCCGATAGCCATTGGCCTGGAGCCATTTCGCGAGGCCTCCCGAATCCTTCGCCGACAGGATCAGGATGTCGTATTCCCCGACGGTGTAGCTCGCCTCGATCGTGACGCCGAGGCTCTTGTCCTTCTCCTTCACGGAGGCCGGCTGCCTCGCCATGGCGCCGTTGGCCGACATTTTCTGCACCTCATCGCGGTGGCCGCACGGGTCCGGGTCGTGGTACTCGACGAGACGCGGGGAGGAGTAGGCATCCAGCCGGACGAGCAGCTTCGGGTCCCCGATGTGGATCTGCTCCTTTTCGATCGGCGTCGGGACCGGGATCACGACGGCGAACTCCTTCGGATCCCCCTGGAAGTCGCTGCCCATCGTCAGGACGGTTCGGTTGCCCTCGCGCACCAGAGCGACCTGAGACGAGCGGTTATAGAGCTTCGCGTCCGCCCTGGCCACGTAGAAGCCGCAGAAGGCGCGAGCGGGCCGGGAGGGAACCAGAGCGAAGAGAGAGAGCGTGAGGGCGAAGACGGAGAAGCGGCGCATGGAAATCTCCTTTCAATCGAAAGCGGACAACACGGGAGGAACCGGGAGCGGGCCAGAGCAGATCGAGCAGCGGGACCAGGAGGGAAACGAGAGCCAGGGACCAGATCGCCCCATTCGGGCGGAACAACCGGAATTGCACGTAAGCGGCTCCGACCGCGACGAAGGAGCCGAACAGGATCCGCCCCGTTCGCGAGTCCGGCGTGGTCTTCGGGTCGGAGATCATGAAGAACGCGAAGAGCAGCAGCGCGCCGCTCTCCAGTCGATGCAGCGGAATGGTGAGGGGCTCGTGAAGCGCCGCCGATCGGCCGAAGACGAGGAGCAGATAGGTCCCGAGGAACGCGAGGGTGACGTCGCCCCGGGCCGCTCGCTGCACGACGAAGCGGCCCGCGCAGGCAATGAAGAACGCGAAGAACGCCGCGTTGCCCCACTGGCCGGGCGAGACCCACGCGCGGCTGGTCGCCGCGAGGATGGCCGCGAGCGCGATGTTCGTCGGGTTGAAGAGGTGCTTGCCGTTCCAGCGCAGGAGGAATTTGCTCGAGATGGCGATGACGGCGGCTGCGGTCGCGATCGCGGGGGACCCGGTCCGGAGGAGGAGACACAGCGAGAGCGCGGAGATCAAGGCGCTCCACGGGTCGAAGACCGGAAGGCGGAAGGTTCGCGTGCAGGCGAGCTGCGCCGCTAGAGCGGTCGAGACGACGAGAAGCACGCGCAAGGGAGAGACATCAAACGAGAGCGCGGTCATGCCGTACAGCAGAAGGACCGCGAGCGAGGCGATCTGGAAGAGGCGCGGGTCTTTTCGCGAGAGCGAGGCGATCTGGAAGAGGCGCGGGTCTTTTCGCGAGAGCGGGGCTGTCGGGAGGGCAGGCATGCGGGATGGGACACCGCGCGCTGTCGGAAGTTCCCGCCGGGACCCCGGGCGCCCGCGCCCGCGCCCGTTAGACTCGCCGCCGTGACGGGAGCCGGCGTCGAGATCGGGCCGCTGAGGGATCCGGAGGAAGTGCCCGCCTGCGCCGCGATGATGGCGGAAAGCGAGCCGTGGCGGACCCTCGGGCGGGACTACCCGGAGTGCCTCGCCCGGGTTGCGGATGGAACGAAGGAGCGTCTCGCCGCACGGTCCGGCGAGGAGATCGCCGGGTTCCTGATCCTCGACATGCGAGGCGCCTTTCGCGGCTACATCCAGACCGTCTGTGTCGCCCCCGGGCGGCGCGGCTCCGGAATCGGGTCGGCGCTCGTGCGCCACGCGGAGGCGAGAGTGTTTCGGGAGTCGCGCAACGTGTTCCTCTGCGTCTCATCCTTCAACCCGGGAGCGCTTCGCCTGTACGAGCGGTTGGGATACGAACGCGTCGGCGAGCTGCGCGACTATCTCGTGCGCGGGCATTCGGAGCTCTTGATGCGGAAGTCGACCGGCCCGCTGTGGGGGGAATAGCTCTCGGCTCTCGGGTTCGCAGCTCTCAGCTTTCTGCTTTCTGCTTTCAAGCCGGGTCTCCCGGCAGCGACTCGCCCGGGGCGCATCGATTCGAGTTTCCCGTGGATTCCAGCTGATCCTCCCCGCTGACTACTGACTGCTGACTGCTGACCGCTGACCGCTGACCGCTGACCGCTGACAGCTGACAGCTGATAGCTTCTCCGGATGCGCTCCCGCATCGGCCCGTACGAGGTGATCGGGCATCTCGGCGCGGGCGGGATGGGCGAGGTCTATCGCGCTCGCGACCCGCGGCTCGGCCGGGAAGTCGCCATCAAGGTCCTGCCCGCGGAATCGCTGCAGGACCGCGACCGTCTCCGCCGCTTCGTCGCGGAGGCGAAGGCCGCGTCGGCTCTGAACCACCCGAACATCCTGACGGTCCATGACATCGGCGAGGACGAGAACGGGCCGTACATGGTGACCGAGCTCGTCGAGGGCCGGACGCTGCGCGCCTTGATGCAGGACGACGACGGTCCGGTCCCCCTCGAGCGCGTTCTCGATGTCATGGCGCAGGCGCTCGACGGAATCGCGAAGGCGCACGAGGCCGGCATCGTGCACCGGGATCTGAAACCCGAGAACCTCATGGTGACGCCCGACGGGTTCGTGAAGGTCCTGGATTTCGGGCTCGCCAAGCTCCTGCGGCGGGAGGAGACGGGTCCCGGGGACCAGAGCGCGACCGCGACCGGGGTCATCGTCGGCACAGCCGGGTATCTCGCGCCGGAACAGCTTCGCGGCTCGCCGCCGGACAACCGGTCGGACCTCTTCGCGGCCGCGGTCGTGTTCTACGAGGCGGCAACGGGCACTCACCCTTTCCGCCGCGACTCGACCGCGGACACGTTCAGCGCGGTCCTCCGCGACGATCCCGTTCCGCTGTCGAGGGCGCTGCCGGCGTCGCCCGCCGACCTCTCCTCGCTGATCGGGCGCGCCCTCGCGAAGAAGCCGGAGGACCGTCCCGGCTCCGCGCGCGAGATGGCGGGCCGGCTGCGTGACGTGCGCCGGCAACTCGAGTCGGGATGGAAGCCCACGCACGCGTTCGAGCCGCCCCCGCGGCCGCGCCGCTTCCACTGGCCGCTCATCGCGGGCGCCGCCCTCGCCGCGATTCTGGCGGCGGTCGTCGTGTCGCGCCGCCAGGCCCCGCCGGGCGCCGCGGTCCGCATGCCGGAGGGCCAACTGGCGGTCGCGGTGCTTCCCATCCAGGACGCTTCGGGCGATCCGGCGCTCGCGCGCGCGGGCGTGGGCCGCGTCCTCGGCGATGCGCTCTCGCAGATCGTCTCCGACATTCCGAAGGTTTACGTGGTGTCGCCGATCCGGCTCGCGGACACTTTCCGCGCCGGGGGCCTGACGCTCGCAGGCGCGTCCGGTGATTCCTCCTCTGCCGCCCGCCTCTCCGCCCGCGCGGGCGCGAACGCGATGCTCTCCGGGCGGCTGTCGCGGGTCGGCGCGACCTACGTGCTCGACGCCGAGCTCACGCGGCTGCCCGACACCCTCGTCGCGCACTTCCAGTCGGTGGCGGAGAGCGCCGACAGGATCCTGCCCGAGCTGACCGGCGGAATCAGCCGCCGGATCCGCGAAAAGCTCGGGGCGCCGGAAACGTCCGCAGGCGTCGATCGCGTCGCGACGTCGTCCCTCGACGCCTACACCCACTTTCTGCGGGGCCGCGAGTCGACCGTCGAGGGCGACTGGAAGGCGGCGATCCCGGAGCTCGAGAAGGCGCTCGAAGCGGATCCGCAGATGGCGCTCGCGTGGTCGGAGCTGTCGTGCGCTTATTCGTTCGCGGGCGACGACGCGAAGTCGAGGGCGGCGCAGAAGAAGGCGGAGGAGTTTCAGGACCGCGTCAATCGGAAGGAGCGGTTCTGGATCGAGCAGAGCGCGGCGTGGGTGAAGACCGGTAACGGCGCCGCGTATCGCAAGGTCATCGACAGATTCATCCGCGACTATCCGGACGACCGCGAGGGGTATTTCTACGCGGGACTCGGCGCCGAATATCTCGACAAGGACTGCGCCGCGGCGCTCGCGCGGTTCGAGAAGGCGTATTCGCTGACGCCGAACTATTACCCGATCACGAAGGCGATCGTGGACTGCGAGCTCGCGCGCGGGCGCAAACTCCGGGCCCTGACGGCGCTGAAAAGATACCTGGACGTGCCGATGATCGGCGCCCACGGGCGCGGCCAGGCGCAGGGCCGTCTGGCGGAGCTCGCCCGGTGACGCCGCCGCCCGTGATCCGGAAAGCCGTCCCGGAGGAAGTGGCCGCGCTCACGGATCTTCTCCGCGCGTCCGTCCTCGGGCTCGCGAACGTCGAGTACTCGCGGGCGCAGCTCGAGAGCGCGCTGACGCACGTGTTTGGAGTGGACACTCGCCTCGTCGAGGACGGGACCTACTTCGTGGTCGAGGAGGACGGTCAGGCCGCCGCCTGTGGCGGGTGGAGCCGGCGGCGAACCCTCTATGGCGGCGATCAGATCGCCGGCCGCGCCGACGACCGCCTGGATCCCGCGACGGAGCCCGCGCGGATCCGAGCGTTCTTCGTACACCCCGACCACGCCCGGCGCGGCTACGGGCGTCTCCTGCTCGACTTCTGCGAGGACGCGGCTCGCACGGAGGGCTTCCGCGGCATGGAGCTCATGGCCACTCTTTCGGGCGTGCCGCTCTACGAGAACTGCGGCTACGTCCGCGTGGAATCGGTCGAGCTCGACCTGCCGGACGGAGTCCGCTTCCCGCTCGTGCGGATGGCGAGGAGCCTGGAGGTTCCGGGCGGCGCCTGACCCGCCGGCATGGACTTCGCGGCGGGAGCGTCGGCCTCGGTCCGAAGGCTCTCCATCAGCCCGCCGAGATTCCACGAGTCCCATCCCTCGACGGCCTTCCCGTTCTTAAGGGCGCCGCTCGGCCGACGTTACCTCTGAGGCTCCGGAGCAGGCCCGATCTCGATCTGCCCCTCGCGGATTCGGGTCCGCAGAGCCGGCTGGGGGAAGGCGGACGGTCCCTGGACGACGTCTCCCGTCTCGAGGTCGAACGTCGACCCGTGCCACGGGCAGACCACGCAGTCGCCGTCCAGCTTTCCTTCCGCCAGCGGCCCGCCGAGGTGTGCGCACGTCTCCGCGAGGGCGTAGACCTGGCCATTCCGCCGGACCAGAAGGATGGGCGTGCCCTTGTAGTCGACGCGCTTCAACTGGCCCTCGCGCAGCTCGCCGTCCGCGAAGACAGGAGTGAACTTCTCGGGAAGCTCCTTGCCGGAGCTGTGGTCGACGCCGATCAACTCGTGTCCCACGAGCTCGCCTCCGATGAAGGCCGACGCGCACGCCGTCAGGTAGCCTGCGAGGGCGAGCGTCTTGCCGGCGGTCCGCTGGCCGCCGCGGCGCGACGCCCAGGACGCCGTCAAAAGAAGCGTCGCTCCGACGTTCAGGAGGGCGTGGGCCATGCCCGTGCGCCTCGGGCGAGCGTCCGTATCCGACCAGTCGGCGAGCCCCGTGACGGCAGCCCCGGCGGCGCCCGCGAGGCCGAGGAGAAGGCTCGCGTCGGCGGCGCGCCGAAGCCCCTTGCTCGTGACCCGATCCCCATCCTCCAGCGCGTCGAGAAGGACGGTGACGGTCCAGGCGCCGATCGGAACGTCCGTCAGGACCGGATGGAGCGGATGCCCGAGCCACGTCCCGTTCAGGAGATTCTTCGTCCCGCGTTTCGCGGGCCCGAGTCCGTCAAAGGCGGCCTGGACCGCCGGCTGCACTACGTCCGCGATCCCGTCGAGCCACTTCTGCTCTGCGATCAGGTCGTAAAAGTCGCGAGGTTTCATCTGCGCCTCCCCGGTAAACTCGATGCCGACTCGAACTCAGGCTCTCACGTCGGCGCGTACACTGGAAGGACTCCTGTCAGGGGCTCTGTTCAGTAACGAAGTGCCCAAATTACATCTTCGCTCTGCAAAACTTCAGGATTTCGGGTCTGACCCCATCTGGTTTTCTCTCTCCAGCGGCTACGGGCTGAATCAGAATTTCTGGGAGGACCCGTCCGGTTGCTTCGCCACAGGGGAAAGAGCACGGTCAGGGGGAGAATCTGGCGAACGGGGCTCCCGATAGTAGAGGAAGACGTAATACACGCCGAGCTGGGGCTGACGGAAGAACGACGAGAAAACATCCCCGTCCAGCCCCCGTTCGAACGGGAGCAGCTGGAGCTTCCCCGTCCGTCCGGGCGGAATCGCCGCGACCGCCTTGTGAACGATCTCGGTGAAAACCTTCTCGTTCGCGGCGCGGGGCAGGATCTGTCCGGGCATGCCGACGGCCCCGCGGATCGACTGGAGGTGCTGATAGACCCGGTAGAACGAGGCGATCGCCTCTTCGAGATCTCTTTTCTCGTACGCCCAGATCTGGATGAAGCGAAGCCCGCGGTCGCCGAAGACGAAGGAGATGTTGGTTTTCTGTCCCTCGAAATTGCCGTTCTTCGTCTCGAGGCCTCCGCTCGCCGAGACGGGCGTGTAGGGCCCGAACTCGGTCACGCCGGCGACCTGCTCCTTCGTCATGCCGAAGCGCCAAGGCCCATACCCGCCCGCCACGGGCGTCGGACTCGGCGCCGCAGTCGGAGTCAAAAGCTGCGCGAGAATCAGGAGCGAGGCGATCACCATCTCGTCAATCTCAGCACGAAATCATCGTTTTTGGACTGACCCCCGGCTCGTCGGCAAGCGGCGCCGAATCAGGTCGCTCCTCCCCGTTCGGATCCGAGTCCCAAGTCGTGAGCTCCGGATCTTCCTCTCTTTCATCCCTGGCCGGCGCTGCCAACATCTCAACGAGTCGTTCACCTTGGGAAAAAAGCTGTGGTCTCGTGGAGAACGATCGGGGCCGAATAGCTCACGTTCGGTCGGGAGGACGGCTCCCGCTCGATGCTCCTGACTGGTTCTTCTGGGGTTGGCACATTTACTCCGGTGACTTCGCTACTACTTGTTCCATCGCGCGATGAACAGGTTCGTCTCGTGGCTCGCCGGGTCCGCGCGGTTGCTCGCCCAGACGATCCATTTTCCGTCCGGCGAGAAGTGCGGGAAGCCGTCGAAGCCGGGCGCGGTCGTCACCTTTTCCGGCGTGCCGCCCTGCTTGTCCACCATCCAAAGGTCAAACTCGCGCCCTTTCGGGTCTCCGACGTTCGACGACCACATCACCTTTTTGCCGTCGGCGGTGAAGAGCGGGCAGAAGTTCGCGGCCCCGTTGTCGGTCAGCCGCCGGACGTTCGTGCCGTCCGCCTTCATGACGTAGATGTCGAGCTTTGTCGGGCGAATCAGGCCCTGCTTGAGAAGGGCGCGGTATTCCGCGAGCTCCGCTCCCTCGGGCCGGCTGGCGCGCCAGACGATCTCGTTTCCGTCGGGGCTGTAGAACGCTCCGCCGTCGTATCCGGGCGTCGTGGTAAGGCGCCGCACGTTCTTTCCTTCCTCGTCCATCTCGTAGAGGTCGAGGTCGCCGTCGCGGTCGGACGTGAAGACGATCCTGCCGCCCTTCGGGTTCCACGTGGCCTCGGCGTCGTAGCCGGGCGATTTCATGAGGAGGCGCGGCGAGGATCCATCCGGCAGCGCCGTCCAGATGTCGTACGAGTCGTAGATCGGCCAGACGTACCCCTTCGACCGGTCGGGCACCGGGGGGCACGCGTCGCCCCCGCCTTTCGTCGAGGAGTAGATGATGCGGTCGCCCTGCGGGTAGCGGAAGTATCCGCAGGTGGTGCGGCCCTTCCCGTCGGAGACCCGCTGCGATTCGCCGGTCGTCAGGTCCATCACGAATTCCTGGTCGCATTGCGCGCCGCGCG
>JBBROA010000101.1:0-14594 GCA_038229875.1 Thermoanaerobaculia bacterium | reverse complement strand
CGGCCGGATGCGGCCTCGACCGCCGGCCTGCTCGCTTCGTTCGCTGCGGCTCCCGCCCCGAGAGGCTCCTCCCTCCCTCCGGTCGGGAGACTCCTCTCGGGGCGAGCTCAGCCACCAGCGTGACGGGAGCGCAGCTTTGCGCCCTTCCCCCCGCGCCGGGGAAGATTGCCAGGGTGAGGGGCAGCTCAGGAAGCCTGACAAGACTCGCTTGCCAGCATGTCGCGGGAAGCGCTCGAGTTTTGCGCGGGCGTCCGTCTGCCCGGGTTCCGCGTGAATTCACTCGGCCCGATTTTTGCAACAAATTTTTTCCAGTTAAATCCCCCGGCGTTTCGGGTGCGTCGAATAACTCATTTCAAAGGAATTCTCATGAGATACGCCAGGTCGACGTTCTGGATGTTGACGGCGGCCTCCCTCTTCTGCTCCGGTACCATTTCGGCCCAGGTCAGCATTTCGGCCCAGACCAGGCCCGCTCGGCCTCGCACTTCAACACGCACCTTCCGTCCTCAGCACCAGAGCCCGGGACTCTGCAATCAGAATCGGCTCGGGTTCACGATCACTAGAAACCCAAGCGACCCGGTGATCGCGAACGGGACCGTCGTCACGTACACGGTCGCGGCGACGAACCTGACGGACACCAGCCCGACGCCTCCCCCTGTCCCGCTCGCCTGCGACGCGACGAACCTCTCAGTGACTTTCACGTGCCCGGGCCCGGACGGTAACGCGACTGGAGCATCCACTGTCCTTGCAACGAGCGACACGATCCTCGCCGACACGTCCAAGACCTATCCCTCCGTCATGTGCACCGTGACGGTCAACCCCGGTGTGACGTTCGCGCGGGCCAACACGAGTTTTTCTGCCATCATTCACACGAACCCGGCGGACGATCTGGCGAACAGCAATAAGACGATCACGGTGCTGATCATCCAGCCGACGCCGACCGACACTCCAACGGCGACGCCCACCTCGCCGCCGACCAGCACCCCGACCGCGACCCCCGTCCCGCCGACGGCCACGCTGACCTCGACGCCGACGGTCACTGCCACGCCCACCATCACGCCGACGGTGACGGCCACGCCAACCGCAACGGCCACGCCGACGGTCACGGCAACGCCGACGATGACGGCCTCGTTCACCGCCACACCGACGTCGACGGCGACGCCGAGTCAGACGGCGACGCCGCTGGCATCGTTCACCCCGACGTCCACCCCGACCGCGACGGCGACGGCCACAATCACGGCGACGCCGAGCGTGACGCCTACGGGCGGCGTCGCATCGCCGACCTCGACTCCGACACGAACGGTGACTCCCGTCGCGCCCGGGTCTCCGACAGCCACCTCCACCCCGGGCGGCGGAATCGGACCGGGCGGCGGGCCGAGTGAACCGATCCCGACCCTTTCGACCGAAATGCTGGCGATGCTCGCCGTCGTCATCGCGGCGCTCGGAATGCTCGCTCTGCGGCGCAGGTAGGCGAGGCGGGGCGCGGCTCCGGGGGCGAATCCCCGGAACCCGTTGCTCCGGTCGCGTCCCTCTATACTCGCGGCATGCCCGGCCTTTCGGACACCTGCGGCGTCTGTCGGACCTCATTTCTCTTCAGCCTGCCGCGCTGCCTCTTCTGCCACAAGGCGGTGTGCGCGACCTGCAACGTCCGAGTCGGCGGGACGAACTTCTGCACGAAAGCGTGCGGACACAACTTCTTCTTCGGGGGTGAAGAGGACGTCGAAGACGCCGCCGGGTCGGACGTCGACGACGAATGAGCTCTCCGGAGGCGGCGACCCCGTCTCGCCCATCCCGCTTCGGCCGGTTCTTCTGGCGCGACCCGAACACCCAGTTTCTCCTCCTCGCGGCGGCGGTCGGGCTCTTAGGCGCGCTCGGCGCGATCCTCTTCCGCGCGGTGACGTCGCGGCTGACCGCGTGGCTCATGGACGCGAACGATGTCGTGACGGCAGCGCAGACCCTGCCGGTCGCGCTCTGTCTTTTTTTTCCGGCCGCCGGCGGGTTCGTCGGCGGGCTCTTCATACGGAAATACATGAGCTCCGGAGAAACGCACGGGATCTCGGAGATGATCGAGGTCGTTTCTCTGGGAAGGCGCAGCGTGCGGATGCGTCCCGCGGTGGCGCGCGTCTTCTCATCGATCGCGGTCATCTCGACGGGCGGCTCCGAGGGGCGTGAAGGCCCGATCATCCAGATTGGCGCGGCGATGGCGTCCTGGCTCTCGCGGCGCCTGAAGCTTTCGCCCGAGAGAGTGCGGATCCTGACCGCGTGCGGGATGGCGGCGGGAGTTGCGGGCGCTTACAACACGCCGATCGCGGCGACGCTCTTCGTTCTGGAGGTCGTCGTTGGCTCGTTCTCGATGACCCTGTTCGGACCGACCGTGGTCGCTGCCGTCCTGTCGACCGTCCTCGTGCGGTTCGTCCTCGGTGACGAGCCCGTCTATCGCGTCGCCGCGTTCCGGCTCGAGTCGGTGTTTGAGCTGATCCCGTTCGCGGTGATCGGCCTGCTCGCCGGCCCGAGCTCGGCGCTCTTCATGCGCTCGCTCCGGGTCGCGAAGAAAACTTTTGCCCGTCTCCGATTGAGCCCCCCGGTCACGATGGCGATCGGGGGCGCCGCGGTCGGAGCGATCGGGATCCTTCTCCCGGAGGTGTGGGGCAACGGATTCGAGGGGGCCAATCGCATCCTGCGCGGGAACCCGTCACTTCTGTTCCTGCTCGCCATCTTCGCGGCGAAGATCGTCGCCACGTCCGCCACCATCGGCTCGGGCGGTGTCGGCGGGGTATTCACGCCGTCGCTGCTGGTCGGCGCGGCGCTCGGCGGCGCGGTCGCGAAGGTGACGCACCTTGCGGTGCCCGGACTCGAAGCCCCCGTCGGCGGGTATGCGCTGCTCGGAATGGGCGGGCTCCTCGCGGGCGTCACGCGCGCACCGTTGCTCGCGGTGATCATGATTTTCGAGCTGACGCAGAACACGGCGGTGATCCTCCCGATGATGGTCGTTTCGGTCCTGGCGATCGTCGCGGCAAAGACGTTCGAGCAGGACTCGATCTACGTGCAGAGTCTGCGGGCGGCGGGGATCGTCTGGGAGCAGACGCCGGAAGCGACGTCGCTCTCGAGCCTCAAAGTGGCAGACGTCATGCGGACCGACGTCAAGCTCGTCCCGCGCACGCTCCCGCTCGCGGAGATCGTCTCGACGTTCCTCCACACGCGGAGCCTCTATCTTTATGTCGGTGACGAGCAGGGCCGGTTGATCGGCGTCGTCGACCTCCACGACATCAAGGAATCGATGCCCGAGCGAGACCTCGCGAGCCTCGTCATCGCCGAGGATCTCGTCTCGGAGATCCCGTTCGTAACTCCGGAGGAGTCCCTGACTAGCGTCAACGAGAAGCTGTGGTTCCGGGATCTCGGCCAGCTTCCGGTGGTCGAAAGCGCCGACAAACGGACTTTCCTCGGGGTCGTCACGCGCCGCGACCTTCTCGGGGCGTTCGACCGGGAGGTGCTCCAGCGCAACCGCCTGACCGCTCGCGTCCGGTTCGGGGACGATCTCTCCCAGATGGGGACGTTCGACCTTCCCGAGAAGCACCGGCTGACCCAGGTGGAGATCCCGCCGCAGCTCGCCGGGCGGACCGTCGGCGAGGCGAGTCTCCGACAGACGTTCGGCGTCTCCGTGCTCGCGGTGAAGAGGCTCACGCGGCAGGGAGTCGAGCGCCGCTTCGTCCCGGGTCCGGCCGATCGGCTCGAAGCGGGAGACGTTCTGATCGTGCTCGGCACCGACGAGGCGATCGCGAGGTTGAAGTCCGGCGCCGCGTAAATCCCGCACCCGGACCGACCCCGCGCTGGCAGGGTGATATTCTCGGCCCGGTCTAATCCATGAACAAGGGGAGAGAGAGCGAGTTCGTCGCCCTTCGCGGGAAGTGGCAAAAAGAACGTACCCGGCTATACGACCGCGACACCGGGCTTGCGACGATCGCCACCCTGACCGAGGACCTCGCCAAGGAGCTCCAGGCCCGCGGCTCGCTTGCGGTCCTGATCTTCCGGCCGGGCTCCGAAGGCCGCGTCGAGGAGGTCTGGGGCTGGGAGGCGTATGACGACCTGCTCCTCGATTTCGTCCGGCGGCTCAAGGCGTTTCAGACTGACGGGATCGTCCCGACCGGATCGTTCTGCCTCCCGTACGTGCGCTCCGACGAGATCATCCTCATGGTCGAGCCCGGAACCGCGCTCCTCGAAGAGCCGGGGGCGCTCGAGCAGAAAGCGGCGGAGCTCGATCAGTTGATTCGCGGATACCTGGCCGAGCGGGCGGACCTCTCGGGCCGCTTCCGCTCGTTCGTCGGCGCCGGCCGGATCGTCTACGACACGAAGTACCGGCTCGAGCGGCTCATCTATCGCGGCATCCAGGAAGCGCGCGATCAGGTCACGCGCAAGACCGTGCGCGCCGAGATCCGCGGCGGCGAGATGCTGCAGGACGCGATCGCGCGGCGCGACATCTCGCCCGTATTCCAGCCCGTCTTCGACCTCCAGACCGGCGAGATGATCGGGATGGAAGCTCTCTCGCGCGGGCCGCGCGGCAGCGAGTTCGAAAGCGGGGAAACGCTCTTCTCGCTCGCCGAACGCACCGAGCTTCTCGTGCCGCTCGAGCGCGTGTGCCGGCAGCGATCTCTGGAAGCGGCCGCGACCGCGCTCGGGGACGGGCAGATCTTCATCAACCTTTCGCCCGCCGCCGCGTCCGACCCCGAGTTCCTCGGGCCGATGTTCCTCGACCAGGTCGCGAGCGTCGGCCTGACCCCAGACCGCATCGTGCTCGAGATTACGGAGCGCACGTACGCCGTGTACGAAGGCCTGTTCCGCGAGGTGCTGTCGCGCTTCCGCCAGCAGCAGTTCCGGATCGCCGTCGACGACGTGGGCACCGGGTACAGCAACCTGACCTCGCTGGCCGAGATTGAGCCCGACTACCTGAAGTTCGACAACGTGTTCGTCCGCGGAATCGACCGCCGCAAGACCAAGCAGGACCTCCTCGAGGCGCTGATGAGCTTCGCCCGCAAGATGAAGACGCGGGTCATCGCGGAAGGGATCGAGACGCGGGAAGAGCTGAAGGTCCTCCAGTCGCTCGGCGTGCCGTACGGCCAGGGCTTCCTGCTCGCGCGTCCGATGCCGGTCGCCGAGATCGCGAACGTCCAGCGCTTCCGCTTCTGATTCAGCCTGCGCTAAGACGCGCGGCCGCGGTTCTAGAGTCCATCGCGCCGGGGGGTTAGCTCAGCGGTAGAGCGCCTGCTTTACACGCAGGTGGTCGCAGGTTCGATCCCTGCACCCCCCACCAATAAATTCCGAACAGCAGGAGCTTTTTCGTGAGCCTCGCCCTCCGGAAGACTGTTTTCTTCCGGAGAGAGGTTGGCGGGTCGGCCGCGAACTCGGGCTGAGCATCGCGTGGACGGGAGGCGCAGCCCCTTTCAACCCTTCAGACGGCCTACGGGAGAAATCCGCTGCTGTCTACCGCTCCGCAGAGCTGTCCGGATCCTCCGGCGATGTTCGAGTAGGTCCGACTCGTTCCTTTCAACGACTCCGTGATCGTTAAGGTGTACGAAACGTCGGTGAGCGGCGCGTGGAAGACCATGAAGGCGCTACCGAGAGCGGGACTGCGCGTCGCCTCCACAATTTGCACCGTGACCTCGGGAAGATGGGGATCGGCAGAGCATGGGGATGCTAACCAGCCGAAAGTTGCAGTCTTGATCCGGCCATCCAGATTCGCCCCGATCATGGTCAAGATGTCTCGACGCCCGTCGGATTCCCGTTACCGCCGTTCGCTTGCGAGGTCCGACCGGGCGTGCCTCATACCGAGGGCAAGAGCGATTTCTCAGTGTCCGCCGGCCTTCGCCCTGGCGAGCAGCTCCTCGAGCTTCGCCGTGTCCCCCCGCTGGCCGGATGTTTCTCCCGCGTCGTTGTAGACGGGTCTTCCGGCACGGTCGAGAAACGCGAGGGTGGGAATGGAGCCCCGATAGAACCTGGATACGAGGGCTCTCTGGTCGGGAGAGGGATGTTCGAGGTCGACCACGAGGAATCGCGCGGTCTCCTTTGCCTTCGGGTACAGGGCGACGAAGCGCTCCGCCTCCCGGTTGGTGTTCCAGCAGTGAGACGTGCCGAAGAAAATTGCCGTGGGTCGATCGCTCGCGATTTTCCCGTCCTCCAGATTCTGCCCACGGATCGGGAAGTTGCTGGAAGAATCGTTCGTGAATGACAGGCTCGGGGCGAGCGTCAGGGCTTCCGCTCCTCCGGACCCCGCGGGCGCCACCACGATTGCCGTATCCGCGGCCACGAGAAGCCCCGCGACCAGGAGCGAGGCCGTCGCTGCGAGCATCGGTCGGAAAGAGTTGTTCACTGCCGCCTCCTGTCCGGAATGGCGCTGCCGCAATACGGGCGCCGGCGAGAGAAGAGGCCGGCCCCGGAAGGCCGGCCGACTGTTCAAGAACTTTTTCGAAGCCTCACATCTTTTTGTCGGACATCATCTTTTTGCCGCCGGACATCTTCACCTCGTGGGCCATCATCTTTCCGTCCATCATCATGTACTTGACCGTGGCCTTGGAGCCTTCCTTCATGTCGCCCATGACCTTGGTGTCGGCGTCCCAGTTCATCATCATTTCCTTGCCCTTGCTGTCTTTCATCATCATCATCTTGCCCGACTCGTCGACCTTGGTGACCATGCCCTTGGCGGTCATCATCTTCCCCATCTTCATCGAGTCGCTCTTCATGTGATCGTCCTTCTTCATGGCATCCTGAGCGACCACGAAGCCGGAACACAGCACTGCCGCCAGAGACCAGAGCGCAATCCTCTTCACGAGACCCCCTCACTATTTCCTCTGTGCGATATGCACGGAGGTCCGAAACCAGAGTTGCCGATTCGGCCGTTTTCCAACCAGATTTGGCCAGACCGCTCCGAACTGTCCGAGAAACCGGCCCGGCCTGATGTTGGATATCGTATCGAGGTCACGCAGTCGTCACGGGTTTCTCACGTTTTGATCACAACGGCCCGCCCCGAGCTTCCGGGGTCGCCTCCCCTGGTGGCCGGAAGCCAGAAACGGAAGCGGGAGCCGGCGCCGGGGCTGCTTTCCGCCTCGATCCGTCCGCCGTGCAGCTCGATGATGCGCTGAGCGATTGCGAGGCCCAGTCCCGCCCCGCCCTCGGTTCCAGGTTCCCGTGGCGCCGTTCGGTAGAAGCGTTCGAAGATTCTGGAGAGCTCTTCGGTCCGGATTCCGCTGCCGGTGTCTGCGACCGTCACTGTCAGGAAATCGTCCTCCGTTTGAAGGGTGACGCCGACGGTGCCTCCCGCCGACGTGTAACGGAGAGCGTTGTCCAGCAGATTCTCTAAGACGCGCTCGACGAGCCCGATGTCCCCGCGGGCGAATGCGAGATCGCCCGGAGGATCGGCTGTGAGCGTGACGCCCTTGTTTTCCGCGGCGAGGCGGAACTTCTGGACGACGTCCTGGACGAGCTCGGCTAAGGAAAACGGCTCCATTTCGAGAAGGCTATGCCGCGAGTCCAGAGTCGCCAGCTCGAACAGCTCGGAGACGAGCTTTCCCAGGCGTTCGCTGTGCCGGGCGGCCGTTTCGAGGTAGTCGCGGCGCTCCGCCGGGGAGAGTGCCGCCTCCTTGAGTAGCAACGTCTCGAGGTAGCCGCGCAGCGCCGCGAGCGGGGTGCGCAAATCGTGCGACACGTTCGCGACGAGCTCCCTTCGCAGGGCGTCCGTCTCTTTCAGGTCGCGCACCTGTTCGCCGATACGATCCTCCATGAGCCGGAAGGAGGTCGCGAGCTGATCAATCTCATCGCCTTTCGATTCGCCCGCGCGATCGAGCGCTCCCTCCGAGAAGCCGGTTCTCGCGAAGCGGTCCACTTTCGCGGTCAAGTTTCGGAGCCGGCGGGTCAGGAAGCGAAAGGTGCCGAGGCCTGCCACAGTCGTGAGCAGAAGCGCAGCCAGGCCTGCCCGGGCGCTCTGTTTCAAGACATAGCTTCCGCGCAGAAGAGTCGCCGCGGATTCGTATTGCTCGCCGCCGAGAATGACGTAAAGAAACCCCTCGGCCTGGCTAGCCGGCGCTCCCGGACGTCGCGCCGGCAAAGCCGCCACCGAAAAAACTTTCTGCCGGCGAACGTCGCGGGGGTCGTCTCCGAGAATCGGAAGCTTTTCGCCGTGCGTGAGAAATTGACGGATCGGAGCGAGCGCGACGTGATCCCGCTTGACGGTGCCGGGCGGAGCCGAGAAGGCGAGGATGCCTCCCGAGCGGTCGAGCAGGTAGATCTCTATCGAGGGATTGATGACCATCAGCATGTGGAAGACACGCTCGAGCGCCCCTTGATTGATCCTGCCGTTGGTCATCAGGATCTCCTCGGACGCGAGGTGGCTGGCGAGAGTCCGGTTGACCCTTTGATCGACCTCCTGGAGGTACAGGCGCGTGGTCAGGAACGTCGACACGACGTGAAAGGCGCCCAGGATGAGGAAGAGCCCGAGCAGCGCGGCGGCGAGCCTGGCGTAGAGCGTCCGGAACATGGCTATTCCTGAGCCACGGTCTCGCGAAACTTGTAACCCACGCCCCACACCGTCCGGATGTAACGAGGCCGGGAGGGGTCCTCCTCGATCTTGGCTCGAAGCCGGTTGATGTGCGAGTTGACCGTGTGGCTGTAACCCTCGTGCCCGTAGCCCCACACGGCGTCGAGAAGCTCACTGCGTGTATAGACCCGCCCCGGATGTTGCGCGAAGTGATGGAGGAGATCGAACTCCCGCGCCGTCAACTCGACCTCTTTGCCGTTCAGCAACACCCGCCTCTTCCGGGCGTCGATCGTCAGGTCGCCGAAGGTGAGGGTGTGGCTCTGGGATTCCCCTCTCGTGGCTTCGACCCGGCGGAAAAGAGCCCGCGCCCGGGCCATGAGTTCGCGGACGCTGAAAGGCTTGACGAGGTAGTCGTCGGCCCCGACCTCGAGTCCCAGCACGCGATCGGCCTCGGAGGACCTGGCCGTCAGCATCAGGATCGGGACCCAGGGCGGCTGCTCCCGGAGGCGGCGGCAGATCTCGAGGCCTCCAAGACCGGGCAGCGTGAGGTCGAGGACGACGAGGTCGTAGCCGCCCGCCAGCGCCAGGTCGAGGCCTTCCTGGCCGTTCGCCGAAAGGTCCGCATCCCAGCCCGCGTCGCGCAGGTGGATCTGGAGCAGCCGCCCGATGTCCCGATCGTCCTCGACGACGAGGATTCGTTTAGTCATTGCAGCCGGCGTAAAGAGAGGTCTCGGGGAAGAAGGCGTACCAGCCGAACCAGAAGGCGCGGTGACCCGGTATCCGCGCCAGCTCGTCCGAGGAAGCCGGGTTTTCGCCACCGGTCACCGGAACGAGGACCTCTTCCCGGATCTCCCAGAGCTTTCCCGTCGACAGCTCGACCAATCGGCCGCCCGGCCCTTCGCCAAATCGGCGGCCGCCGCGGCGATACGCCCGCACGGCGCCCGTAGTGCGATCGGCGGCGAGGACGATGTTCTCCGCGGCGACCTCGTCGTTGACCACCCGTTCCCGGAAGAGGAGTTCGAGGGGGTACGCGCGGGCGGCGGTGCCCCGGCGGATCGTGAAGACGACAGCCTTCGGCTCGAGCGCCGGGTCGCGCTTCCAGACGGGAAACATCGTCTCGGGGCTGGCAAAGTATTTTCCGTAGGCGGCCCCCGGGGTGTAGTCGCGCGAGAATCCGGTTTTGATGGCGAGAACGGTCGTCTCCGGGTGACGCGTCTTCCAGTCGCCCCAGGTCGTGACCGTGATCGGCAGAACGGGAAGCGCGATGCCGCGCGCGACGAGGCGTCCTCCAATTGGCTCGCCGGTCAGGTTGCTCCAGAGTGACAGCGTGGCCTCGTCGTACATGAGCTTGTTCGACCGGTAGAGCAATCCCGACGAGCCGAAGACGTACGGCGGACCGTCGGGCCGGGAGGTCGCATAGGCGATCGCGGAGCCGCAGAGCGTGCAGTAGGAGATTGAAAAGGGCTCGCCGCCCAATCGGTCGTTGACCATCTCGTGCCAGTCGAGAATTCGCTGCGGATAAGCGCGGAAGGAGCCCCCGAGCGCGATCCCGAAGACCGCTTCATTCGCGTCCAAGTACGTGGCCTCTCCGGCGGGAACGGTTGCAGGGTCGCGCAGCGCGGGAATGCCGTCCTTCTTCACGCCGCCCCAGACGATTTCCTCCGGACGGATTGTCAGAGGCAGAGAGGGATCGAGGAAGCGGGCGAACGCGGGATCGATTCGCGAAAAGATAGCGGCCTTCCATTGCCGGTACCAGGGCGCGGGACGGATGCCCTCGTGGCCACCGAGCCATTCGAACCAGTACCGGTAGTTTCCTCCGAGGTGCTCGCCGGACAGCGATTCGAGGCAGGACACGACGTCGCGCCGGCCGTCCCGCGAAGCGAAAAAAAGCGCGTCGACCAGCGCGGGGATCATCGCCCGATCGCCCGACCGAATGATGCCGACTCGCGCGGTGCCCCGTGTGCCTTCATCGGCCGATAGAAGCCGGACGAGTAGGTCTCTGGCATGCGCCTCGTCGACCGGGCCGGGAGATCCGGCGATGGCGCGGGCGCCGAGGAGACCCAGCAGGGGCGCGATCACAAACACGATATGCCTCGCTGGAAGCCGCCGTCCGGGGGCACGCGGCTCGCGCCGCTCGAAATTTCCCTGAATCAAGCGGTCCCGATCGTGCCGGCGATCCGGCCGGTGACGGGATCGAAGAATTTCTCGGCCCCCGCATGGCGCCCGAGCGACACGGGCTTTCGGATGAACTCCTCACGCCGGGCGTTGTGCTCGCACATGGAAACGGGGCCGTCGTCCGTCATGACCATAAAGGAGCAGTTGCGCAGCCGCTCGGGGTCGAGCGCGGCGGCGTCCATGAAGTTGTGGATGAAAAACGTCATCTTTCCGATCCTCTCCCGCCTCCAGAGCGCCTTCCTCACGGACCAGAGCTTGCGGATCAGGAACGCTCCGCCCCGCGCGATCCAGAACGGGTTCGCAAACGCGCGGAGGATCACCCGGCGCGCCGTGCTCCGCACGTTGCGGCGGTCGAAGAGCACGTGCCGGAACTCCTGGAGGAAGCGCTCGTACAGAGGCCGGTCGGTGAGCAAGTCCGCCGCTTCCTCGCCCACGGTCGCGAGCATCGTCGCCTGGTGGCAGGGGGATGCCCGACGAGCGCCGTGTCCCACGCCAGCGCCGGCAGCCCGACGGCCTCTCGAATCCGTTTAGCGACCGCGTCGGGCGTTACGTTCGCGGAGCGCTCCTTCCAGTCGCCGCGGCCCGTGACGGCGTGCACCTGAAAGGAGGCCATGCCGACGACGTCGGAGTGTCGGAGGAAGAAGCGGACGAGAGAGGGGACCTCTTCGAGGTTCCCGGCGTGGACGGTCGTATTGAAGATCACCGCGATCTTCAGTCCCCGCGCCCGCTCGATGTACTCCTCTCGCACCGCGCTCAAGGCCTGTTCGTCCGGATACCGGTTTCGGCGCTGCGTCGTGTCCACGTGGAAGGCTACGTCGAAGAGACCCGCGGCCGCGAGCTCGCCGAGCAGCGCCCGTGTCGCGCGAATGCCGTTGGTGAGTAGAGAGGGCCGCATGCCCGACTCGGAGATCCGACGGACGATCGCGACGAGCTCGTCCCGGCGGCGCAGGGTCGGGTCGCCGCCTGTCACCTGAACGTTGGTGCCTGTCCCGTAACGCTCGCGGATCCGCCCGATCCGCTCGAAGATCACGTCGACAGGGAGGTCTTTGACCGCCTGAGAACTTTCCGAGAGGTAGCACAACGTACAGTCGAGGTTGCAGCGCTGCGTGATTTCGAGAGCGACGCACCCGATCGTCGACCGCCGGCCGAGAACCTGATTCGGAGTCCGGAATTGCGGGTCGAGCCTCCCCCAGGACTTGTGGAGAAGCGTCTCGCGGTGCGCGAGTGTTTCGTGAACGGGAAGCAGGCGATGAGTCGTCGACATGGCAAGGCCCCCGGGTCGGGACGATGACAGGCGAATCTCACGAAATGGTCACGTTGCGCCGAAGAGTGAGCAGAGCAGCCCGTGAGAAGCGAGACTCGGATGAAAGAGTCCATGACGAACGTCTGAAGGAAAAAAAGCGGGCGAGCGGGCGGCGTTTTGGTCGCGCCACTTTGGGTATCAGACCCGACCGCTACGGCACCAGCCGCCGCCGGATCGCAATGGCCCGCTTCAGCGCCGCCGGATCGCGTGATAGATCAGCAGGAACACCACCGCGCCGACGACTGCGACGCCGACGCTCTCGAAGTTGAGTCCGGAGATGCCAGGGACCGGATGCGTGTGCGTGGCCCGGCCGAAAGCCTTGAAAAGCCATCCGCCGATGACGGCACCGACGACTCCGAGCAGGATGTCGCCGAGGAGGCCCTCTCCGCGGCTGTTCACGATCTGACTGGCGATGAAGCCCGCGATGAGACCGAGGATGATCCACGCGACGAGGGACATGGGACTTCCTTTCGTTATGGGGAGCGACCCTGCGCACTAGCTGCGCGTTCTCGATGAGAACCTGGGTGAGAACCGAGTACCGTTGTGCGGCAGCCTACATCCGATTCCCGGGATCGCCCGCGGGTATCTGCGAGCCTGACGGCCCCCGCGGACGGGCGCGCATCTTGCTTGTACGCTCGCAGACAACGTGAAGTGATTCGACGATTCGACGATTCACTCGAGGACATTAGAGATTGGCCCCAAGGAGACTCATATGACGAAGAGATTTTTGGCCGCGCTGTTTCTGGCTCTAGCCTTTGCCTCTGGCGCCCTGGCGTTCGAAGTCACGCTGAACACCGTGCAGTTCCCCGAGAGAAAGAGCGTGGACGTTCCGTTCATCTCCACTCGCCGCGCTCCCACCGGAGCGACGCTCGAAGGGGACGTGGAAGCGAAAGGGCCATCGGCTCGGATCGACCTCGAATTCAAGAATCTGGCGCCCGCGGTGATGTTCGGCGGTCAGATCAACAGCTACGTGGTCTGGGCCGTCGCGCGGGACGGCACCGCTCAGAACCTTGGCGAACTTTGGAGCCGTGACGAGAACGGGAAGTCCCGGTTTCAGACCGGGTTGAAGGAGTTCGCGATCCTGGTGACGGCCGAGCCGATTCCGGGGATGTCGCGGCCTTCGGACCTCGTGGTCTTCGTCTCGCAGCCGGTGAAATCGAAGTATGCGAAGAATTCCGCCTTCAGCTTCTCGACGTTCCGGCCCGCGGTGTCGCGCGATGTCGAAACCGTCGGAGCGCTGCGATACCGCGAGCGCGAGCCGCTCGAGCTTTATCAGGCGCGACGGATCTACCAGACGGCGGAGCGTGCCGGGATCGCGAACTACGACGCCCGGTCGATGGAAGAGGCGAGGACCACGCTCGCGCAGGCCGCGAACACCGCGAGCGGAGGCGGGAGCAGCCGCGTCGTCGCCGACTACTCGCGCCGGACGGTGAGTCTCGTGAGCACGGCGGCGAGGGCGATGTGGAAGGCGGTCGCCGAGAGAGAAGAGGCGGAGATCGCCGCCGGCCGCCGGGCGGAGCTCGACGCGCTCGGACGGCAGGCCGCAAGGGCGGAACGCACCGCCGCGGAGGCGGAAGTCGCGCGCCGTCAGGCGGAGATGCAGCGGGACTCGGCCGCGCGCGCGCAGTCGGAGTCCGAGGCGACCGCGGAGCGGCTTGCCCGCGAGAAGCAGGAAGCCGAGCGGACCATGATGGCGTCCGACGAAGCGCGCCGCCAGGCGGAAGATGTTTCACGCCGCGCGGAGGAATCGTCGCGCCGGGCCGAGGAATCGTCGCGCCGTTCGGAAGAGCTGCGCCGGCAGGCCGAAGACGAGAAGCGGGCCGCCGAGCGCGCCCAGGTCGACGCGGCCCAACAGGCGGCTGCGCTCGAAGAGCAGAAGAACGCGGCGGAACGCGCCCGCGCCGAGGCCGGGCGGCAGGCTGCGGCGCTGGAGACGGAGAAGACCCAGCTCTCCGCCGACAAAACTCAGCTCTCGGCCGAGAAGGAATCTCTCGCCGCGGACCGCGACCGCGTCCAGAAGGATCGGGACGCGCTGCAGCAGCGGCTCTCCGGCGCTCTCGCCGGGGTCGCGACCACCCGCACCACCGCGCGCGGGATCGTCGTGAGCCTGCCGGGGATTCTCTTCGAGACCGGCCGCACCACATTGAAGACATCCGCTCAAGTCGCGCTGGCCAAGATGGCGGGCGTGCTCTCCGTTTTCCCAGACATGAACCTGCGCATCGAGGGATACACCGATGCGACCGGCACGGCCGCGGTCAACACCAGGCTGTCGCGCAACCGCGCGGCCGCCGTGTCGGCGTTCCTGCAGAAGCAGGGGATCGGAAGCTCGCGGATCATGGCAGAGGGTTATGGCCCTCGGTACCCGGTGGCGTCGAACGCCACCGCCGCCGGTCGTGCGCGTAACCGGCGCGTCGAAGTGGTTCTGGCGGAGGGTGTCGTCGCGACCCCGGCTTCGTAAGAAGGTCGAGGCGCTCGGGAGGGAAGACCAGGGCGCGTGGTCCACGCGCCCTGGTCGTTTCATTCTGAGGCCCGCTCTACCGGCGCCGCCCGCGGAACCAGTACCCGCCGCCGCCGAATAGAACCACGAGGACGATGATG
>JBBROA010000100.1:0-14727 GCA_038229875.1 Thermoanaerobaculia bacterium | reverse complement strand
TGTTATTGGCAGCTATCATTTTTCACCTTTTAACGAGGTAGGTGAGGCCTCGGCATGCAACCTAACGCGTGCTCGTCCCCGTCGAAGCCGTTTCGCCCCCGTAAAAGCCGGGAGCCCGTTCGTCGGGCTCAAAGATCGAGAGCTGACGATAACACTCGGGGAAAGCGCGTATTCCTCCGGAGGGTCGCGGTGGCACCGATGTCGCACCGAACGCACGGATGAGCTCGACGCAGAACGAACGCCCCGCTTCTCGCGGGCGCAGGGAAGACTTCTGGAAAGGCGCCCTCGCCGGCCTGGCGGGTGGCGTGGTTGCCTCATTTGCCATGAACCGGTTTCAGGAAGTCTGGACGGTCGCCGCCGAAGGACCTTCCCGGCTGCGGTTTCATTTCGAGCAGGGCGGGCAGATCAAGAAGAGTGCGCGCCAGCGTTTCTGGAGCTTCGAGAAGTCGGAGAGCGCCACCTCGAAGGCAGCCGCCACGCTCTCCCGGCTCGTCACCGGCCGTCGGCTGCGCGGCCGTCGAAAACGCCGCGCGGGCAGCGCGGTGCACTATCTGTTCGGGATGCGCAGTCGCTGGCGTCGCACGCGATTTACGGCGCCACGACGGAGCTCGTCCGGGCGCGTCTCCGCCGACGGGTTCCAGAAGAGCGCCCGTGAGCCGGGCGGCCTGACCAGAGGCCGCCGGTCTCAGCTCGTATCGGCCCGGCATCGCGGTACGCTCCTGTCATGCCGTCCCGTACGGTCTGGATTACCGGGGGGGTCCTCGTCGTCAGTTTTATGGTGATGACGACGGCGGAGACTCTCCTGCCCCTTCGGCGAAGAGTCGAGTCGCGACTGCGCCGGTCAGCGCGAAACATAACCATGGGTGGGTTCTCTCTCGCGGTGATCACCCTGCTCCAGGCTCCTCTGATCGCTCCCGTGGCGGGTTGGACCGAGAGGCACGGATGGGGGATCCTGCGTCTCGTCGCTCTGCCGCCGATCCTCGCGGTGCTTCTTGGCATCCTGCTGATGGACTACACGCTGTGGCACTGGCACCGGATCAATCATCGCGTCCCGTTCTTCTGGCGATTTCACCTCGTACACCACATCGACCGGGACATGGACGCCTCGACCGCGCTGCGATTCCACTTCGGCGAAATGACGTTCTCGGTCGGATGGCGGGTCTTGCAGATCCTGGTCGTCGGGCCGAGCCCGCTCGCGATCTGGATCTACCAGCTCCTTCTGTTCGCGTCGGTCCTCTTTCACCACTCCAACACGCGCCTCCCGCTCTCCGTCGAGCGAGTCCTCGTCCGTCTGATCGTCACGCCGCGCATGCACGGGATCCATCATTCCGACTGGAAAAATGAGACCGACAGCAACTGGTCGAGCCTGCTTTCGGTCTGGGACTACCTCCACCGGACCGCGGTGCTCTCGGTTCCGCAATCCGAGATCGAGATCGGGGTTCCCGCGTACCAGCGCGAGGAGGACGTCACCCTGGGCAAGATCCTCCTGGCTCCTTTCCGGCGGCAGCGACCGGACTGGCAGGACCCCGCGGGAGAGCCACGAATCGAGCGGACGCATTCCCCTCCGGGAGGTCTTGACCTGGTTCCGTAAGCCTCAGTCGTCATTCCTGATCAGCGCGCGACTCAGTGACCGTGGCTACCGACACCTCCGCCCGCCAAATGCCCTGAGACGAACGCCTTTGGGATCGGCCGACGAGCGACAGGAAATCTTCAATCGTTCCGGGTATTAGGGTTGCACGGTGTCCCTGGCAGGGGCTGATTTCCCGTCCGGCCGAGTTTTGCGAGGCGTCGCTCTGCGCGTGGGTTCGTCAGCCGGGCAACACCTGGACGAACATCGGATTCCTGCTCGTCGGTCTTGCCATCCTCCGAGCCGTAAGGCGGGACCGCCACGAACACCTGCGCGGCCTCGCTTGGATTGCGCTGACGACCGCCTTCGGCTCAGCCTTCTTTCACGCTTCTGAGACATTCGTCGGGAGGTTGTTCGATTACGGCGGGATGTACCTGGCGCCTCGTACATACTGGCGGTGAACACTCGGCGGTGGCTTCCCCGAGTCGCCCCGCGATCCGAACGATTTTCTGGGCGAGCGCCGCCGTGCCCCTTCTGCTGATGCTCGTGCGCGACAGCTATGCCACGTCGGTCTACTTTTTCGAGGGAATCTTCTGCTGCGGACTGATCGAGGCGCGTCTCTATCTTCGCCAGCGCCGCACGGGGCCCTCCGTGAAATACAAATGGCTGGCCGGTTACTGGTTGGTGTTTCTCGTTGCCTACGCGTTTTGGTGGATGGACAAGACGCGTCTCCTCTGCAATCCCGGTAGTCACTGGATTTCCGGCCATGGCATCTGGCATCTGCTGGATGCCGTCGCGATCTATTTCGTCTACTTGTTTTATTGTCAATTTGACACGCGGAGTTTCGGTGATGGGATGTCGCAGGCAGCGGAGAGCTCGCGCTGAAGGATGGATGCCGGGTTGCCCATGGTCTCTTGACGAAGGCCGAAGGGTGACCGCCCCCGCACCCCCGCAGCCGGGCGCTCCCGTTGGCGCATTGCCGGGTCTTCTGCCCCGGCATCAACCTTTCGAAGCCGCCACCGCCAACGGTGGCGTCGGTATTTCCGAGGCCTTCCTGACCTCGCGCCATTTCCAGAGGAGGTAGATCGCAGGGTAGACGAGCAGCTCCATAAGAAAAGACGTGAAGAGGCCGCCGATCATGGGCGCCGCGATCCGTTTCATGACGTCGGCCCCAGCGCCGGTGGACCACATGATCGGCACGAGCCCGAAAAAGGCGCACGCCACGGTCATGACCTTCGGTCGGACTCGTTTGACCGCTCCGTGCAGGATCGCCTCTTCGAGATGTTCGCGTGTTCGCATCTGGCCGGCGGCCTTCCGCTCTTCGAACGCGAGGTCGAGATACAGGAGCATGAAGATGCCGGTCTCGGCGTCGAGGCCGAGCAAGGCGATCAATCCCACCCATACGCCGATCGAGATGTGATACCCGAGCGCGTAGAGAAGCCACACCGCGCCGACGGCGGAGAAGGGGACCGCAAGCAGGACCAGGAGCGTCTTGGGCAAGGACCTGGTATTCGCATAGAGGAGGGCGAACACCAGAAAGAGCGTCACGGGAAAAACGACCTTCAACTTCTCCCGGACGCGCTGCATGGCCTCGTATTGGCCGCTCCACGCGAGCGTGTAGCCGGTCGGAAGCTTCAGGCCCCGCGCAACAGCCTCCTTGGCCTCCTGGATGTAACCGCCGATGTCGCGCTTCCCCGTGTCCACGTCCACGTACACGTAGCCCGAAAGCCTCCCGTTCTCGTCGCGGATCATGGAGGGGCCCTCGACCAGTCGGATGTCCGCGAGCTGGGACAGCGGGACCTGCGCGCCGGACATCGTCGCCACCAGCACACGGGCAAGCTTCTCCGGGTCGTCCCGCAGCTCGCGCGGGTAGCGGACGTTGATCGGGTAGCGCTCCCGCCCCTCGATCGTGGTCGAGACGTTCTCTCCGCCGATCGCCGACATGATGACTTCCTGGACTTCCTTGATCGACAGGCCGTATCGGGCAATTTCCTTTCGCTTCAAATCGAAGTCGATGAAGTAACCGCCGGCCACGCGTTCGCCATAGACACTTCGGGTTCCGGGAACCGACTGAAGGAGGCCCTCCAGCTGTTTCCCCACCGCCTCGATTTGCTTCAGGTCCGAGCCGAACACCTTGATGCCGACCGGCGTCCGAATGCCCGTCGTCAACATGTCGGTGCGGTTCTTGATCGGCATCGTCCAGGCGTTCGTCTGCCCCGGCATCGTCAAAGCAATGTTCATTTCGTTGACGAGATCGTCCCAGCTGATCGTCTCCGGCCACAGCGGACGCAGCAACGGCTTGACGAATCCCGGTACGCGCGAGGAGTACCAGCGCGGCTTCGTCCGCCACTGCGGCTCGGGTTTCAAGATGACGACTGTCTCCATCATCGAGAAGGGCGCCGGATCGGTCGAGGTCTCGGCACGTCCGGCCTTTCCAAAGACACGCTCGACTTCCGGAAACTGACGCAGAGCCCGGTCCTGTCGCTGCAACAGATCCTGCGCCGCAGTGACGGAGATGCCGGGCAGTGTCGACGGCATATAGAGGATCGAGCCTTCGTTCAACGGCGGCATGAACTCCGATCCGAGCTGCTTGTACACCGGGATCGTGGCCAGAACGATCAGCAGCGCCGCGGCGATTACGAGCTTCGGGTGCCGCAGGACAAACCGCGCCGGAGGATCGTAGAGACGAAAGAGAACGCGGGAGATCGGATGCTTCTCCTCCGGATACATCTTTCCGACAAGGACGGCATTGGTCATGTGAGACAGCCAGCGCGGCCTGAAGTCGTAGCGGTCCAGGCGGGTGAAGAGGAGTCGGATCGCCGGATCGAGCGTGATGGCGAGGAGCGCGGCGATGGCCATGGCGAGGGTCTTCGTGAACGCGAGCGGCCGGAAGAGGCGCCCCTCCTGGGCTTCCAGAGCGAAGATCGGCGTGAAGGAGACGGCGATGACTAGCAGGGCGAAGAAGCTCGGGCGGCCCACCTCCTGGATCGCGCCGATCAGGACCTCCTTGTAGTCCCCCTTGCGGCCCGTCGATTCCCAGATCTCGAGCTTCTTGTGGGCGTTCTCGACGACGACGACGGCCGCGTCCACGAGGGCTCCGATCGCGACCGCGATTCCCCCGAGCGACATGATGTTCGAGCTGATGCCGAAGAAGTACATCGGGATGAACGAAAGCACCACCGCGGCGGGGATCGTGACGATCGGGATGACGGCGGAAGGAATGTGCCAGAGGAAGATCAGGATGACGAACGAAACGATGAGCATCTCGAGAATGAGCTCGTGCTTGAGAGTCTTGATCGACCGCTCGATCAGATCGGAGCGGTCGTACGTCGTCACGATCTTGACGCCCTTCGGAAGCGTCAGCTCGATCGCCTTCAGGCGCTCCTTGACGCGGCCGATGACGTTCATCGCGTTCTCACCGTGGCGCATGATGACGACGCCCGCCGCGACTTCCCCCCGGCCGTCGAGCTCGGCGATGCCGCGCCGGATCTCTGGGCCCAGTTGGATCTCCGAGATGTCCCGCAGCCGGACGGGCGTCCCCTTTTCGTCGGTCTTGACGACGATCTCTTCCAGGTCGGCGATGGATTTGACGTAGCCGCGCGCTCGGACCATGTATTCGGCGCCGCTCCATTCCACCAGCCGCCCGCCCACCTCGTTGTTGGAGGCGCGGATCGCTTCGACGACCTTCATCATGGAAAGGCCATAGGAAGCGAGCCGGTTCGGATCGACCGTCACCTGGTACTGGCGGACGAAGCCGCCGAGGCTCGCCACTTCAGCGACGCCCGGGACCGCCTGCAGGTCGTATCGGACCGACCAGTCCTGAATCGAACGAAGGTCTGCCAGAGAGTGCTTGCCGGACTCGTCGACCAAGGCGTATTGAAAGACCCAGCCGACGCCGGTCGCATCCGGACCGAGCTCCGTCTGCACCCCCGCGGGCAGGCGGGGCTGGATCTTCGACAGGTACTCGAGTGTGCGGCTGCGCGCCCAGTACAGGTCTGTGCCCTCTTCGAAGATGACGTAGACGTAGGAGTAGCCGAAATCAGAGAAACCGCGGATGGCCTTGACCCGCGGCGCGCCGAGCATCGACGAGATGACCGGGTATGTGACCTGGTCTTCGATGATGTCGGGACTGCGGTCCCAGCGCGAGTAGACGATGACCTGCGTTTCGGACAGATCCGGCAAAGCATCCAGGGCGATGTGGCTGATCGACCAGATGCCAGCGAAGATCGCGAATCCGGTCAGCGCGAGGACGATGAACCGATTGCGCGCCGAAAAGGAGATGATTTTTTCGATCATGGTTTCATCTCAGTGCGCATGCGGTTTCGGCGCGGCGGACTTCGGTTCGACGGGCGGCGCCGGAGGTGCGATCGTCTTTCCGGCAGGCGCCGCGGGGGACCCGTGCGCGTGACCGGCAGGGGCACTCATGTCTCCCAGGGCGGACTTCAAACGCGACTCCGAGTCGATCAGGAAGTTTGCCTGCGTCACGACCTCTTCTCCGGCTTTGACTCCTTTGCGGATCTCGAAAAACCCGTCGACTTTTGCTCCTGTTTCGACGGCGCGCGGCTCGAAGTACCCATCCCCCCTGGCCACGAAGACCAGAGTCCGCGTTCCGGTGGACAGCACCGCGCCGTCGGGTACCGCCACGACACGGCCGACAGGCCGATCGAGTGAGATGTCCGCGAACATCTCGGGCTTCAAGGTGCCGTCCGGGTTGTCGAACTCGATCCGCACCTTGACGGTTCGCGTCTTCTCATCCAGAACCGGCGCGATGAAGGAAACCTTTCCCGTCCAGGTGCGGCCCGGAAGGTAAGAGAGGGTCATCCGCGCGGTCTGACCGAGCGCGACGGCCCCCGCTTCCGCCTCGTAAACGTCGGCGAACACCCACACCCGCCGGAAACCGGCGACTTCGAAGAGTGTGTCGGCCGGCATCACCCGCGCTCCCTGGATCGCACTCTTCGTCAGGACGTAGCCGTCTACGGGCGAGTAGAGCGTAAGAGCCTTCTGGGGCTTCCCGCTTTTCTCGAGCTCCCGAAGCTGCCCCGGACTGATGTCCCAGAGCAGGAGGCGCTGGCGTGCCGACTCGTACAGGTCCAGACCGCCGCGCGCAATGTCGGCATTCTCCGAGGCGCGGAACTGCTCCCGTGCGCGCACTGCGATCAGGTACTCCTGCTGCGTCGCCAAAAGCTCGGGGCTGTAGATCGAAAGCAGCGGCTGCCCTTTGCGAACGGATTTGCCCGTGTAATCGACATAGAGGCGTTCGACATACCCCTCGAACTTCGCGTGGATCTGAGCGTGCAGCGTTTCATCAAACGTCACGCGGCCGATCAACCGGATCGTTTTCGTCAGCTCGCGCATCTCCGCTTTTCCGACCTGGACCCCGATCGCCTGCTGCCGTCCCTGCGGTACCGAGATCGTCGAGTAGCCCTCGACATCGGACGGCGTGGATGCGGCGGCGTCGTCGTAGACAGGCACGAGTTCCATGTCCATGAAAGGGGACTTGCCCGGCTTGTCCGACTTGTAACCGGGCTTCATCGGATCCACCCAGTAAAGGACTTTTCTCTGCCCTGCCGGCGCAGGCGAGACGGGGGACGGAGACGCTTTACGGGTCGCCGCCGGCTCCGATCTCGCCGTCGAGCGCCGGGAGACAGCCAGAACCAGGAAGGCGACGGCGAAGAGGCCCGCAACGACCCACGGGACGGCGGCGCGACGCAGAAAATTCATGGGCTACCTCATGGAGGGGGAAGAGGTCGTCGTGCTCGCCGGAGCCGCGCCTGCGGCGGAGGCACTCATGGGCTTCGAGGCGGCGAGGTCCTCTTCGTCGAGGGCGACGCGCCACTTTTCCGAGTCTGAAAGACGCGTCAGGTAAATCATCCGGTCGGCATAAAGCGTGTTCAACGCCTCGAGGACCGTGACGAAGGGGACCTTCCCGGTGCGGTAACTCGCGATGGCGGACTCCATCGAAAGCTGATCGACCGGAAGAACGCCTTCCTTGTAGAGGCGTGCGACTTGCAGGGCCGCGTTTAAGTTCTCGAATCGTTCGCGGGTCAGGAACTCGAGCTCCAGCGCGCCAGAGGAGAGCCGCGCCTCCTCGGAGCGAACGTCCGCCTCGGCGGCCTTAAGCCGGGGCTTCTGCCGGGAGCCAGCATAGATCGGGAGCGTGATCCCGAGGCCGACCTGCCACATCGGGTCGAGGCGTCCCCGATACATCGGGCCGCCGCTCGCGACGAAGTCGGGCCGAAGGTCTTTTCGCGCGAGGGCGACATGCAGACGCGCCGCATCGACTGCCCGCTTGTTGCCCGAAAGCTCGGGACTGCTTTCGAGAACTCTGCGAAGCAGGAGCGGGAAGTCCGGGGTCTCCGCGCGAAATTCCAGGCGCCGGTCGCTCTCGATGGATCGGTCCTGCGGCCGTCCCAGGACCCGGTTCAGCTCCGACCGCCGGTTGCTCGTCTGCGCGCTCTGATCCACCCTCGCCTCGTCCACGCGCAGCACCTCTGTCTGGGCTCGAAGCACGTCCTGCTGAATCCCGAGACCTGCGGCGTAACGATCCCGGACGATGTCCGCGATTTCCCGCCAGGAGCGGCCGCGGTCTTCGGTCAGCTCACGCAGCGCGCGCGCGAGGAGGAGCTCGTACCAGGAGCGTCGAACCCGCGCCTCGACGGCCAGGCGGGCGCGTTCGACGCCGGCCCCGGCCTCGTCCGCCCTCAGCGCGGCCTCCTGGCCGGCCAAACGCAGCTTTCCCGGCCAGGGGAGCGGCTGCGAGATCATCGCCCCCAGAAACGTCATGTCCCGCTCGCCCAGCGTGATTCGCGTGCCGTCGTTCTGATAGTTGAAGGAAAGGGAGGGGTCCGGAAGGGCGCCTGCCGGAGCGACGCGTTGCCGCGCGGCCTCCACCGTTGCTGCGGCGCTCGTGAGATCAGGATGGGTCCGGATTGCCTCGGCCACGAGCTGTTCGAGCTCCGGCTCCGGGAGGGTCGCGCGGTCTGGGGGCGCCGGTTGACCGGACAGCAGAGCGGCCGATCCCAGGACGAATACGAATGCGAAGCTTTTCTTGAAAATCACCGGTCTTGCCTCCACGCGTCCGAACAGTTCGGACAGACTGGCGGAGCGATCCGCCGCTAACGCAGGAAGAAGACCCGGTTCAGATCAGAAGGGGTGTGACGCCTCGGAACGAAGGGAAGAGGGTCGCGCGAGCGGCGTTTCGTGGCTGAAAGTGCGCCGCAGCGGCGCCCGGGTTCACGCGCGTCGGTGAAACAGAGCATGTGGTGTCTGTGGTCGCGGGCGATGGCTTGACGAGAGCCGCGGGATCAGCCTCGACCCAGGACATCCTGGCGCACGCCCGCAAGGAATTGCTTTCGCAGCAATCCGCCGTCTTCATCACAGGATGCCCCTCTACCGATTGGCGGCAGCACGGGATCGCCGCGAAAGACAGGCTTGTGGTCAACAGGACCAGAAACGCAAACGCCCATGCGGAGCGACGTGCTCGATGGTCAAATCTGCTGGCCTTCACTTTATTCAGTCTCGTCTCGGTAAAGGTTGTAATTGCGGCTCGACAGACGCTCCTGATGCATTTGAATCAACTGAGCATAAATCTGCTGGGTCGCCCCGCATGAATGCCGAATTCCTTCTCTGTGGACAGGGATAAACGGCACGACAGGCCCTCCCATTCCCTTGACGGCAGGTTGCGGTCCATTTGCCGCGAAGCCGGTGCGCCAAAATTAATTGCTCATCAGCAGGGTTCAAGTCATTGGCGGGCCGTCAAACGCTCCTGGCGACGATCGATTGCCGGCGGCGACGTCTCGTTCGCGTGGGGGCTTACACCCTGGGATATCTCCGGGATTTCACCTGCCTTCCGCCGCTTCGGACCGGCATCGGTGCCGACGTGACGGCGTACACTTTTCCCTCGACGCTTCGACCGGCCTATGGAAGGTTTCCCGTTTCGGTTCACGCGTTTCTTCGACTGCGCTGGGGCACCCCGCATGCCGGCGGCGAGCGCGCGGGCCCCGCCGGAATGAAGATGTGATCGGGATGAAACATGCGGGATAAAACATGGAGCGTCTCGTCGCCTCGGGAATTTGTATATTCCTCGGTCACTCGCGTCGAGGCGGTTTCGCGAAATCAAGTCCGCGGCGAGGTGTTTCGCGGCGTACTCGTCGCGCCCCATTTCCGCTTCCCCTTCCTCGAATATGACACGTCGGGTGGAAAAGGAAAGTGCTTCTTCCCGGTTCCCGGCTCGGAACGCCTCCTGAAATCCGTCCACCCCCTTTTCGGGGGAGCGCTGAAGGGCACCCGCAGCCACGCCGAGCAGAAACAGGAAGGGGATGATTCGCGACATGTGACCTCTTTTCGTCTGAGGCGGGACCTTTCAGTTTGCACCGGCGATTTGATTTCCGAGCTCCGCGGAAAGTGCTTCACGAGTCCGAGCGTCGGATCCGAGGTAAACGACGACCATCGTTCCCCACCGGAAGATGTGGGCGCCGCGATCCAGCGGATCGCCGTCGTACTGATCGTTCCACCGGTCGGAGCAATGCAGCTCGCGTCCAGCCGGGGCGTCCGCTCCGGCTCTTTTTTTATCTGCGTGCGTGGCGGAGTCTCCCTCTGACAGGATCGTTCCTGGAAAAACTCGAGCTTCTCAGCCCGGCGCGTTTGTGATTTCCTATCGAGATCCCGTAGATCGTGCTGTTGATGAGGCGACGATGCCGGCCGTGGAGTTCTCCGCCGCACGAGCACGCCGCGTCATTCCGTGGTGTGTGGAAGAGCGAGGAGGCTTGGATGGGGAACCTCAGGCGCCGGATTACTTCGCTGATGCTGGTCTCGGCTGCGGTGCTGGCCGCAGGTTGCCGCAAGACGACTGACTACTGGATCACGGGAATGGACGTCGTTCAGGGGGTGCAGAACCCGGTCAGCGGGATCCCGCTGGTCGGGTACAAGCCGACGTTCGTTCGCGTCTACGTGCAGAGCAACGAAGCCAATCACGGCCCGTGGCGCGTCAGCGGGAGGCTCGTCGTAAAGAATCCGAGCGGCACACAGGTCGAGCTGATGCCCTCCACCTTCGATCCGAACTCTTCGATCCCTGTTTCTCCTTCTGGCAGTCACCGGGATCAGTGGGGAGACAGCTTCACGTTCTGGCTGAACTATCTGGAGACCGCGCCCGGCATGCACCAGTTGACCGCGCGCATCTTTGCGGGATCCGACGTTCCGAATCCCCCTGCGGAACACACCTTTTCCCGCCAGCAGTTCATCTTTCCGGCGGTGCGCGACAGCGTGTACGGCGTCGTCTGGGCCGTGACGAACATGAACGACCCCTTCAAGGCTCCAGTGGGTCCGCCTGCGCCCTGGTCGGACTACTCCGCACACCGGGCTTTCGTCGAGAACGTTTTTCCGGTCTCCGGGTTCACCGTCGTGCCGGTCCCGGGAATCGGGAAAGTCGCGCCGAATCCTCAGCCGTTCGGCAACCTGACGGACTCGCGGACATGGGCGGCCAAGATGGTCGCCAGCCTGCCTTCAGGTTCGAAGATCAATCTGCTCGACAACTGGGACACCGGCGGGCTACACGGCTATTCGGACGGCGCCTACAGTGAAGAGCAGAACGCGCGCGACGGGAATCGGGTCGGCAAGACGATGGCGCAGGAGGTGTCGCATTCCGACGGATTGCCGTGCCACACTTTCGATCCCTGCGACGCGTATCCCCATCCCAACGGCCACATTGATTCGATGGATTTCGGGTTCAATCTTTCCGCCGATCTCGGTCGGTCCGACGTCCATCTCGTCTCGTTTTCGGGTGAGAGGAGCATCGACGACAAGCAGACCGTCGCCGGGCCTTTGAGCGACATCATGTCGTATAACCTGCCCCCGATCTGGATTTCCTCGTACACGACCTGCCAGCTCATCGGCGTCATCTGGAAAAACCAGGATGCCGACTGCACCTTTACAAACTCCCGAGAAGAGAAAGAAGCCAAAGCCACAGAAAAAATCAAGTTTCCCAGAGATCGGGTGGCGCGGCCCACGTCCACGGGCGCACGCTACGACCACGACCGGGCGTTCCTGTTCGCGGCGGGGGTCTTCGAACCCGAGGGTCGTGTTCGGCTGGCGGATCTCGAGATGATCCCGTCGGCGACCGACATTTCCACTCCCTCGACCGGTAAAGACTTCAAGCTGCAGTTGCTCGATGCCGGAGGCGCCATGCTCGTCGAGTTCCCGTTTGCATCACACCCGGTGCATCAGGAGAATTCGGAGCCCATCACCTTCAGCATGGTGGTTCCCTTCGAAGAGCAGAAGGAGAAGACGGCAAAGGTCGTGGTGCGAAAGGGCGACGCGATCCTCGCCGAGCAGACCGTTCCGCGCGCGGACCCCCGAGTGGCCATGCTGCCGCTCTCAGCGTCCGGAGCTGGCCTCACAGGAAGGCAGTCCGTCGCCTGGACGGGATCCGATCCGGGGGGCCGTTCCATCCAGTACTCGCTTCTTTACAGTGCCAACGACGGGAAGACGTGGTGGCCGCTTCACGTCGGGTTGAAGCAGACCAGGGTCGAGGTCGATTTCGACACTCTCCCCGGTTCGGAAAAGGCGCTGCTGAGGGTGCGAGCTTCCAACGGAGGAAGGTCCGCCGAAGCCGTCTTGCCCGCCCCGGTTCGGGTCCCCCGCAAGCTCCCGCAAGTCTCAATCGGCCAACCGACGGAAGGAGCGACTCTCGATTCGCGCCTGCCGCAGCTGCTTCGCGGCGATGCCTTCAGTCTGGAGGATGGGCCCCTGGCCGACGGGGGATCGTTTGCGTGGACATCCGACCGCGCGGGCGAGCTCGGGAATGGGCACTGGACAGCGACCCGCAAGCTGATGTCCGGTCCCCACACCATCACTCTGACGGTCCGTGATGCGGCAGGCCAGACGGCAACTTCGTCGGTACACGTGACGGTTCGCGGCGCCGAGACGGCAAGCTCGCAAGGTGTTCAGAAAGCGCCGTTCTCGAGCCCGCGTCCCTGAGGCAGATCAGCGCTCCGAACCGCGTCGCGAGATAGGGACCACAGATCGATCTAAATTGTTCCGACCTACGGCACTTTAGAGCGACTCCCCACGTTCGCCAGCTCCCGCCGGATCGCTTCCGTCTGGGAGATGACCGGTCCGCCGAAGACGCTCGCCAGTGGCAATCGTTCGCCCCAGGAGCCTCCAGGCGGATAAACGGCGGCGAGGTCCCACAGAACGCCGCGTCGGTGGAAGCAGCATTCGGGCTCTTTCTGGCGAGGGTCGCCGTGATGGGCGACCTCTTCGGCGACGAGGCGCCCGGAATCCCAGAACTGCCGGACCCGTCGATCCGTCATACGGCGCAGGACGAGGTCGCCGGGCCTGGAGTCGAACGAGAGGATCGGCAGCCAGACGGCGTACACCCGGACTTTACCGGCGGGATTCTTCTTCAAGAGGTCCTCGACTGCGGAGACCCCCCGCAGACAGGTCGGTCACGTGGGTGACAGAAGCAAGACGATCCGGGTTGCATCCGCGTGCGCATTGAAATCCGCCTTCAGCGCGGGGAGCGTCTTCGCGTCGATCACAGACAGGTCCGGCGAAGAGCCATTCGCGAAAAGAAGATTTGCCAGAAGGAGAATGGCCGCAGGAAGGGCGAACCAGAGAACTCCCTTCAGCGGCTTCCCGGATGGACCGGTCATGTCAGCGCCCGCCTGACAGGATCGTGGCCACCACCTGGGGAAGGAGCGCGAAACTCAACACGACGAGAGTTGCGACTCCGAGAAGGATCAGGCTGCCTTTGCTCCGACGGCCGCAGGCGCGTTTCCTCGACAGTTGAAAGAAGCCAAGAACCAGAAGAGCGAGAGAGCCCCCGAGCAGCCAGGGCCTCAACGTATCGAGCACCACGCTCAGCCCGGCGACTCCGAAGGCGAGGGGCAAAGCGAAAGGCAGGCAACACGCCATGGAAAGAACGGCGCTGACGATTGCGGCGACCGGCGTAATCCGTTCTGCGTTCTTCACGGTGCCGCCTCCAACGCGCGCCGTATCGCGGCCCGGACGAGACCGTCAGCGGGCAATCCGGAGAGCCGGCCGTCGACCTCGTACGTGCGGCACGAAAATGCCGGAACGATCGCTCCGACCGTGGCAGCTACGTCTTCGCCGTCGATGCGGATGGTCGGCGACCCTGTAAACCGCAGGCTTTCGGCCGCGGCTCGGTCGGGGACTTCGATTTCATCGACGTTCCCCGGCAGTCCCTGTTCCTTCAACAGCCTGACCGTCTGGGTCCGAGCGGCGGCAAGGTTCGGGCAATCCGGAATGTAGAGAAGTTCTGTTTTCATCTTTCTCCCCGGGCGCGCAGCTCAAGACCTCTTCAACACGATTTCCAGCGCGCGGCGGAACCGGTCTGCCGCCTTGCCTCCGCGGCCCGCTCGCGCGTCCGGCAGAACGCAGCACGTCAAATGCTTTTCCATGAGCGCAACGAGAACCCCATTCAACGCAGACCGCACGGCGGACGCCTGAATGAGCAGAGCGTCGCAGTCTTCGCCGGCATCCAGCATTCGGCGGACGGCCGCCACGTGACCTTCGATCCGCGCGAGCCGCCGCGCAATCTCCGCGCGATCCGGATCGGGAAGATTTCGCGAGGTCGACTCCGGATGCCCGAGAGCCGGGAGTACCGAAGCCGCCGCGGGCGTCTTCTTCATGGCGAAATCGTATCCCCCCGGGGGGGATCCGTCCAGCGGATTCAAGACAGGGCTCCCTCGTTCGACACGGGGCCTTGCGCCGGAGGGTTTTTGTATCCCGGCGATTCGTGCGGGATTCCCCGAACCCGTTCGAAGCGCGCGAATGCAAACGACTGCCCGCCCACCGTGGTCGCTTTGGACTCCGCGCCGACCGCGCGATCGGGGCACCTTAGCAGCCCGTGGAAAAATGGATGCGGGTGTCGCGTCCGGGCTTTTGCAATCGCGACAGGCGCCAGCGAGACTTTCGTGCTGCGTGTCGGCCAGGGTCTCTTCTTGGCGTAACGCCGAGCAAAAGCCCGTCCGCCCTGCGGGTTGCGGCGGCGCGGGGCCGTCTGCCTCGTGGCCGCGCCGCTTACTTCGACGCGCCGCTGCGCCGCGGGATGCGAACCCCATCGCCTCCGACGCGTCGCCTCCCAGAGCCCGCCCGACAGAGCTGAAGCGCTCGCCACTCGTCCACCACAGGGATACCCC
>JBBROA010000099.1:0-15218 GCA_038229875.1 Thermoanaerobaculia bacterium | reverse complement strand
CGGGACGGCGCAGCTGCCTTCGGGGGTCGAGATGGTGATGCCGGGAGACAACGTGGCGCTGGAGATCCAGCTGATCACGCCGATCGCGATGGAGAAGGGCCTGCGGTTCGCCATCCGCGAAGGCGGACGCACCGTGGGCGCAGGCACGATCACAGAGATCCTGGAGTAATCAAGCATGCAAGAAAACATCAGCCTTGCCTGCACCGATTGCAAGCGCAAGAACTACACGACGACTAAGAACAAGAAGACCAATACGGAGAAGCTCGAGCTTCACAAGTACTGCCGGTTCTGTCGCAAGGCGACGGCGCACAAAGAAGGCAAGGTTTAGAGACGCGAGCGAAAGCGACCACCTTAGGGGTGTAGCTCTAATTGGTAGAGCGGCGGTCTCCAAAACCGTAGGTTGGGGGTTCGAATCCCTCCACCCCTGCCATTAGGAGACCGGGGCCGCGAATCGGGAATCGGACTTCGGGAATCGAAAGTCATCGAGAGAAGGAAGAGGCGCCATAGCAACACGGGATTTGAACTGAGGCACTCGGGGAAGTCGATTCCCGATTCCCGGTTTCCGATTCCCGAGCGAGCAAAGCGAGCGATATGACCCCAGTCAAAGAATGGTGGCCGTCGACCCGGAGCTTTTTCCGGGACGTCTGGGTCGAGATGAAAAAGGTGAGCTGGCCCGGCCGGCCCGAAGTCGTCGGGACGACCGTCGTCGTGATCGTCGCCTGCTTCCTCTTCGGCTTTTACCTCTTCGTGATCGACACCGGCCTCGCCTGGGCGATCGATCGGATCTTCCACGCCGCGGGGGTGCTGGCATGACGACGACCAGGACGGGCGAGGGCGCCGTGCAGCCCGCCGAGGGCAACGGACGCAAGAAAGACTGGTTCATCGTCCACACCTACTCCGGGTTCGAGGAGCGCGTGCGCCAGAACCTGAAGCAGCGGGTCGACGCGATGGGGATGACGGATTCCTTCGGGGACATCCGGATTCCCACGGAGACCTTGGTCGAGATGAAGGGCGGAAAACGCCGCGAGATCCAGCGGAAGTTCTTCCCCGGCTACATCATCGTCGAGATGGAGATGTCCGACGAGGCGTGGCATCTCGTCAAGAACACTCCGAAGGTGACCGGGTTCGTCGGATCCGGCAAGGAGCCGACGCCGCTCACCGGAGACGAGGTCGAGCAGATCCTCCATCGCGTCACCTCGACGAAGGAAAAGCCGAAACCGAAGCACACGTTTGAAAAGGGCGAGCACGTCCGGATCACCGACGGCCCGTTCACGAACTTCACGGGCGTGGTAGAGGACATCAACCTCGATCGGTCGACGCTCAAGGTGATGGTCACGATCTTTGGACGCAGCACGCCCGTGGAGCTCGAGTTTCTGCAGGTTCAGAAGCTTTAGCCGGTAATCGGAAATCTGAAATCGGAAATCGAGGAGGCAAAGCAAAAACGAGATCGGACTGAGGGTGAGCGGGGAAATTCGGTTCCCGGTTCCCGCTTCCCGATTCCCGAACGAGCAAAGCGAGTCATATGGCGAAAAAAATCACCGGCTACGTCAAACTGCAGATTCCCGCGGCGGAGGCCACGCCGGCGCCTCCGGTCGGCCCGGCGCTCGGCCAGCAGGGCGTCAACATCATGGATTTCTGCAAAAACTTCAACGCCCGCACGGCGGCGCAGAAGGGCCTCATCATCCCGGTCGTCATCACCGTGTACGCCGACCGGTCCTACACGTTCATCACGAAGACCCCTCCGGCTTCGATCCTGCTGCTGAAGGCGGCCGGGATCCCGAAGGGTTCCGGAACCCCGAACAAGGAAAAGGTCGGGAAGGTCACGAAACAGCAGGTCGAAGACATTGCCAGGACGAAGATGCCGGACCTCAATGCGTCCGATCTGCCGGCCGCCATCCGGGTGGTCGAAGGCACCGCGCGCAGCATGGGGATCGACGTCGTCTGAAACAGACAACAGAAACACGACGAGAACTGCTCGAGTCGGAGACCGGAGCCACTCCGGTCGTCAGCACGACGAAGGGGGTAAATGAGAAAACCGGGTAAGAAGTTTCTGGCCGCGAAGGCGAAGGTGGAGCCGCGCCCGTACGGGCTCAGCGACGCCATGAAGCTCGTCCGCGCGGTCAAGTTCGCGAAGTTCGACGAATCCGTCGATGTCGCGATGCTGCTGGGAGTCGACCCCAAGCATGCGGACCAGATGGTGCGCGGCACGGTCGTCCTTCCCCACGGCACGGGAACGTCGAAGAGGGTCGCCGTGATCGCGGGCGGCGACAAGGCCCGCGAAGCGACGGAAGCGGGCGCGGATCACGTTGGAGCTGAGGAGCTGGTCGAGCGTATCCAGGGCGGGTTCCTGGAGTTCGACGCACTCGTCGCGACTCCGGACATGATGCGGCTCGTCGGCAAGCTCGGGAAAGTGCTCGGCCCGAAGGGGCTCATGCCGAACCCGAAGGCCGGCACCGTCACGATGGACGTGGGTAAGGCCGTTCGGGAGATCAAGGCCGGCAAGGTCGAGTTCCGGGTTGACAAGACGTCGATCATCCACGCGGCGATCGGGAAGACCTCGTTTGACGAGACTCGGCTCGAGGAGAACGCGACCGCGTTCATCCGCGCGGTTCTGCGGGCCAAGCCTCCCGCCGCGAAGGGTAAGTATTTCCGGACGGTCTCCATCTCTTCGACGATGGGTCCGGGCATCGACATCGACACGGCCGCCGTGGAAGCGCTCTAGGAAAACGTCATGAATAAAACTGAAAAAGCCTCCATGCTGACCGTCCTCGAAGAGGACATGGCCCGGTCGAAGAACGCGATCCTGTTCGGGTTCGCCGGCCTCAAGGTCCCCGAAGTGACGGAGCTCCGCCGGCAGGTGCGCGCAACGTCATCGAAGTACCTCGTCGTGAAGAACACGATCGCTCGGCGCGCCACCATTGGAACGCCGCTCGAAGCGGTCTCCGAGCACTTCGTGGGCGACACGGCCATCGCTTACAACGAATCGAACGCGGTGCCCCTTGCCAAGGTCCTGACGACCTTCGCCAAGACGAACCCGAAGCTTGTCTTCAAGGGCGCCCTGATCGAGGGCCGCGCCGTAGCCGCCGCCGACATCCAGGCGATCGCGGACCTGCCGTCCCGCGAGGAGCTGGTATCGAAGCTGCTCTTCGTGATGCAGTCTCCACTGCGGCGTCTTGCGGTCGTGTTGAACGGCCCCGTCCGCAACCTCGCGCTCGTGATGCATCAGATCGCCGAACAGAAATCGAAAACGGGCGAGGCTGCGGCCGCGCCCGCCGAATGACTTTCAACGTACCGAGATTAGAAGGAGAACGGACATGGCGATGACTTCGGAGAATTTCGTCAAGGAGATCGAGGGCATGACCGTCCTCGAGCTGAACACGATTGTGAAGGCTCTCGAGGAGAGGTTCGGCGTGTCGGCGGCCGCGATGTCAATGGCGGCGCCGGCGGCGGGCGCGGGAGCCGCGGCGGCTCCGGTCGAGGAAGAGCAGACCGAGTTCACGGTGGTCCTGCAGGCGGCTGGAGACAAGATCAAGACCATCAAGGCGGTCCGCGAGGTGACGGCCCTGGGGTTGAAGGAAGCCAAGGATCTCGTCGACGGCGCGCCAGGAACCATCAAGGAAGGGGTTTCCAAGGACGAGGCCGCCAGCATCAAGAAGAAATTCGAAGACGTGGGAGCAAAGGTCGAGATCAAGTAGTGGGGCGGCTTTCCACCCGGGGGGACGCCCGGAATTCGATGGCTCCGAGTCCCTTGCGGGACCCGGGCGGGCTGGCGCGTCCCTCGGGAATAGCCGTGTGTTTCGGTATTCGCCGAGTCTCCCCGGCAATCCGCCGGCGGGAGCCGGCCCGGATCGTCTCCCCTTCGTCTATACGCCTGGCCGTGCGCCGGCGCGAGGAGTCTGAATGACTGAGGCTGCCGTTTTGCCTGCTGTTCTGCCCGAGAGAAAGAACTTTTCGAAGATCCGGTCGTTCATGGATCTTCCCAACCTGATCGACGTTCAGCGCCGGTCCTACGAGCGGTTCCTCCAGATGAACCTGCTCCCCGAAGAGCGGGACGAGTCCGGGCTTCAGGCTGTTTTCACGAGCGTGTTCCCGTTTTCGGACTTCCGCGGGGCCTGCGAGCTGCAGTTTGTCAAGTACGCGATCGGCAACTGGGAGTGCAAGTGCGGCCGGCTGAAGGGCCTCGAGCACCTCCGGATGGACTGCCGCTCGTGCGGCTCCCGCATCGTCACCGCGCACCCCCACGAGGAGCAGGTCTCCTGCCCGAACTGCGGGACACAGAACCCGAACCGCGTGACCCTGTGCGATGTCTGCGGCAATCCCGTCGATCTCCAGATGAAGTACTCCGTGGCCGAGTGCCAGGAGCGGGGGATGACCTACTCGGTGCCCCTGAAGGTCACGTTCCGGCTCTTCGTCTATGACAAGGACCCGGAAACCGGCGTCAAGACGATGCGCGATGCCAAAGAGGAAGAGGTGTTCTTCGGCGACATCCCCCTGATGACCGAGCACGGCACGTTCGTCATCAACGGGACGGAGCGCGTCATCGTCTCGCAGCTCCATCGCTCCCCGGGCGTTTTCTTCACGAAGGAGTCCGCGCACGGGTACCTCGCGAAGATCATTCCGTACCGCGGCTCGTGGGTGGAGTTCGAGTACGACCAGAAGGCGGTCCTCTACGTCCGGATCGACCGCAAGCGGAAGTTCCCGGCGACCATCTTTTTGCGCGCGCTCGGTCTCGAGACCGACGAGTCGATCCTGAGGCAGTTCTATACGCCAATCGCCGCTCGTTTCGAGCGCGGCCGCGCGTACCTGACGGTCGGCAAAGAGGCTCTCAAGCAGGAAGATCTGAAAGAGAAGTACGCGCGCGTCAAGCGCGACACGAAGGTCGTCTTCGCCCAGATCAAGCTCACTCAGGACGAGCAGAAGGAGATCGCCAAGAAGGGCTCGATCGAGCGTTCCGTCGACGACGCGGCGGTCGAGAAGGCCTGTTTCCTGGGGGACGTCGTCGATCTCGCGACCGGTGAGGTCCTCTTCGAAGCCGGCCAGGAGCTCGGACCCGACGCGATCGAGCAGCTGAAGGAACGCGGCATCAAGGCAGTCGAGCTCTTCTTCCCCGACTGGGACCTGACGGGCGACGTTCTCGTGAACACGATCCGAAAGGACACTCACAAGACCAAGAACGAAGCGATTCTCGAGATCTACCGCCGACTGCGCCCCGGCGACCCTCCAACGTACGAGTCCGCGAAGAACCTCTTCGAAGGCATGTTCTTCGACGCAAAGAAGTACGACTTCTCGCGCGTGGGCCGTTTCAAGTTCAACATCAAGCTCGAAGCCGACTCCTCCGAGGACACGCGCACGCTGACCGCGCAGGACATTTACCGCGTGGTCGGGTACCTCCTGCGTTTGAAGCGCGATGTGGGCCGGACGGACGACATCGACAACCTCGGAAACCGCCGGGTCCGTTCCGTCGGCGAGCTCCTGGAGAACCAGTTCCGGATCGGTCTCGTCCGGATGGAGCGCGCCATCAAGGAGAAGATGTCCGTCCACCAGGACATCGACTCGGCGATGCCGCACGACCTGATCAACAGCAAGCCGGTCATCGCCTCGATCAAGGAGTTTTTCGGGTCCTCGCAGCTCTCGCAGTTCATGGACCAGACGAATCCTCTCTCCGAGGTGACGCACAAGCGGCGGCTCTCGGCCCTCGGGCCGGGCGGCCTCTCGCGGGAGAGGGCCGGATTCGAAGTTCGCGACGTGCATCCGACGCACTACGGCCGGGTGTGCCCGATCGAGACGCCGGAAGGCCCGAACATCGGGTTGATCTCGTCTCTGTCCTGTTACGCGCGGATCAACGATTTCGGCTTCATCGAGACTCCCTACAAGCGGGTCGAGAAGGGAAGGGTCATCGACCACTTCCAGGTCACGACCGTCGGAGACACCTCCTTCAAGCTCGGCCAGATCGCCGAGAAGCGGGAGTTCGAAGAGGAGAACGCGAAGCACGCCAAGAAGCCGGCAGAATCGATCCCTCACGCCTTCTACCTTTCCGCATGGGAAGAAGAGAACTTCGTCATCGCTCAGGCGAACGCGGAGACAGATGCCGGCGGACGCATCAAGGAAGAGCGCGTCATCGCTCGGTTCAACGGCGAGTTCATCACCGCCGAGCGCGAGAAGATCGACTATAAGGACATCTCCCCGAAGCAGCTCGTCTCCGTGGCGACGGCGCTGATTCCTTTCCTCGAGCATGACGACGCCAACCGGGCGCTCATGGGATCGAATATGCAGCGGCAGGCCGTTCCCCTCCTCCGGGTAGAGGCGCCGCTCGTCGGGACGGGTCTCGAAGGCACGGTGGCCCGGGACTCGGGCGCGGTCGTCCTCGCCAAGCGCGGGGGCGTCGTAGACCAGGTGGACTCCGAGCGCATCATCGTGCGCGTCGAGGGCACCGAGGCCGGCGGCAAAGAATTCGGCGCCGACATCTATCCGCTGACGAAGTTTCGCCGGTCGAACCAGAACACCTGCATCAACCAGAAGCCCATCGTCATGGAGGGCCAGAAGGTCGAGCGGGGCCAGGTCCTCGCGGACGGCCCTTGCACGTCGCAGGGCGAGCTCGCCCTGGGGCGCAACATCCTGGTCGCATTCATGCCGTGGCGCGGATACAACTACGAAGACGCGATTCTCGTGTCGGAGCGCCTCGTGAAGGACGACTTCTTCACGTCGATCCACATCCAGGAATTCGACATCGAGGCGCGGGACACCAAGCTCGGCCCCGAGGAAATCACGCGCGACATTCCGAACGTGTCGGAAAACGCGCTGCGCGATCTGGACGAATCGGGGATCATCCGCATCGGAGCGAACGTCAAGCCGGGCGACATCTTAGTCGGCAAGGTCACGCCGAAGGGCGAGACCCAGCTCACACCGGAAGAGAAGCTCCTTCGGGCGATTTTCGGCGAGAAGGCCGGCGACGTCCGCGACGCCAGCCTGATCTGCCCGCCCGGCATCGAAGGCATCATCGTCGGCGTCAAGATCTTCTCCCGCAAGGGCACCGAGAAGGACCTGCGCGCTCTGTCGATCGAGCAGGACCAGATCGCGAAGATCGAGAAGAACTCTCGCGACGAGATCCGCATCATTCGCGAGGAAGCCAACAAGAAAATCCGAGACCTCCTCGTCGGAAAGGTCTCGAACGAAGAGATGAACGACCGCGACGGCGGCGAGATCGTCAAGAAGGGCGGAAAGTTCACCGCCGAGGCGGTCTCGCGGTTGACGCCGCAGCAGCTGAAGCGCCTGAAGCTCAAGGACGAGGAGATCGCGGACGCGGTCCAGATCATCCTCCGCCGGCAGGATTCGCAGATCGAGGTCTTGAACCGCGTCAACGCGGAGCGGATCGAGCTTCTGCAGAAGGGCGACGAGCTGCCGCCGGGCGTCATCAAGATGGTCAAGGTGTACGTCGCCATGAAGCGAAAGCTTTCAGTCGGCGACAAGATGGCCGGACGCCACGGAAACAAGGGCGTGATTTCCCGCATCCTTTCCGAATCCGACATGCCGTACCTTCCGGACGGCACGCCGATCGACATCGTCTTGAATCCCCTGGGCGTTCCGTCCCGCATGAACGTCGGGCAGATCTTGGAGACTCACCTCGGGTGGGCCGCGAAGGCGCTCGGGGTCACCATGGCAACGCCGGTCTTCGACGGCGCGTCGGAAGGGGAGATCAAGAAGCTCCTGAAAGACGCGAATTTGCCCTCCTCCGGAAAGACGGTCCTCTATGACGGCATGACCGGAGAGCCGTTCGAGCAGCAGGTCACGGTCGGCTTCATCTACATGCTGAAGCTGTCGCACTTGGTCGACGACAAGATCCACGCGCGCTCGATCGGGCCGTACTCGCTGATCACGCAGCAGCCCCTCGGAGGCAAGGCGCAGTTCGGCGGCCAGCGTTTCGGAGAGATGGAGGTCTGGGCCCTCGAGGCCTACGGCGCCTCCTACACGCTCCAGGAACTTCTGACCGTGAAATCGGACGACGTCGAAGGTCGCTCGCAGGTGTACGAGGCGATCGTGAAGGGCGAGGTGCCCGCGGATCCGGGCCTTCCGGAGTCGTTCAACGTTCTCGTGCGTGAGCTGCAGTCGCTCTGCCTCGACGTGGAGTTGCTGAAGCGATGAACCGGTTCTTTGTCATCGGCATGACGCGATGTTCAAGCCATGGGATGGTGACCAGCGGCAGCTGGCTCTCTTCGGTCGCGTCGAGCGACCGCTCAAAATGTTTCCTCACTGGGTCGCGATGAACGACCTGATGAGAAGGAGCAACTAAATTGGAAACGCTCGCTTTCGCAAACAAGCCAACGGCCTTGAAGGACTTCAACTCCATCAAGATCTCGCTGGCGTCGCCGGAGAAAATCCGTTCCTGGTCGTACGGCGAGGTCACCAAGCCGGAGACGATCAACTACCGCACCTTCAAGCCGGAGCGGGACGGACTCTTCTGCGCCAAGATTTTCGGGCCGATCACCGACTGGGAGTGCCTGTGCGGCAAGTACAAGCGCATGAAGCACCGCGGCGTGGTCTGCGACAAATGCGGCGTCGAAGTGACCAAGTCGAAGGTCCGCCGCGAGCGGATGGGCCACATCGAGCTCGCGTCGCCGGTCTCGCACGTGTGGTTCTTCAAGGGACTTCCGTCGCGGATCGGGCACCTGCTCGACATCTCGCTACGGGATCTGGAGAGAATCCTCTACTTCGAGTCCTACGTCGTCATCGATCCCGGTGAGACGGAGCTGAAGGAGAAAGAGCTGCTCTCCGAAGAGCGCTACCGAGCGCTCCGCGGCGAATACGGCGACGTGTTCGTCGCGCGCATGGGCGCCGGCGCCATCAAGGAGCTGCTGCAGCGGGTCGACGTCGACATGCTGTCGGAAGAGCTCCGGATGATCATGAAAACGGAGACCTCGCAGATCAAACGCCAGAAGGCCGCCAAGCGCCTGAAGGTGTGCGATGCATTCCGCCGCTCCGGCCACCGGCCCGAGTGGATGATCTTGGACGTCATCCCGGTCATTCCGCCGGAGCTGCGGCCCCTCGTTCCTTTGGACGGCGGGCGGTTCGCGACGTCAGACTTGAACGACCTGTATCGCCGCGTCATCAACCGGAACAACCGGTTGTAGAAGCTCCTCGAGTTGCGGGCGCCGGAAGTCATCGTGCGCAACGAGAAGCGGATGCTCCAGGAAGCGGTCGACGCGCTCTTCGACAACGGCCGCCGCGGCCGCGTGCTGAAGGGCTCGAACAACCGGCCTCTGAAGTCTCTCTCTGACACCCTGAAGGGCAAGCAGGGCCGGTTCCGCCAGAACCTGCTCGGCAAGCGCGTCGACTACTCCGGCCGTTCGGTCGTCGTGGTCGGACCGGAGCTGAAGTTGCACCAGTGCGGCCTGCCGAAGAAGATGGCGGTCGAGCTCTTCAAGCCGTTCATCTACAACCGGCTCGAGAAATAGGGCCTCGCGACCACCATCAAGGCGGCCAAGGAGCTCGTCGAGTCGGGCGTCACGGAAGTGTGGGACGCGCTCGAAGAGGTCATTCGCGATCACCCGGTGCTTTTGAACCGCGCGCCGACGCTGCATCGTCTGGGCATCCAGGCGTTCCAACCGGTGCTCGTCGAGGGCAAGGCGATCAAAATCCACCCCCTCGTCTGCCCGGCGTTCAACGCGGACTTCGACGGCGACCAGATGGCCGTCCATGTGCCGCTGTCTCCGAAGGCGCAGGTCGAGGCGGAGCTTCTGATGCTCTCCTCCAACAACATCCTGTCTCCCGCGTCGGGCCGCCCCCTGGCGGTCCCCTCGCAGGACCTGGTGCTCGGGATCTACTACCTGACCAAGTCCCGCGCGAACACGAAGGGGGAGGGGCGGATCTTCGCCGACTTCGACGAGGTCGTTCTCGCCTACGAAGTCGGAGAGGTGATGACCCACACGCCGATCCGGGTGCGCTACTCGGGCCGGTACATCGACCTGACCACGCAATACAACGACCAGGACATCTCTCACGCCGAGGTGCAGGACATCGAGAGGACGCTGATCGACACGACCGTCGGGCGCGTCATCTTCAACCAGTCGCTGCAGGACGTCGTCCCGTTCATCAATGGAAACCTCAAGAAGCGGGGCCTGACGGACTTCGTCAGCTACGTCTACCTGACGTTCGGCGAAGAGATGACCGTGCAGATGCTGGACGATTTGAAGGAGCTCGGGTTCCTCGCGGCGACCCGCGCCGGGATCTCGATCGGCGTCGACGACATGGTTATCCCGCAGAAGAAGGAAGAGTTCTTGAACGGCGCGCGCAAGTCGGTCCTCGAAGTCGAGGCGCAGCGCAGCTCGGGCGTCATCACCGCGGGTGAGCGCCACAACAAGATCATCGACATCTGGCACCGCACGACGGAGAACATCTCGGACGAAATGTTCCGCGAGATGAAGAAGTCGGACCAGGCCGGACAGGACTTCAACCCGATTTACATCATGGCCGACTCGGGCGCCCGAGGCTCCAAGGAGCAGGTTCGGCAGCTCGCCGGCATGCGAGGCCTGATGTCCAAGCCCTCCGGCGAGGTCATCGAGACCCCGATCGAGGCGAACTTCCGCGAAGGTCTCTCGGTTCTGCAGTACTTCATCTCGACCCACGGCGCCCGCAAGGGCCTCGCGGACACCGCGTTGAAGACGGCGGACTCGGGCTACCTGACCCGCCGCCTGGTCGACGTGGCGCAGGACGTCATCGTCACCGAGGAAGACTGCGGGACTTCGGACGGCATCACGGTCTCGGCGATCATGGAAGGCGGCGACACTCTCGAGCCGCTCCGTGACCGCATCGTCGGCCGCGTCTCTCAGGAAGACATCTTCGATCCGCTGACGGAAGACAAGCTCGTTTCGTACGGCGCGGAGGTCTCCGAGGACCTCGCGTCGGGCGTGCAGGAGGCGGGCATCGAGCGGGTGAAGATCCGATCGGTCCTGACCTGCGAAACCAAGCGCGGCGTCTGCCGCCTCTGCTACGGCCGCATGCTGGCGTCGGGCAAGATGGTCGAGATCGGCGAGGCCTGCGGTGTCATCGCCGCCCAGTCGATCGGCGAGCCGGGAACCCAGCTGACCATGCGGACGTTCCACTACGGCGGTACGGCCTCGCGAGTCACCGAGCAGTCCAAGCACGTGGCGAAGAACCCGGGGACGGTGAAGTTCTTAAACGTCACGACAGTCCAGCGCAAGGACGGCAACCTGGTGGTCGTCAACAGGAACGGCAAGATCACGATTCAGGACAACAAGGGCCGCGAGAAGGAACGTTACTCGGTCGTCTACGGCTCGACCATCAAGGTCTCCGACGGCGAAGAGGTCGTTCCCGGCCAGGAGCTGGTCGAGTGGGACCCGTTCACCTCGGCCATCCTCACGGAAGTCGGCGGGAAGATCTCCTTCCGCGACATCGTCGAGAACGAGAACCTGCGGGAAGAGACGGATCGGGTCACCGGCCTGGCTCAGAAGATCATCGTCGAGACGGTGGGCGCCGAAAAGCGTTCGCCGCAGGTGCTCGTGCAGGGCAAAGGAGGGGAGCGCAAGTATCTCCTCCCGATCGGGTCGCATTTGATGATCGGAGACGGGCAGGCCGTCCACCCGGGCGACGTGCTCGCGAAGATCCCGCGCGAGACGACCAAGACGAAGGACATCACGGGCGGTCTCCCGCGCATCGTCGAGCTCTTCGAGGCGCGGCGCCCGAAGGACGCGGCGGTCATCACGGAGATCGACGGAACGGTTTCGCACGGTCCGATCACGAAGGGCATGCGGAAGGTCATCATCTCGGGCGACGACGGCGAGACCCGCGAGTACCTGATCCCCCGGTACACCCACGTGAACGTGCAGGAGAGCGAGAGGGTGCGCGCGGGCGATCCGCTGATCGACGGGCCGATCAACCCGCACGACATCCTGGCGATCCTCGGCGAGAAGGAGATGCAGCGGTACCTGGTGGACAAGATCCAGGAGGTCTACCGCTCGCAGAACGTCGCCATCAACGACAAGCACATCGAGGTCATCGTCCGGCAGATGATGCGGAGCGTGAAGATCGAGGAGGTCGGGGACACGGAGTTCTTAATCGACGAGCAGGTCGACCGTTTCCGGTTCGAAGAGGAGAACGAGCGGGTGATCGCGGCGGGCGGTCAGCCGGCGCTCGGGAGGCCGCTCCTCCTCGGGATCACGAAGGCATCTTTGTCGACCGACTCGTTCATCTCGGCGGCGTCGTTCCAGGAGACGACGAGGGTCCTGACCGAAGCCTCGATCTCCGGCAAGGTGGACAGCCTCCGGGGCCTGAAGGAGAACGTCATCGTCGGGAGGCTGATCCCGGCGGGAACGGGCATGGAGTACTACCGAAACGTCGTTCTGGAACGCGAGGACATCCCCGCGGTCGAGGAACCGGCGCTCGAGGACTTCCTGACCGACCCGGCGGAGGAGCTGGCGCTGGCGGAAGCCGACGCCGAGGTGGATGCGTCCGACGAGGAGTAGAGATTCGGGAAGAGGATGAGTAAGGGGCCCGGGCGACCGGGCCCCTTTCGTTTTCCGACGGCGTTATTGTTCCTTCAGGTCACAAGTGACGATGTTTCCAGCCCCGACAGGCAAGCCCTTGATCCCTCGCCCGTCTAAGTAAATAACGAAGTGAATCGGAAGCAAACTGTCTGGAAACCCTGGGATTTTGACGGTGTACGTGACGTCGCCTTCTCCGTTGGGTTTCACGGTATAGGGACCCGAGATTGTTCCCGCGAAGATGTTGCCGTTGAAGCTGACAGTCGACGTGCCAGAGCACGTATCCCTCCCGTCGCAGGAAACCTGGCCGATCTGCGCGAACGGGCCAAGGAAACTTGGCGGCAGCACCGGAGACGCTGCGACCGTGCCGCTGCAGCTGTATCCGTAAGAGCGCTTGATGTCTCGCGCCGTGAAATGCTGACCCTCCGAGTGCCTCTCTTCCGCGGAGACTCCTTGCGCCGCGGCGGCGGCCGCGAGCAAGACCAGTCCGACCCGACCCAGGAATCGAGAGCTGACGTTCATGATTTCCTCCCTTTGTCACAGAACGCGTTGCGGAGGAGAAAAAGGGATCATCCGGGGAGGCGCGGGTCGGTCTGAGGTAGCATTTCCCCAAATCCTCGACCACGACCCCCCCTCCGGAGGAGCGGAATGCCTTGACCGGGTTAGGTCCGAAAGAAGTCGACGATCTCCTTTCCGATTCGAGCCCGGCGGCGCGCCAGGACCTCTCGGAGCTGGTTCCGGCGGTCTACGATGACCTTCGCGGGCTCGCCCGGCGTTTCCTGGCTCGCGAGAACCGCAACCACTCCTTGCAGCCGACCGCCCTCGTTCACGAGGCCTATCTGAGGTTGACTACGCAGCGGGAGACCTTCGTTTCCCGGGCGCATTTCCTGGCGATCGCCGCGCGAATGATGCGCCGCATCCTCGTGGACCACGCCCGCCGCCGCAACGCGGAACGTCGAGGCGGGGGCGGGCTCGCGGTGACTCTGGCCGACGACTTTGCGGTTCCGACCGAGGGGGGGCTGGATCTGCTGGCGATCCACGAGGCGCTCGAGGAGCTTTCGAGACTGGACGCCCGCCAGGCTCGAATCGTCGAGCTCCGATTTTTCGGGGGCTTGAGCATCGGGGAGACCGCCGAAATCCTGGGCGTCTCCGAACCCACCGTCAAGAGAGACTGGCAGACGTCGAAGCTCTTCCTGCGTCACGCCCTGCGTTCCGCCAGGTCCTGTCAGTCGACGGACCATGACGCCCGCTGACTGGCAGCGTCTGAAGGAGCTTTTAGCCGGCGCCCTCGCGCTTCCCGCCATCGAGCGTGCCGAATTCCTGTCCAGAGCATGCGCGGCGGACGCGGAGTTGCGGCGGCGGGCTGAGTCGCTTCTCCTCGAATCGAGGTCCGTCGATGATTTCCTCGAGTCCCCCGCCCTCGGAGGAGCGGCCGCGCTTCTCAACGAGGCGCGAATGCTGGCCCCCGCGGCCGCTCTCCGATCGGGACAGCGTCTGGGGCGTTACCAGATCCTGTCTCCCCTGGGAGCTGGTGGAATGGGGGAGGTTTATCGCGCGCGGGACACGAAGTTGAGGCGGGACGTCGCCGTCAAGGTCCTCGCGACGGACGTCGCGGGGGACCCGGACCGCCTCGCGCGATTCGAGCGGGAGGCGAGCGCCGCGTCCGCTCTCTCGGATCCGCACATCGTCGCCGTGTACGACGTCGGCCTCGAGGGTCAGACGCCCTACATCGTTTCGGAGCTCATCGAGGGAGAGACGCTCCGGGCGATGCTCGCCGGCGGTCCCTTGCCGCTCGCAAAGGCGCTTTCTCTCGCTGAGCAGATCGCGACGGGCCTCGCCGCCGCACACGACGGAGGTATCCTTCATCGGGATCTCAAGCCGGAGAACATCCTCGTCTCGAATTCCGGACTGGCGAAAATCGCGGACTTCGGGCTGGCGAAGGAGATCGAAGATTCGGGGCTTGGATCGGACGATGTCTCGAGTGCCAGGACCCCGACACCCGGAACCGCCGCCGGAGTCATCCTCGGGACCATCGGCTACATGTCTCCGGAGCAGGTGCACGGGCACGTCGCGGACACGCGGAGCGACATCTTCGCGTTCGGCTGCGTACTCTACGAGATGCTGACCGGCGACCGCGCGTTTTCCGGCGCGAGCCCCGTCGAGAAGATGGCCGCGATTCTGAAGGACGATCCCCTTCCTCCCTCCCGCGCAAACGCGGAGGTCCCTCCCGATCTCGATCGCGTCGTCTCGCGCTGTCTCGAGAAGAATCCGCACCAGCGATTCCAGAGCGCCCGGGATCTTGCCTTCGCGATTCGGACCGTCAACGTCGACCCGCCGCCCGCCAGGCCTCCCCGGCGGCGCGGCCGGGCGCGAATCGGAACGCTGGCGATCCTTCCCTTCGCAAACGGTGCCGACGCGGATCTCGACTACTTGAGCGACGGCATCACCGAGGGCCTGATCGGATTTCTCTCTCAGGCGCCGAAGCTCGCGGTGATCGCCCGAGCCACATCGTTCCGGTACAAGGGAAAGGAAGGCGCCGATCCGCGGCAGGTCGGGCGCGACTTGAACGTCGACGCGGTCCTGACCGGCGTCGTGAAGCGGAGGGGAGAAGCCCTTTCGATCGAAGCGGAGCTCGTGGATACGGCACAGGGTTTTCGCGTGTGGGGCGATGCGTACGTACGGCCCGCGCTCGACATTCTCTCGGACCAGGAAGACATCGCGCGT
>JBBROA010000098.1:0-15309 GCA_038229875.1 Thermoanaerobaculia bacterium | reverse complement strand
GGTGTAGTTGCACTTGCGCACCGGGGAATGGACGGAGTCGATAGGAATGAAACCGATGCCGAGATCTTCGTCGAAGTTCTTGTCCGCCGAAACGTAACCGCGGCCCATCGAGACCCGAAGTTCCATCTGCAGCTTCCCGTTCTCGGAAAGCGTGGCGATGGGAGCCGAGGGGTCGAGGATCTCGATCGAGGGATCTCCCGTCAGGTGCGCGGCCGTGATCTTCCCCTTCTTCTCGGTGTCGAGCGTCAGGATCTTCTCCTCCATCGTGTGCATTTTGATGGGGATCTGTTTGAGGTTCAGGATGATGTCCGTCACGTCTTCGACGACGCCCGGCAGCGAGGAAAACTCGTGGAGCACTCCTTCGATCTTGACCGCGGTGATCGCCGCGCCTTCGATCGACGTCAGCAGCACCCGCCGTAACGCGTTTCCGACTGTCGTCCCGAATCCCCGCTCGAAAGGCTGCGCGTAGAACCGTCCGTACGTCTCGGTCAGCGTCTCGCCATCCACTTCGAGCCGCTTCGGCTTTTGAAATCCCTTCCAGAGAGTCATGTGTCTTTCCTCCGTCCGCGGCTACTTGGAATACAGCTCGACGATCAGCTGCTCGGCAATCGGCAGCTTGATGTCTTCGCGCTTCGGCAGTTCCACCACCCGCCCCGAGAAAGTCTCCGGGGACAGGTCCAGCCAGCCCGGAACGCCGCGGGCGCGGGCCGTCTCGACCGACGCCTTGATCTGCTCGTTCACCCGGCTCTTTTCCTTGATCGACACGACCTGGCCCTTCGACACGCTGAACGAAGGGATCGTGACTTTCTTTCCGTTGATCGTGACGTGCCCGTGGCGCACTAGCTGGCGCGCCTGGGGGCGCGACGCGGCAAACCCGAGCGAATACACCACGTTGTCCAGGCGGCTCTCGAGCTCCGCTAAGAGGTTCGCTCCGGTGATGCCCTTCTGCCGCTCGGCGCGCGCGAAGGTCAGCCGGAACTGGCTTTCGAGGAGCCCGTAGATCCGCTTGACCTTCTGCTTCTCGCGAAGCTGAATCCCGTAACCGAGCAGCTTCGAGCGCCTGCGCCCGTGCATTCCGGGCGGATAATTCCGCCGCTCGATCGAGCATTTGTCCTTGAAACAGCGGTCCCCCTTGAGGAACAGCTTCATGCCTTCTCGCCGGCAGAGCCGGCAAACCGCTTCGGTGTGACGAGCCAAGTCAGAACCTCCCGGATCCCTAAATGTGGTTTACGTCCTTCGTCCCGGCCAGGGTTCCAACGCCGGTTTACAGACGGGATCGCTGTCAGCTATCAGCTATCAGCTATCAGCTATCAGCTATCAGCTATCAGCTATCAGCTATCAGCTATGAGCTATCAGCCATCAGATCCTGTTCGTGCCTTCGCCCTTCGACTTTCCTCAAACGCGGCGCCGTTTGCGCGGCCTGCAGCCGTTGTGCGGAATCGGCGTCGTGTCTTTGATGGACTTGATGTCGAGGCCGTTCGCCTGCAGCGCGCGGATCGCCGACTCGCGGCCCGCTCCCGGGCCCGTCACGCGGACATCGACCGAGCGCACGCCATGTTCTTTCGCTCCCTCGACGCAGTTGGCCGCGGCGAGCTGCGCCGCGAACGGCGTGCCCTTGCGCGAGCCCTTGAATCCGATCCGGCCCGCCGAGGACCAGGCGAGGATCCCGCCCTCCTGATCCGCGATCGCGATGACCGTGTTGTTGAAAGAAGCCTGCACCGTCGCGACGGCGTGCGGGATCGACTTCTTTTCCTTCTTCCCTCCGGCGCGGGCCCTCTTGCCCTTGCCCTTCGGGGCGGTCTTTTCGGGAGTCGCGGAGACGGGAGCCTGTTCTGCCATAAGTGTCCTCGAGTGTTCTCTACGTGTATCTGAGCTGAAAGCCGAGAGCTGACAGCCGACAGCGTTTACTTCTTCGTCGCCTTCTTCTTGCCGGCCACGGTGCCCTTGCGCGGGCCCTTCCGGGTCCGGGCATTCGTGTGCGTGCGCTGGCCCCGGACCGGCAAATTGCGGCGATGGCGCATCCCACGGTAGCAGCCGATGTCCATGAGGCGCTTGATGTCCATGGACGTGTCGCGCCGCAGATCGCCTTCGACCTTCACGTCGTCGGTGATCACCTTACGGATACGGACGACTTCGTCCTCCGACAGGTCTTTGATCCGCGTGTCCGCGCGCACGTCGGCTTTCTCGAGGATGAAGTTCGCCTTCGGGCGCCCGATCCCGAAGATGTAGGTCAACCCGATTTCGACGCGCTTGTTCAAGGGCAGATCGACGCCAGCAATTCGTGCCATTTCGGATCCTTTAGCTATCAGCTCTCAGCTGTCAGCTCTCAGCCCGGAGACTGGAGCCTCTCGCCGATGCCTTTATCCTTGCCTCTGCTTGTGTTTGGGGATCGAGCAGATCACTCGAACGACCCCCTTGCGATGAACGACCTTGCACTTGACGCAGATTTTCTTGACCGACGCTCTGACCTTCATGGCTTCCTCGTGTTCTCTCGGTGGGTTCTCTCGTTATTTGTAGCGGTAGATGATCCGGCCGCGGGTCAGGTCATACGGGGACAGCTCGACTAAGACCTTGTCGCCCGGAAGGATCCGGATGAAGTTCTTCCGCATCTTCCCCGAGATGTGCGCCAGCACCTGGTGCTTGTTCTCGAGCTCCACCCGGAACATCGCGTTCGGCAGGGGTTCGACCACCGTGGCCATGACTTCGATCGCCTCTTCTTTGGACATTACGAAGCCACCGCGCTGCGCTCGCCCCGGCGCGAGAGCCTCCCAAGCCCGAGGACGACCGCGCCGTCCGCCTCGATCGCCACGGTGTTCTCGAAGTGCGCCGATGCGCTGCCGTCGCGGGTCCGGACGGTCCAGCCGTCCTTGTCGGTGCTCACCTCGGCCCGGCCGAGATTGAACATCGGCTCGATCGCGATGACCATTCCGGCGCGAAGGAGGCTCCCCCGCCCGCCGGGTCCGTAGTTCGGGATCTGCGGCTCCTCGTGGAGCGCCGTCCCGACTCCATGCCCGACGAAATCGCGGACCACCCCGTACCCGTGCGGGAGCGCGACGGCCTCGACTGCGGCACCGATGTCCGAAACCCGGTTGCCCGGCTTCGCCGCGGCAATGCCGGCCTCGAGCCCCTTGCGAGTGACCTCGAGCAGCTCGGCCTTCTCGGGATCGATCGTCCCGACCGGCATCGTGCGGGAGGCGTCGCCGAAGTAGCCGCCGACGATTGCTCCGCAGTCGACCCCGACGATGTCGCCGTCTTTTAACGCGCGCTTGCCCGGGATTCCGTGCACGACCTCGTCATTGACGGAGGTGCAGAGAGTCTTCGGGTAGCCGCGGTAACCCAGAAATGCGGGTTTCGCGCCCCGGCGGCGGATCTCGGCCTCCGCCAGACGGTCGAGCTCATCGGTCGTCACGCCCGGAGCGAGCACCTTCGCAATGAGCTCCAGGGTTTCGAGGACCACGAGCGATGCCTCTTCGAGGAGCGCGAGCTCCTTTTCGCTGCGGATCGTGATCACGCGCGGCCCCGAGCCTGCCCTGCGGCGGCGGACCGGGGCACGGAGAGCGCCTGGTCGATGCGTTCTGAGATGTCGGAAACGTCGCCCATGCCGTCCACGTCCGCGAGGAGCCGCCGGGTCCGGTAGAAATCCGCCAGAGGCTCCGTTTTCTGGTGGTACACGCGCAGCCGCTCCAGGATGGTGTCGGGACGGTCGTCCGCCCGGCCTTCTTCCTTGGAGCGTCCATGCAGACGGTCGACGATGACCGCCTCGGGAACCGAGAGATTCAAAACCATCGAAAGACCCGGGCCATTCCCGGTCACGATGCGGTCTAAGGCCTCCGCCTGCTCGACGGTCCTCGGAAAGCCGTCGAGGATGAAGCCGTTGGACGCGTCCTTCTCCGCGACGCGGTCCCGGATGAGGGCGACCATCAAATCGTCGGACACGAGCTCGCCCGCCTCCATGGTGGCTTTGGCCTGCAGGCCGAGAGGCGTCCCCGCGCGGACGGCACCCCGCAAGATCTCGCCCGTCGAGATCGCCGGAACCTGGAGCCGCTCCGAAAGCAGCTTCGCCTGCGTGCCCTTCCCGCTGCCGGGAGGGCCCAGAAAGATGATCCGCATCAGACCCGCCGGCCCCGGATCCGGCTCTTCTTCAGAAACCCGGTGTAGTGGTGCTCGACCAGCTTGGATTCGACCTGCTGGACGGTGTCCATCGCCACGCCGACGACGATCAGAAGGGACGTGCCGCCGAAGTAGAAGTTGAACCCGAACCCCTGCGTGAAGAACCGGGGTAGCAGGGTGTCGAGACCGGGACCGATGAACGGAATGCCCTGGACCTTGAACCCGCTCGCCAGAAACTCCGGCAGGAGCGCCACGAAGGTCAGGTACACCGCGCCGACGAGCGTCAGCCTCGAAAGGACGACGTCGATGTAGTCCGCCGTCTTGCGTCCGGGCCGGATGCCCGGGATGAATCCGCCGTACTTGCGCATGTTGTCCGCGGTGTCCGTCGGATTGAAAACGATCGACGTGTAGAAGTAGCAGAAGAAGAGGATCCCGACGGCGTACAGGATCACATAGAGCGGCTGCCCCTGGGACAGCGAGCCGGCCACGCGTTTCATCCAGTCGGCGCCGATGAAGTTCGAGAAGTAATAAGGGATCTGGATGATCGAGATGGCGAAGATGATGGGGATGACGCCGCCGGTGTTGACACGCAGCGGCAAATACGTGTTCTGCCCGCCGTAGACCTTCCGGCCGACGACGCGCTTGGCGTACTGGACGGGGATCCGTCTCTGGGCGCGCTCGACGAAGACGATGAGCGCCACGATCCCGCACATGAACACCAGCACGAAGAGGATCGTCAGGATCGAGATGTTCCCGGTCCGGATCTGGTCGAACAGGGTGAAGATCGCGCGCGGCAGTCCGACGACGATGCCCGCGAAAATGATGAGAGAGATCCCGTTCCCGATGCCGCGCTCGGTGATCTGCTCGCCGAGCCACATGATGAAGATGGTCCCGGTCGTCAGAGTGAGAACGGTCATCAGGCGGAATGCCCAGCCGGGATGCGGCACGAGGTGCGCTCCGCCGGGCGCGGCCTGCTTCTCGAGCCAGAGCGCAATGCCCGTGGCCTGTACGAACGAAAGGAGGACCGTTCCGTACCGCGTGTACTGGGTGATCTTTTTGCGGCCCATCTCGCCCTCTTTGGAGAGCTTCTCGAGGTACGGCCAAACGACGGTCAGGAGCTGGAGAATGATCGAGGCTGAGATGTACGGCATGATCCCGAGCGCGAAGACCGACAGCCTCCGCAGCGCTCCGCCGGAGAAGATGTCGAGGAACCCGAACAGCGATCCCGCCGAAGCCTTGAAAAACTCGTTGATCGCCGTCGGATCCACGCCCGGCGTCGGGATGTGCGCCCCAAGCCGGTAGATCGCCAGCATGAGAAACGTGAACAGAACCCGCTTGCGCAAGTCCGGTACGCTGAAGATGTTCGCGAAACTCTGGAGTGCGCTCAATTCGAGATCACCTCGCAGCGGCCGCCCGCGGCTTCGATCTTGGCCTGGGCGCTCGCCGAGAATTTATGCGCGGAGATCGTCAGCGCCTTCCCGATGTCCCCGTCTCCGAGGATCTTGATCCGCTTGTTCTTGCGCGCGAGGCGCAGCGCGGCCAGGGTCTCGGGGTTGACGGCCTGTCCCGCTTCGAAGCGGTCGAGGTCCGAGAGATTGACGATGTCGTATTCCACGCGGAAAATGTTGGTAAAGCCGCGCTTGGGCACCCGGCGGTGCAGCGGCATCTGGCCGCCTTCGAACCCGCGCTGGTGCCGATAGCCGCTTCGCGACTTCTGGCCCTTGTTACCGCGCCCCGCCGTCTTGCCGTGTCCGCTGCCGGGGCCTCGGCCGAGCCGCTTCTTATAGTGGGTAGATCCGGGCGCCGGACGGAGATCATGAATTCCGAGCGCCGGGGGACGGTTGTCCGACGCCGCGACCGCCGGACGCTCGCGCCGTGGCGGACGAGCCGCAGCCGCCGCGGGCGCGTGAGCTCCCGAAGCTTTCTTCCTCGCGGGGGCGGCCGCCTTCGCGGTCTTTTCGCTCTTGCCGCCGCTGGCCTTCCCCTTCGCCGTCGTCTTTCCCCGGGAGGCTGGGACAGACGGCTTCTTCGATCCCTTTTTCTCGACCATGTCTCAGCCCTTTACGATTTCAACCAGGTGCCTGACCTTCAGGACCATGCCCCGGATGGCGGCATCGTCCGGGCGTTCGACCTGCTGCCCCATACGGCGCAGACCGAGGCTTCGGAGGGTCGCCTTCTGATCCTTGGGAGTGCAGATTCCGCTGCGGACGAGCTTCAGCGTGAGTCGCTTGTCCGATTTCTCCCCGGTCTTTTCGTTCTTGCGTTCGGCGTTCATGACGCTTCGGCCTCCAGCTTTTCGCCGGGCGCGCCGCGACGCTTCTTCATTTCGTCGGCATTGCGCAGCCGGGTCAATCCGTCCATCGTCGCCTTGATGACGTTGTGCGGGTTGGTGGTGCGCAGTGATTTGGTCAGGATGTCCGCGATGCCGACGGACTCGAGCACCGCTCGGACCGGTCCGCCCGCGATGACTCCGGTTCCCTTGGCCGCGGGCTTCAACAGGACGCGGCCCGCTCCGAACCGTCCGATGATGGCGTGCGGAATCGTCGAACCGCGCAAGCTGATCGCCTGCATGTTCTTCTTCGCCATCTCGATGCCCTTCTTGATCGCCATCGGAACTTCCTTGGCCTTCCCGGACCCGTAGCCCACGCGGCCCTGGCCGTCGCCGACGACCACGAGCGCGGAGAACGAGAAGTTCTTGCCGCCCTTGACGACCTTGGTGACGCGGTTGATGTGGACCACGCGGTCGATCAACTCGCGCCCCTGGGCGTCGCGCTCTTTTTCCCGCTCGCGCGGCGGGCGCGGGCCGCCTCCCCGGTTGCTGCTCATCGGATTTCCTTCATGGCTAGAACTCCAGACCGCCCTTGCGGGCGGCATCGGCGAGGGCGCGGACCTTGCCGTGGTAGATGTACCCGCCCCGATCGAAGACGACTTTCAGAATGCCCTTCTCTTTGGCGCGGGCGGCGACGAGCTCGCCGACGCGCTCGGCGGTCGCGACGTTCGCGCCCGCCTTGGGAGCCTTCCGGAGATCCGCTTCGACCGAGGACGCATGGGCAACCGTGTGCCCGCTCGCGTCGTCGATCACTTGTGCGTAGATGTGACGCCCGCTCTTGAAGACCGCAAGGCGCGGGCGCGCGCCCGAGCCTTTGACCTTCTCGCGGATGCGCACGCGCACCCGGCGTCGCGATTCGATCCTCTGTTGCGCTTTCATGGCTTACTTTCCGCCCGCCTTTCCGACCTTGCGCCGGATGACCTCGTTCGCGTACTTGATCCCCTTCGCCTTGTAAGGGTCGGGAACACGCAGCTTCCGGATCTCGGCGGCCGTCTGGCCGACTTTCTGCCGGTCGGCGCCTGAGACCGTCAGCTTGCCGGCCTTCGCGTCGAGGTTCACCGTGATCCCGTCCGGGATCGGGAAGTTCACCGGATGCGAGTATCCGAGCGAGAACACGATCGACTTGGGCTTCACTTCCGCCTTGTAGCCGACCCCCACGATTTCGAGCTCCTTGCTGAAACCCTTCGTGACCCCTTCCACGTTGTTGGCGACCAGGGCGCGAAGAAGACCATGGAAGGCCCGCTGCTGGGGCTCGTCGTTCGAGCGCGAAAAGCGGATCTCGCCATTCTCGATCGCGACCGTGACCCCGGCGGGCACGCGCGTCGTCAGATCCCCCTTGGGACCCTTGACCCGCACCGTGTCCCCCTCCGTCTTCACATCGACCCCTTTCGGGATCAGGACCGGCATTTTTCCTACGCGTGACATGGGGTCTCTCTCATTTCCGGCATTACCAGATATTGCAGAGGATCTCGCCGCCGAGGCGCGACTCGCGCGCCGCCTTGCCGGTGACGATTCCCTTCGACGTGGACACGATCGAAATCCCGAGTCCCCCGAGCACCTCGGGGATCTCCTTGGCCGCGGAATAGACGCGCCGGCCGGGGCGCGACACGCGCTCCAACCCGGTCACGATCGGCTCGCCTTCCGGGTCGTACTTCAACCCGACGCGCAGCCACGGGCGGCCCTTCTCGTCGACCCGCCGATAGGAAGCGATGTAACCCTCTTCGGCCAGGACTCGGAGAAGATCTTCCCGGAGCCGCGACGCCGGCATTTCCACGCGCTCGTGGCCCGCGGTCATGCCGTTGCGCAGCCGGTTCAAGAGATCGCTGATCGGATCTCCCGTTGTGGTCGAGACTTTTCGAGCCTTCACCATGACGCCTTCCTCACTCCCGGCAGATACCCCAGGTTCGCGTTCTGCCGGAAACAGATTCGGCAGAGCTGGAACTTGCGGAGCACGCTCCTGGCGCGCCCGCAGACCCGGCAGCGCCGCACGGTCCGCGTCATGAACTTCGGCTTCCTCGCCGCCTTGACTCGCATCGCCCTTCTTGCCATGTGTCTATCCCCTGCTATTTGCCAAACGGCATACCCAGCTCCTTTAAGAGCTGGCGAGCCTGGTCATCCCGGCCGGCCGTGGTCACGATCGTCACGTTCAATCCCTTCGACTTGTCGGTCTTCGCGTAGTCGATCTCCGGGAAGATGAAATGGTCCTTGATGCCGAGCGTGTAGTTCCCGCGGCCGTCGAAGGCCTTCGTGGGAACCCCGCGGAAGTCGCGCACGCGCGGCAGCGCGATGTTGATCAGGCGGTCGAGAAAGTCGTACATGCGGTCCCCGCGAAGCGTCACTCGAGCGCCGATGGGCATCCCCTCGCGCAGCTTGTAGGTCGCGATCGACTTCTTGGCCTTCGTCAGCACCGCCCGCTGTCCGGCGATCGACGAGAGCTCGTCGACGGCGCCGTCGAGCACCTTGGGGTTGGCAACGGCCTCGCCGAGCCCCATGTTCAGGACGACCTTCTCGACGCGAGGGATCGCCATCACGTTGTCGATCCCGAGCTCCTTGCCGAGGCTCGGGGCGACTTCCTTCCTGTAGCGCTCTTTCAGTCTGGTTGCCATGCGACTTCTTCTCAGTTCTCGGTTATCGGTTATCGGTTTGTCTGTTCCAGTTTCGGCTCTGTCTAGGCGAGCGCCGCGCCGCTCTTCTTGGCAAACCGCTCGGGCGTTCCATCCTTGTCGCGCCGGCGGCCGATCCGGGTCGGCACGCTGCGATCGGGGTCGAGCAGCATCACGTTGGAGATGTGGAGAGGGGCTTCCTTCTCCGAGATCCCGCCCGCGATGTTCTTCGACGGGTTCGGCCGGGTGTGGCGCTTGATCATGTTGACGCGCTCGACGATCACGCGGTCGGCTGCCGGGAGAACGCGCAGGACGCGCCCCTGCCGGCCCCGGTCCTTGCCCGCGATCACCACGACCACGTCGTTCTTTCTGAGCTTCGTCTTTTTCTTCATCACAGCACTTCCGGGGCGAGCGAAATGATCTTCATGAACTTCTTTTCACGCAGCTCGCGGGCGACGGGCCCGAAAACGCGCGTCCCGACCGGTTCTCCTTCGTTGGAGATCAGGACGGCGGCGTTGTCGTCGAAGCGGATGTACGAGCCGTCCCGCCGGCGGTGATTCCGGCGCGTGCGGACGATGACCGCGCGCACGACGCGCTTCCCATGCTTTTCGACGAACGGCGAGTCCGGAGCCGCTTCCTTGACCGACGCCGTGATGACGTCGCCCAGACCTGCGTAGCGTCCCGCCGAGCCGCCTCGCATCCGGATGCACGCGATGCGGCGCGCGCCGGAGTTGTCCGCGACCTCGAGGATTGTGCCCATCTGGATCATTGGTGCTCCCACCCGTGAGGCGTAAGGCGTAAGGCGTAAGGCGGACGTGAGCCATCCGGAGGCGCCTCACCCCTCACCCCTGACCCCTCACGATCCCCGTTCCGCATCACGCTTCCGCCTTCGTCAACACTTCGAGGAGGCGCCACCGCTTCTTCTTGGACAGCGGGCGGGTTTCCTCGATCCGGACGCGGTCGCCCGTCTTCGCGGTTTGGGCCTCATCGTGCGCCAGGAAGCGGCTCGTCCGGCGGATCGTCCGCTGGTATCGGGCCTCCTGAACGCGGCGCTCGACCTCGACTACGATCGTCTTTTCCATCTTGTCCGACACAACGCGGCCGACTTTCGTCTGCCGGTCGAGCGCTTTCTTCTCTGTCTTTTCAGCGGCCTGTTCCATTACTTCTTCTCCGCGAGCTCGAGCGCCCGCTGGTACGTCCTCACCCGCGCGATGTCGCGGCGGACCACCTTCAGCCGGCTCGGATTCTCGAGCTGGCCCGTGGCCTTCTGCAGGCGCAGCTTCCAGGACGCTTCCTTCAGTTGCTTCGCCTTCTCGGCGAGCTCCGGCGCGCCCTGGCTCGCCAGCGTCTCGCGTTCCTTCTTCTTCATAGGATCTCCATCTCCGTGTCGCGGGTCACGAAGCGCGTGCGCAGCCCGATCTTGTCGGAGGCCAGCGAGAGCGCCTCTTTGGCGGTCGCAAGATCGACCCCTTCCATCTCGTAGAGGATCCGGCCCGGCTTGACCACGGCGACCCACCCCTCCGGCGCGCCCTTGCCCTGGCCCATGCGGGTCTCCGCCGGCTTCTTCGTATACGGCTTGTCGGGAAAGATCCGGATCCAGATCTTTCCGCCGCGCTTGACCGCACGAGTCATGGCGATGCGGGCCGCTTCGATCTGGCGGGCAGTGATCCACCCGGGCTCTAAGATCTGCAGGCCCATGTCGCCGAAAGCGAGCGTGCCGCCGCGGTACGCCTTGCCGCGCATGCGACCGCGCTGTTGCTTCCGGTATTTGACCTTCGAGGGCATTAACATAATTGGCTCGCTATGATTTCCGGCTCAGGCGGTCTTCCGCCGATTCTTTGCCTTGTGCTGCTCGCCGCGGTAGATCCACGTCTTCACGCCGATCTTTCCGAATGTCGTGTTCGCTTCCGAAAACCCGTAGTCGATGTCCGCTTTCAGGGTGTGCAGCGGAAGCCGGCCCTCCTGGTACCATTCCGCTCTCGCGATCTCGGCGCCGTTCAAGCGGCCCGCGCAGCGGATCTTGATTCCCTGGGCGCCGAACCGAAACGCCGACTCGATCCCCTTCTTCATCGCCCGTCGGAACGCGACACGCCGCTCGAGCTGGAGAGCGATCGATTCCGAAACGAGTTGCGCGTCCGTTTCCGGGCGCTGGATCTCGATGATGTTGATGTGGACCTCGGCCTTGGTCCGCCGCTGGAGCTCGTCGCGGAGTTTGTCGACTTCCGCGCCGCGCTTGCCGATGATGATTCCCGGACGCGACGTCTGGATGTTCACCTTCAGCTTGTTCGCGAAGCGCTCGACGTCGATCTCCGAGACGCCGGCGTGCGACAGGCGGCCCTTGAGCTCCTTGCGGAGATTCAGGTCTTCGTGAAGGTACTTCTGGTAATCCTTCACCGAGAACCAGCGCGAATGCCAGGTCCGATTAAACCCGAGGCGAAACCCGTACGGATGGACTTTTTGACCCATGCTTAACCCCTCGCCTCGGAGCCCGTGTCCGAAAGTTCGATCGTGAGGTGGCTCTTCCGATGGAGGACCCGGAAGGCGCGCCCCATCGGAGCGGGCCGAACGCGTTTCTCCTGCGGTCCCTTGTCGACGAAAATCCGCCGGACGACCAGCTCGTCCACATCGACCCGGGCTTCCTGCTGCTCCGCGTTGGCCACGGCCGAGCGGAGAGTCTTTAAGATGTCGCGGGCGGCGACCTTCCGCGTGTGGCGGAGGATCGCGACCGCGTCGTTGACTTTCTTCCCGCGCACGAGGTCCGCCACGAGCCGGACCTTCTGCGCGGAGCCCTTCATGAAGCGGAGCTTGGCTGTGGCCTTCATCGTCATCCCTTGGCCGCCGGCGCGGGAGCCGCACCCGGCGCGCTGACCGGCTTGCCAGGAGCGGGAGCGCCCGCTTCGGCCTTCTTACCGCTGTGACCCTTGAAGATCCGGGTCGGAGAGAACTCGCCGAGCTTGTGCCCGACCATGTTCTCCGCGATGTACACCGGGATGAACTTCCGACCGTTGTGGACCGCGATCGTGTGACCCACCATGTCCGGGATCACGGTCGACCGGCGGGACCAGGTTTTCACGACCTTCTTCTCGCGAGCGTCATTCATCACGCCCACCTTCTTCATCAGGTGCTCGTCGACGAAAGCGCCCTTCTTGACTGAACGCGACATGTTCTTCCTAGCCCTTCGACTTGCGGCGGCGGACAATCATGTTGTCCGTCCGCTTGTTGTTGCGCGTCTTCATGCCCTTGGTCTTCCATCCCCACGGCGAAGTCGGGTGCCTTCCGCCGGAGGTCTTGCCCTCGCCGCCGCCCATCGGATGATCGACGGGATTCATCGCGACGCCGCGGTTGTGTGGCTTCCAGCCGAGCCACCGGTTGCGGCCCGCCTTGCCGATCGAGACGTTCTCGTGCTCGAGGTTTCCGACCTGCCCGATCGTGGCATAGCATTCGATGTGGACCTGACGGACTTCACCGGAAGGCAGCCGCACCTGGGCGTACTCGCCTTCCTTGGCCATCAGCTGAGCGGCCGCCCCGGCGGAACGGACCATCTGCCCGCCGTTGCCGCGCTTCAACTCGATGTTGTGGATCGTGGTCCCGAGCGGGATCCCCCGCAGCGGCAACGCGTTTCCCGGAACGATGTCGGCCGCCGGCCCGGAGACGACCTGGGCGCCGACCTGCAGCCCGTTCGGGGCCAGGATGTACCGCTTTTCGCCGTCCGCGTAATGGAGCAGCGCGATCCGCGCGGTGCGGTTCGGGTCGTACTCGATCGTCGCGACCTTCGCGGGCACGTTGACCTTGTCGCGGCGGAAGTCGATGATCCGATACAGCCGCTTGTGGCCGCCGCCCATGAAGCGCGACGTGATCCGACCCTGGTTGTTGCGACCCCCGGTCGAGCGGAGGCCGACCGTCAGGCTCTTCTCCGGCTTCGACGCCGTGATTTCCTTGAAATCGAGCGTGGTCTGGAACCGGCGACCCGCGGACGTGGGCTTGTACTTTTTGACTGGCATTTTGCTCGCTTGCTCGCTTGGGAATCGGAAAACGGGATTCGGGTGACTTCCCGAGCCTGCTCATCCGCTTCTGTCGCTCGCTAAGTGCCTCCTCGATTACCGTTTACCGATACCGATGACCGATTCCGATTCCCGTCCTAAACGCCTTCGAAGAACTCGATCGGCTTTTCTCCGGCGGCAAGCCGCACGTAAGCCTTCTTCCAGTCCTTGCGGCGACCCAGAAATCGGCCCATCCGCTTCAACTTTCCCTGCCGGTTGGCCACGCGGACCTCGGCGACCTTGACGCCGAAGAGGGCCGTGACGGCGCGCCCGATCTCGATCTTGTTGGCGTCTCTCGCCACCTCGAAACAAATGGTGTTCGCGGCTTCCTTGATTCGCGTCGACTTCTCGGTGATGAGAGGCCGGCGAATGATCTGCTGCGGGTCCATCATTCCCCCCCGAGGGTCGCGACGACCCGGGACAGCGCCGTCTTTGAGAGGACGAGCGTGCCGTGGTTCATCACGTCGTACACGTTGATCCCGAGCGGATCGACGATCTTCCATTCCTGCACGTTGCGGGAGGCGCGGGAAAAATTCTCGTTCTCGCGCGAGTCGACGAAGAGCGCTTTTCCGACGACGCCCAGCCCGCCGACCGCGTCGACGAGGTCGCGCGTTCGGTGACTTCCGAGATCCATCGTGTCGAGCACGAGCAGCCGCTCTTCCTTGACCCGGCGCGAGAGCACCGCCTTCAACGCGTTCTTCTTCTCACCGACGGACAGCCCCTGCGCGTACGAACGCGGACGCGGCCCGTGGCTGGTCCCGCCGTGGCGGTGAATCGGAGGACGGCTGCCGCCCTGGCGCGCGCGCCCAGTGCCCTTCTGCTTGAAGGGCTTCTTGCCGCTGCCCGAAACCTCGGACCGCACCTTCGTGCTATGCGTGCCCGCGCGCTGTCCGGCGCGGTACGCCTTGACGACCTCCCACACCAGGTGCCGGCGGTACGGATACTCGAACACCTCGGCGGGGAGATCCACCTCGCCGACGCGCTCCATCTTCCAGTTGATGACGGGAACTGTTGCCATCGCTCTTGTCCCTTACTTCGCGGCCGGGGAACCGGCCGCCGCGCCCTGATACGGCGAGCGCACGATTTTGACCACCGAATTGCGGGCCCCGGGAACCGCGCCCTTGATGTACAGAAGGTTGTTCTCCGCGTCCACGCGCACGACGGTGAGGTTCTTCGCCGTGGCCTGCCTTCCCCCGAGCCGCCCGGACGATCTCGTACCGGGATAGACGCGGGACGGGAAGGCGGACGGCCCTATGGATCCCGGGAGCCGGTGAAACATCGATCCGTGCGACTCCGCGCCGCCTCGGAAATGATGCCGGCGCACGACGCCCGCGAAGCCCTTTCCCTTCGACACCCCGATCACGTCCACCGAATCCTGCTCGTGGAAGGAATCGCAGAGCACCTTGTCGCCCGGATTCAACTCGTCGCCGGCGTCGAGGCGGAACTCGGCCAGCAGCCGCATCGGGGCGACGTTCGCCTTCTCGAAGCGGCCCTTGGCCGCGCGATTGGCGCGCCGGTCCGGCCGGGACTCGACGAGCCCTATCTGCACGGACTCGTAGCCATCCTTCTCGACCGTCTTCTTCTGGACGACGAGACACGGGCCGGCCTGCACGACCGTGACGGGAATCACCGTCCCGTCCGCCGTGAAGATCTGGGTCATGCCCACTTTTCTTCCGATGATTCCGTGTACTGGCATAACGCTACTTTCCGAACGCCTTGATCTCGACGTCCACGCCGACCGGGAGCTCGAGCTTCATCAGCGCGTCCACGGTCTGGGACGTCGGCTCCAGAATGTCGAGGAGCCTCTTGTGCGTCCGCATCTCGAACTGCTCGCGCGACTTCTTGTCGATGTGCGGCGAGCGGTTCACTGTGTAACGCGAAACCGCCGTCGGCAGAGGAATCGGCCCGGCGATCTTGGCGCCCGTGCGCCTCGCCGTGTCGACGATCTCCGTGGCGGACTGATCCAGGATCCGGTAATCGAACGCCTTGAGGCGGATGCGTATTTTGTCGTTTTTCATGAGATTGGCTCGCTTTCGCTCGCTGAAAGGTTACGCATCCCTATTCGAGGATTTCCGTGATGGTGCCGGCGCCCACGGTGCGTCCGCCTTCGCGGATGGCGAACCGCAGGCCCTTCTCCATCGCGATCGGCGTGATCAGCTGGATCTCCAGCGCCACGTTGTCTCCCGGCATCACCATCTCGACCCCCGAAGGCAGCTGCGCCGTCCCG
>JBBROA010000097.1:0-15390 GCA_038229875.1 Thermoanaerobaculia bacterium | reverse complement strand
TCGCGTCGGTAGAGGTGTACCGGCTCGTCAACCCGCCCGCGTCGCTGACGGCGCCGCGCCGGCCGGGTCCTGTCGCTCGGTCGGGCCCGGCGCGCGGCGACCTCGCCCCGGCGGCGGGCACGCGGCAGGCCGCCGTCAACGCGCGCGTCGCGGAGCAGAGCTTTTATCGCGACGCCGAACGGATCGCGTCGCTGCCGGTGGCGGAAATCGCGCGGCGCACCCGGGGGGCCAGCATCGTGTTCGACGACCCACTGCCTCCTCTGTTCGCGCGAAAGCCGGTTCCGGCCGCGGTCGCGTATGCGGTCGTCTCGGTGCGGCGAGGCGGCGAGAAGAGCCCCCTCTCGAATCTCGTGACGATCTCGCCCGAGGTCCCACCCGCGGCGCCGGTGATCCTCGCGGTCACGCCTGAAGACAGCCGCGTCTGCCTCGAGTGGCTCGCGCCGGAGACGGATCTCCTCGGCCGTACGCCCGCCGCCGTCGGCGGGTACTTCGTGTACCGGCGGACGCTGCCGGACGAAGAGTTTGCCGCGCCGCTGAACGCAGCTCCGGTGACCGGGACAGGATTCGTGGACGTCTCGCCGCCCTACGGCCCGCTGGTGTACACGCTGCGCGCGACCCTGCCCGGCAAGCCGAAAATCGAAGGCGCCGCGGCCGTCGAGGCGGCGGTCGACTACCGCGACGTCTTCCCTCCGCCTCCGCCACCGCGCCTGGATGCCCTGCCGGAAGCGGGGCTCGTCCGGCTGGTCTGGGACCCCGTCGCAGCGCCCGACCTCGCCGGTTACGCGATCTTTCGTTCCGAAGGGGGCGGCACCCCGGCGCGCCTGAACCCGGAGCTCACGATCGACAGCTTCTTCAACGACCCGACGGCAAAGGCCGGCCACCGGTACGTCTACACGGTGCGGTCGGTCGACCGGGCAGGGAACGTGAGCGCGCCGACGCCTCCGGTGACAGCAGAGCCGCTGTGACGGCGGCTTCTCCCTCGCCCCGGGCGCGGGGAGAGGGCTGGAGTGAGGGGCGCAGGGACGAAACAGCCGCGCCCGCAGATGTTGAGAGCCATCTTCTGCGGCGGTGAGTGCTGATCGATCGGGCGTCGGCCACCAACCTATAATTTCCCGCCGTGGCGCTGCCGCGGCGGTTAGTGAAGATGTCGGGCGGGGGCAATGATTTCCTCGTGTTCGAGGCGGACGGACGGGCGCTTTCCGAAGGGGACCGACGTCAGGTCGCGCTGCTCTGCCGCCGCGGCGTTTCTGTCGGAGCGGATGGAGCTCTCTTTCTGTCTGGCGGGCAGCAGGGCCGGATACACCTCGACTACTTCAACGCCGATGGCGGCGTCGCGGCCTTCTGCGCCAACGGGACGCGCTGCGCCGCGCGCTACGCCGTGACCCGGCGCCTCGTCTCGGGACGCGAGCCCGTTCTCGAGACCGGCTGGGCTCCGATCGCGGCGCTGGTCGGGGTTGAAGTTTCTCTCGCTCTGCCGCCGCTTCCGAAACCGGGCGATCCGTTGCCCCTGGCGACTCTCGACTCGCCGGGACCCTTTCCGGCGCGAGCGTCCGCGGCTGGAATCCCGATGCACGTCGGGGTGCCGCACCTGGTGATCCTTCTGGAGAATGGCGAGGACCTCGACGCCCTCGACCTCGCCCGTCTCGGACCGCCGCTGCGCCGCCACCCGGCGATGCCCGACGGAGCGAACGTGAATTTCGTGCGCGTCGCGGGCCCGAACCGCATCGCCGTGCGCACGTTCGAGCGGGGAGTCGAAGGAGAGACGCTCGCGTGCGGCTCCGGCGTCGTCGCGTCCGCCGTGGTCGCCGCACGGGAAGGCCGCGTGACCCCGCCGGTCGTCTGCGAGACGCGCAGCGGCGCTGCCTTCACGGTTTCGTTCGGGGACATCGGGGAGATGATCACGGACGCGGTGCTCACGGGCGACGCGCGGGAAATCTTCACGGCGGAGACGACGGAGGAAGCATGGCAGGAGTGAGCCGCATCGCGTTCGGATCGAGAGAGGCACCGCCCCAGCCGAGCAAGATCGTGGCGGTCGGCCGCAACTACCGCGAGCACGCGAAGGAGCTCGGAAACACCGCTCCGGAAGAGGAGCCGCTGCTCTTTTTGAAGGCGCCGTCGGCGCTGGTGTGGGGCAGCGAGGGCGAGATCGTCCTCCCGCGTGAATCCACCCGCGTCGATTTCGAAGGCGAGCTCGCGCTCGTCATTGGCCGCCCTGTGAAGAACTGGCCCGAGGAGCAATGGCTCGATGCCCTCGCCGGCGTCACCTGCGCGAACGATGTGACGGCGCGCGATCTTCAGAAGAAGGATGGGCAGTTCGCGCGTGCGAAGTCCTTCGACACCTTTTGTCCTGTCGGGCCGCACATCGCCGCGGGCCTCGATCCCTCCGATCTCGCGATCGCGACCCGCGTCAACGGTGTGACGAAGCAGGATTCCAGGACTTCGGAGATGGTGTTCTCGCCGCGATTCCTGATCGGATACATCTCCCGGATGATGACGCTTCTGCCCGGGGACCTGATCCTGACGGGCACGCCGGCGGGGGTCGCGCCTCTATCGCCGGGTGACACGGTGGAGGTCGAGATCCAGGGAATCGGCGTGCTCAGAAACCGGGTGAAGGGCCCGCAGGGAGCCTGAACGTGACGCGATGGCGGCGCGCCCTCCCCGGCGCGCTGCTGGTTCTTCTCGGTGCGACGGAAGCGGCGTCGCTTCGGCCGCGCGATGTCGTTCCCCGGGCCCGGCTTCTCGCGCGGCAGCTCGCAGGCGCCCGGGTGGCGCGCTCCGAGCTCGCGGAATTCGCGCTCGATCCCGTGTTCGCCGACTTCCTCGACGACGTGGCGCGCCGAACGCCTCCCGACGCCTCGGTCGCCGTGCTCGTTCCGCCGCGGCCGGACGTTTATCGCTACCAGGCCGTTTACTTCCTGGCGCCGCGCCGCGTGCTGGACGCGGAGAGAATCTCGCAGGCGCAGTTCGTCGCGATCTACGCCCGCGCCGCCGAGAGCGCGCCCGGCGCGGAGGCCCTGACGAACGGGTCGCTGTCACGCCGTTGACTCCCGGCGGCGCGGCGGCCGTACTCGCGGCGCTCACGATCACGTGGCTCACCGGGCGAGCGCTCACCCGAACGCTCGCGCGGGAGGTCGGTTTCGGCGAAGCGATCGCGTGGGCGGGAGCGGCGGGCCTGTTGTTCCAGGCGGCGCTCTTCGCCATCCTCGCCGCTCTCAGGGTCGATCCCGGAGCGGGGTGGCTCCTCGCTGGAGACGCCGCGGCGATCGCCGCGTCGTTCGTGGTCCGGGTGCGTCCTCCGACGAGCCCGGGCTCTAACGCGCCATCCCCGGTCCGGGATCCGCTCGCCCTGGTCCTGACTGCCGTCGCGGGCTTCGGCTGGCTGCTTTTCCTGGTTGCTGCGGTCGCCGAGCCGATGTGGTCAACCGACTTCCTCGCGATCTGGGGCATGAAGGGAAAGGCGATGTACCTGGCCGGGTCGCTTCCTGGCCGTCTCTTCCAGGACCCGGCTCTCTACTGGTCTCACCGGGAATACCCACTCCTGGTGCCGCTCTGCCTCGCCTCGATCGCCCGGCTCGCCGGTGCCTGGAACGACCAGGCTCTGGCAATCGTGTTTCCCGTCATCGAGCTCTGGACTCTGCTGCTCCTCGGCGGATTCGTGCGCCGGCGCACGGGATCGTCGGTGTGCGGGGCGGCGGCCGCGGCGCTCGCCGCGCTCTGCTTCCCGCTCTACCACCCGGTGAATGCGGGCACCGCCGAGATCCCTTTTGCTTTTGGGGCGGTCCTCGTGTCTTGCGCGGCTCTCGATTCGCTTCGGGGTTCGCAAATCGCCGCCGGCCGGCTTTTCCTGGCCGCGCTTTTCTGCGCGGGCGCGAAGCAGGAGGGAACACTCTTCGCGTTCCTTCTCGCGGCGGCGCTGGTCCTCGCTTCGATCCGGAGCGCGCGGGTGCCGCAATGGAAATCGGCAAGCCTGCTCGTTCTCGTGCCCGCGGCTCACTGGCTGCTCCTGCATTTCCTCCGCGGATCCCAGACGCGCCGAGACTTCGACTTTCAACTCTTTGGCCCGACCCACTGGCCGGAGCTCGCGCGGCGGTTCGAAGCGGTGCTTTCCAGGATGCTCTTTCGGGAAGGGAAAGAGGCACTCGTCTCTCTCCTGGCGATCGCCTTGTTCCTTATGGTCACCCGGAAGAGCTTCGCCGACCTGCTCCTGCCGGTTCTCGCGGGACAGATCTTTTTCTACGCGGTCGCCTTCTCTCTGTCGTCGTTTGATCCGATGTACGCCATCGACGGCGCATTCCGTCGAATCGCGACCACGCTCTTCCCCGTGCTGGCGCTCATCCTCGCGGCGCGCCTTCCCCGCCGACCGATGGCGCAGGGCGCGGCCTGAGGTGCGTGATGTGTCCCGCGGCGCGGCGTGGACCTTCCTCTTCCTGGTCACCGCGGCGCTCCGGCTGCCCGGCCTGCGGGAGCTCCCGGTCTTCGGAGACGAGGCCATTCACCTCCACTGGTCGCAGCTCATCCGGGAAATCCCCGCCGCGAACGCCTTCATCTCGATGCAGGATCCGAAGCCGCCGCTGCACTTCTGGCTCATGGCTCTTTTTCTCCCGCTCTTTCGCGATCCGGTTCTCGCCGGGCGTCTGGTTTCGGTTCTGTTCGGCGCGCTTTCTTCCGTGCTCGTCTTCGAGCTGGCGAGATCCCTGGCCCGCCGCATCCCTCGGGCCGGAGAAGACCCGACCTCGGTCGGAGGAGCCGCCGCTCTCGTTGCGATCCTTTCGCCGTTCGCCGCGTTTCATCAGCGGATCGCCCTGGCGGAGTCCCTTTTCCTGTGCGAGTCGCTCCTCGCCGCCCTTCTCGCAGTCCGGCTCGCTTCCGCGCCGGAGAACGGTCGGCGGCTCGGGGTCCGCGAGGGAGTCGCCCTCGGCGCGGTGATGGGTGCCGCGATGCTGACCCGGCAGAATTTCAGCTACGCGCTCTGGGCGCTGCCGTTCTGCGCCTGGCTCGCGTTTCCGGAAGAAAAGCGTTCCCGGGCGCCGGCCTTCCTGCGGCGGATGGCCGTGGCCGGCGTCGTGTCCCTCCTCCTCTGGGTTCCGGTCCTTCTCCAGAAAACCGGCCCGGACTGGAAGACACGCATCTTTCATGTCGCAGGGTTCCGGCAAGCCCTGCCGCTGACCGAACGTCTTCGCCACGCGCTGCGGGTGGCGCTCTGGTTCTGGACCTATCTCACGCCTCCGATCGCGCTCCTCGCGCTCGCCGCGCTCGCGTGGCTCTTTGCCGCCGGCCGCCGCCGCGTGCTGATGTTTCTACTTCTCTGGATCGGGATCGTGGTCGCGCCGCTTCTCCTCTTCGGGAGCCTGCTCTATCCGCGTTACACGTTCACCGCGGCGGCCCCGCTCTGGGTCGCCTGCGGATTTCTGCTGGCGGATCTTCTGCGGCGTCTGCGAGAGGCCCCGATCGAATCTCTTGCGCGCGCTCTTCTCGGCGCGACCGCCGTGGCGGTTCTTTTCGCGTGGCCGGTCCGCGACCTCGCGCTTCAATGCTTCCGGTGGCGGGATCAGACTCTGGTTCCCGAGGACCGATGGCAGTACGTGACCGGCTGGCCGGCGGGTTCCGCCACGGAACACGCGATCGGCTGGCTTCGCTCCCGAGCGGCGGAAGAACCGCTGGTGCTCGTGACGCCGGATGTTTCGGGAAACCCCGGCGACACGACGCCGGTCCTGCTCGGTCGAGCGCCAGGGGTCACGCTGTTCTCTTCGTCCGATGCGGTGACGGGGCGGATCCTCACGCCAGCGCCCGATCGTCCCGGAGCGTTTCTCCTGTCGGGCGACCTGCGAAGAATGATTCCCCCGGCCGCAGTCGAGCTGCCGGCTCGAGAACCCGTCTACTTTCTCGCCCCCGATCCGTTCCTGACCCGCGAGGGCTGGCGCCCGGCGAGTGGGTTTTTCGGGGCGGCGAATCCCGGCATCGACGCGGTCGCCCGTTTCGAAAATCCCGCGGGGACGTCGGGAGATCGCGAGGCGATCGTGATCTTTCGGCTGAGGTAATCAGCGAACCCCGGCGTGAGCCCACCAGTGGAGCGCGCCCGAATCGATGTCGGATCCGGGGGAAAGACCCTTTTCATCCTTTCGGAAGGCGCCCGTTCGCCACGGCGGCGGAACGACCGCGAAGAGCAGATACGAGGCCGGGCTGTAGTCGCCTGCTGCGGTCAGGCGAAGCACAATGGGAGCGGTCGCATTTTGCCGGAGGATTTCCAGCGGGAGCGGGACCGTGATCAGCGGACGCGTGCGGTCGGGATCCTCGGTGCTGCGATAGAGGACGCGATCGGCGACGGTCAGGACGAAATGCGCGGACCGGCTGCCCGGAGGTGGAGCGATCCGGACGTGCAGGGTGGCCGGCGAAACTCGGGGCAGAGCGCGAGCGGGAATCCGCTGTTCCAGGATCACGCCGGAGGATTCGACTAACCCCCAGTCCCACGACGTCACCTGCGGGGCAACCGCGAAGGCGATGATTACGACTCCGAGGAGGACGAGGGGACCGCCCTGGAAGCGGGAGCCGGCACGGAGCGCGGCTGCGGCACCCATCGCGAGGAACGCGGGCAGGAATGGCAGGATGAGCCGGGGACTCGAGGCGAAGAGCAGGTTGTGCCCGATCAGGAGCAGCAACAGCGAGATCGCGCAGACAGCGATGACGGCATCGCGTCTTGCCGCTCCCACCGAGAACGAGATCGCCGCCACGAGGAGGAAGAGGCCGGCTGTGCGTTCGGTCTTGTCCAGCGCTCGATAGAGGCTCGACCACCGCGCGTCGTAGTAGTCGAGCCCGAAGATTCCATGAAGGGCACGCCATGAGAGCTCACGATCGCGATCGGCGGCGGGAAGGCCAAAGGTCCGCAGCCAGTTTCGCACCGCGAGGCGCAGCCTGGGATTCGAGAGCCACGAGCCGCCCGCCTCTGGCCAGGTACCGAGAGCGGGCGACCAGTTGTACTCGGCGCTCCCAAAGAGAACGGCACCGGCAATTCCCCGGCCGGCCTCGTTTCCCGCAAACCGGCGGGTGGCCGCCCAGGAGACCACGACTCCAGCCGCGAGCAGGACTGCGACGAGCAAAATTTGTTTCCACGATTTTCGCAGACCCCATCCCGCAATGAGAACCACGAATGCCACGCCGCCGACGTTGGGCCGCACCCAGAACAGGATGAAGAGCGACAGGGCGACGATCGGGACCAATCGCCGATTGTTAGGCCGCTCGAAAGCGATGACGCTGAGTGGCAGGAAAAGCGCCGCAGCCAGAGCCTCAGACATCACGGCGCTCGCTGAGTCCCGTAATCGAAGGAAGCAGAAAAGGACGGCGCAGCTCGCCAGTCCGGCCGCCAGGCCTCGACGGCGCGCGATGTAAGCAGACGTGAAGAAGATGGAGGCCCAGAGAAGTAGCGACTGGATGATGACGACGGATCGCTCTCTGCCCGCCGATGGGATAGCAGCGCCGGCGGCCCGAAGGAACAGCAGATAACCCGGCTTCAGGGGATGGACTTCTCGTGTCCCTTCCGGGAGGGGCTTCCATAAGCCGATCCCCTTTTCCGCCCAGAAAAGATCGAGGCGGCTGTCCGACCAGAGGACGACGGGCGCGCGAAGCGCCGGCCAGAGGTAGAGCGCGAGTCCCGCTGCTCCGAGCAGAAGAAACAGAAGCCGCTGCGGGCGCACGCGTCAGAGGTTGTCGAGCAGAGTGGAGGGAAGTCTCCCAAACGCGCCCGACGACATCAGAAGCAGAACATCTCCGGCGCGTGCTTCGCGCCGCAGCAGGTCCGGGATTTCGTCGAGAGAACTCGGCGCAAATCCAGGCCGGCCCGCAGCGGTGAACCGGCGGACCAGCGCGGCGCGGTCGAGGACGCCGATGGGTTCGAGGCGTCGCGCGTGGAAGACCGGCGCGACGATCAGCGCGTCGGCTCCCGAGAAAGCGTCCGCGTACTCCTCCTGGAACATCTTTCGGCCCGCGGTGTTCGAGCGCGGCTCGAAGAGCGCCCACAGGCGGCGGCCGGGCCAGCGGGATCTCGCCGCCTGGAGCGTGCCTCTGACCGCGGTTGGATGGTGCGCGAAGTCGTCGACGACGAGGATGCCGTTCTTTTCGCCTTTCACCTCGAGCCGGCGCCGCACGCCCGAGAAGCCGGGGAGAGCGAGTGCGATCTCCGCGATCGAGAGGCCGAGGCCGCGCACGAGGGCGACGGCGCCCAGAAGGTTGCGCAGGTTGTGGGTGCCGACGAGCGGCGACTCGAGCCGACCGGCCGCCAGCCCGCGTTCGACGAGCGTGAAGGAGGTGCCGGCCACCCCCTCGGCGACATCCCGCGCCGAGAAATCCGCCGCCGGGTCTTCGAGCGACACGCGGACCAGACGCGCCTTACCCGCCTCGCCGGCGCCGCCTCGCCGCGCGGCCTCGACCGCACGCGGGTCGTCGGCGTTGACGATGACGACTCCGTCCGCGGGGACGATCGCCGCGACCTTTTGAAAGGCGTCTTCGACGGACGCGAGATCCGGGTAGAGGTCGGCATGGTCGTATTCGATGTTGCCGACGAAGAGGTGCTTCGGCTCGTAATGGAGAAACTTCGGCCCGCGATCGAAGAACGCGGCGTTGTACTCGTCGCCTTCCAGGACGAAGTGCGGGCCGCCGCCGAGCCGGTATCCCATCCCCAGGTTGCGCATCTCGCCGCCCACGATGAAGCCCGGGTCGCGCCCGGAGTCGAGGAGCATCCAGGCGACGAGTGCGGTGGTGGTCGTCTTGCCGTGGGTGCCGGTTACGACGACGGAGGTCTTGCCGGGCAGGAGAAACTCGCGGATCGCGGTTGGCATCGAGAGAATCGGCAGCTGGCGGCGCGCCGCTTCGGCGGCTTCGACGTTGTCCCGGAGCGCGGCGTTTCCCACGATCACGCGCTGCGAGTCCGCCGGGACGTGCTCCGCCGCGAATCCGCGGGAGACGGGGATCGCGAGCGAGTCGAGGAGCGTCGACATCGGCGGGTACAGCTCGAGGTCCGAGCCCGTGATCGAATGGCCCTTCTCGGCGAGCAGGGCGGCCAGGGGGACCATGGCGGTGCCGCCAATGGGGACCATGTGGATCTTCAAAGGGGGGTCCTCCGGAGGCTCAAAGCGGGAAAAGTCCGCAGCAAACGCCGTTTTATGGAAATATTTGGCTGTTTGACCGAGTTTCTATCCGACGGCATAGTAAGACAGGAGGACCTCGGAATGCGTCAGATCGAACGCCTCACGTGTGTCGCGCTCACCGCCCTGCTCGTCGCAGGCGTCGTGACCGCTCAGCAGAAGCCCGCCGCGGCGAAGCCCAAAACCGCGGACACCAAGGCAGCGAAGGCGGGGGTCGTCGCCGCGCCGAAAATCGAGGTCATCCCGGAGACCAAGGACGCCGGCGTCGTCGCGAAGGGTCAGGTCATCGAGACCACCTTCGTGATCAAGAACAACGGCGGGTCCGACCTCATCATCAACGACGCGCGCCCCGGGTGCGGGTGCACCGTGGCGAACTTCGACAAGGTCATCAAGCCCGGCGGCGAAGGCAAGGTCGTCACCTCGGTCGACACCAAGGCGTTCGCGGGCCCCATTTCGAAGTCCGTGCTTCTCGTCTCGAACGACCCCGAGCGCGGCCAGATCAACCTCTTCATCAAGGCGACCGTCAAGCCGTTTGTCGACATCCTCCCGCAGCCTTACGTGCGCGTCGCCGTCGTCAAGGGCGACACCGATTCGCGCGACGTCATTCTGCTGTCCGAGGAGAAAAGCTTCAAGCCGACTGTCGCCGAGGCCTCGCAGCCCTACGTCAAAGCGGAGATTTCTCCGGCGAGCGACAAGGACAAGATCCCCGGGCATCCGGGCGAGCAGTACCGTGTCCGCATCACGGTGACGGCTGACGCTCCGGAAGGGCTTTTGAACGCCCCGGTCCGAATCTCCACCGGTGTCGCGCAGCAGCCCACGGTCGAGATCCCGATCTCGGGCGTCGTCCGCGCGCGCGTCTCTGTCACGCCCGTGCTGGTGAACTTCGGGAACTTCACGGCGGGTAAAGACCCCATCACCCGGAACATCGTCGTAACCAACAACAAGCCGGGAACGCCGGTCAAGGTCACCCGCGCGGAAGTCTCGATCCCGGGCTTCATCACCGACGTCGTTCCGACCCAGGAGGGTGTTTCGTACACCGTCGTGGTGAAGGCGGGCGACAAGATCCGCAAGGGCGCCCTCGACGGCACCGTGAAGCTCTTCACGACCGACAAGGAGCGTCCGACGATCGAGCTGCCTTTGCGAGGAGAGGTCCTCTAAGGCTCGGTCACCGTTCCGGCGACGAAGACGCGCCCGCGAGGGCGCGTTTTCATTTGGGCGCTGGACGTGGGCGCTGGGCGCCGGGTGCTGAAGGCGGGCGCTCGGCGTGGGTTCTCTGAGTCGGGAGCGGGACCGCGCGCCCCGCTCGACGCGCAAACGCGGCGGCGGCGAGGGCCCCGTGAATCGTCCAGTGTTCCGATCGCACCGGAGCACCGCCCCTCACCCTGGCCCTCTCCCGCCGGGAGAGGGTATTCCCTCATCGCTGCCCCACCATCTCTCCTGGTCGTCTGTCGCTGCCGCCTGTTTGCCCGGCGCCTGACCGCTCGTCCCTCGCCTCCCATAAGATCCCTCCCATGACCCCCGACTACACCCTCGACTTCGATCGCCTGCGGCGCGTGGGTTTTCCCGAGGTCGTTCTCGCGGAGGGAAAGTCGGTCGAGCAGATCGCCGAGATCTGCCGACAGCTCGCGCGAGCCCACGACGTTCTGGTCACACGGCTTTCGCCGGAGTCGTGGGAAGAGGTCGCCGCATCGTCTCCGCTGCCGGGCCGCGCCGAGTACGACTCGCGCTCCCGCACGCTGCATCTCTCCGTCGGAAAGCCGATGGCTCGCGTGGAAGGAACGGTCTGCGTCGTGACGGCAGGCACCATGGACATCTCGGCGGCGGAGGAGGCGAGGCGCACCCTCGAATATCTCGGCGTGGCGTCGACGCTCGTTCCGGACGTCGGAGTTGCCGGGATCCTCCGGCTCCTCTCGAGGCTCGAAGAGATCGAGCGCGCCGACGTCGTCATCGCCGTGGCCGGCATGGAGGCTTCTCTCTTTTCGGTGATCGGCGGGCTCGTCGGGCGCCCCCTCATCGCGGTCCCGACGTCCCGCGGCTACGGCGCCGCGTTCGGCGGCCTTGCCTCGCTTCTTTCGGCCGTCAACTCGTGCGCGAACGGCGTCACGGCGGTCAACATTGACTCCGGTTACGGGGCCGCGATGGCCGCGTACCGAATTCTTTCCGGAGGTCCGCGTCGATGGGATCGAAAAAAAAGCCGGCCGCCAGCGCCCGCGAGTACACGCACGAAGCCGCGGTCGGGGTCGACCGCAGACGCAAGAAGGCGCTCCTCGGCCGCGCGACGACGCCGATCCGGCTGACCGAAAAAACTACCGTCTCGGAGCTTCTCGATTCGTACCGCGACGCGTCTTTCCAGGCGCGCGCGCTCGGCAAGTGCGCCGGAGTGTTCGAGGGGATGCTGCGCGACCGTCAGCGTCCGACGATCTTCCTGGGCCTCGCGGGGTCGCTGATCGCGGCCGGGATGCGTCAGGTGATCGTCGACTTGATCGAGAACAACATGGTGGACGTTCTCGTCTCGACGGGCGCGATCATTTCCCAGGACTACTACCAGGTCCGCGGCGGCCGCCACTACCACGGGAGCCCGGACGCGGATGACAAGGAGCTGCGCGATCTCTACATCGACCGGCTGTACGACACCTTCATCGACGAGGAGAAGTACTGGGAGACGGACCTCGCGGTGTCGAAATTCGCGGACTCGCTCGCCCCGCGCTCGCTTTCGTCACGAGCGTTTCTGGCGCTTCTGGCCGAGCGCGCCCGCGGCGACAAGGGCTCGATCCTGGGCGCGTGCGCGCGCAACGGGGTGCCGCTCTTCGTCCCCGCGCTGAACGACTCCTCGATCGGGATCGGGTTGACCGAGCACTACCACCGCGCGCGCAAAGCCGGCAAAGAGCCGTTCACGATCTCGTCGATCCGCGACAACTACGAGCTGACGCAGATCGTCGTCCAGAGCTCCGCGACGGCCGCGATCTACGTCTCGGGTGGGGTTCCGAAAAACTACATCAACGACTCGATCGTGATGTCCTACATCTTCGGGATCGACACGGGCGGCCACAAGTACGCGCTGCAGATCACGACCGACGCGCCGCACTGGGGCGGCCTCGGCGGGTCGACCCTTTCGGAGGCGACGTCGTGGGGCAAGGTCTCCAAACAGGCGACCCACGAGATGGCGTTCGTCGAAACCTCGGTCGCCTTACCCCTGCTTTACGGATACGCGCTTCAGAAGGGCGCGGCGAAGGGCCGGTCCCGGCTGGCATACGACTGGGACCAGGACATACTTCGGAGGGTCAAGAGGCGCAAGTAAGGTTCCGATGGACCGGTCGGTCTGCGGCCGGCCCTGACGCAACCGACCCCCGGCCCCCGGCTCTTGCCCGGGGCCGTCGCGTTCGTGTCAGCACGGCCTCACCTCACCGCGCTCCACCTTTACTCCGGTGTGTGGAACAGTTTGATCGTCGTGTGTTCCGACATGTGGCGGTACTGGCTGTAGGGAGCCTCGCCGGAGAACGTGCTCAGCGGAAATTCGGAGAGCTTCCCTCCATAAATCTCGCGACTCCCGATGTACAGCAAGTCAGTGAAGTACGGAAATTCCACTCCGGTGTTCTTCTCGTCGAAGTGAGTGAAGGCATAGGCGTCTCGCCAGACGAATTGCTCCGGTGAAAGCACCTCGGAGGGCGGGTCGGTGCATACTTTGAGGCCCCTCTCCGTCGGGTCGCCCGGGTTGTAACCGAAGGTCAGAACAGGAGGGGGGGTCGGAACGTAGTCGAGCACCGTTGTCAGGGTGAACTCGAGCGAGTAAGCGGCAAAAGTCGAGTTAGTGGCCGGAGAGAATGTGTCCGTGCAGTTCGGGAGGTCATGACCGCTAAAATCCGCGGAGAGATAGGACAGGGCGCCGCTGCCCGAATTAAAATTTCCCTTTTTTCGTATCTGTATGCGGGCCGGCGTCGCGACGTGGGTGTCGGACTTCCATAAGATGCTCCCGAACTCGTCGCTTTCCTGATGGATGCGGGAATCGAAGGCGATCTCAAACCGACGGCAGCGTTCGAACTTCGCCAGGTCCACCTCTGCGATCCCTTCGGGTCCCAGATCACGGATCCAGCGCTCCATTTCGGCGGGCTGTTTCGGGTCCTTCGCGAGACACTTCTCGAACGCCTGGTTGTAACAGCGCTTGACTTCGTTGCGGATCACGTCCCGGATGCTCGTAACTTCTCGATCGAGCTCGGCGTCGCAGCCCATGTCCCCGACGTACTTTATGAAGAAGCGGAGGTAAGGCAGGCGAAGGCGGAGGTCGTCGCAGTCGCCCACGGCGGAGGTTATCGCAGGGACGGCCGTGTCCGCATACATGCGACGAAAGGCATCTGCGAGGCCTGGCGGGCAGGCCGCGCGTGCGCCGAGCGCGTGAGCACCGCTGACGCCCGCCGCAAGGTTGCCGAACGCCCCGCGGCGCATTTGAGGCAGCAGGACGGCGGCAATTGTCTGAGAGAGCTGATCCTCCACGAGCGTCGGCCGTTGCCGCGCCAGCGTGTCGATGTCTGCCTGCGTTCCTCGCCCGATCCCGTAGCCTGTGAAATGGAGAACGGGCAGTTTGATCTGACTGCCCAACGGCAAAGCCGGCGCGAGAAAAAATTCCGCTCCCTCTCCCTGATAGCTGAACGTGATCGCCTGATCTCGAGCCACGGGGGCCGCGGGGACGATCGTGAGCGTGGCCGTTTCATAGAGCGCGAGACCCTCAGGCTCGACGTGGACCCCCGCCGCGAGGCCTCCGGAAAGAGGGATTCCCTGGATCGAGGAGACCGGCGTCAGCGTGACCATTTCGGCGGAGAGCAGCGCATCGGGGGGGATTTCCAGGGTGAACGTGCTGCCGTCCGAGCCGACCGTTGAGATGGTCCCGCCGCTCGTGGGGACGAGCTCAGTGACAGCGCGGCTCGGATCGTGAAGCGCATGGACGAAGAGGCTATCGCCGAGAGCGGAGGTATCCGCGACGCTGGCCAGTTTGTCGGAGGGATTGAAATAGTACCGGGTCCGGCCGGAGACCGTGTCTGTGACTTTCAGCTCATACTCGACGGTCGACAGCGCGCCGAAAAACACCCAGAAGTCCTGATTCAACGCGCGGCCGTCGAGAATCTTCACGACCAGCTCGACATTGGCGGAGTCGAAAAACCAGAAATACCCCGTGTCGGACGTCAAGGCCACGGCCTGCCCGGCTCCCTTGTTGCCTTGAAAGTCCCTCCAGGTCACTTCCGCCCGGAACCGCCCCTGGTTGAGGCAGAGACTCGAGGGCGTGGGAGCGCACGTGGTGCTCGCGGCGCTTGCCACCTCGCGGAGGCCCTCCTGAACCCTTCGAGAGATTTCGGCGTCGGAGTCCTCGATTCGCCGCGCCGTTGCGCTTCCCCGGGCTTGCTCGGCCCGCGCGGAACCGACGACCGGGAAGGCGGCGGTATCCGCGATGCTCCCGAGATGGGTGGAAGGATTGAAATACGTCCGGACGGCCCCGTTCACGGTATCGGTTACCGTCAGCGTGTACTCGACGGTCGAGAGGGCGCCGTAGAAGACCCAGTAGCTCGAGTTGAAGCCTCGGCCGTCCAGAACTTTGACGACGAGCTCGACGTTGTTGGCGCTGAAGAACCAGAAGTACCCGGTATCTCCGCTGAGAGACACGGCCTGCCCGGTCCCGGTGTTTCCCTGAAAGTCCTTCCAGGTCACCTGAGCGGCAAAGCGCCCGCCATTTAAACAAAGACGTGCGGGCGAGGGGGCGCAGGAGGCACCGGCCGCGGAGAGCCTTGCGGCGGTCAGGAACAGGGCGACAAAGAGCGCGCGTTTCACGTGTTACCTCCCGGAGGACGAGTTCGGAATCGGTCTGTCGTTATTCGCGGTTCGGGTTCCAAAAGGCTTCTTAACGGCGAGCGCGGTTCAGTCGCCGGCGAAATTCCCCGGGGCTCAGTTTTTCGGGTCCGCCCGGCGGTCCCCCCGGGAACCGCTCCGGCGTGCTCCGGCCGCGGACTCTCGTCATTCGCGAAGGCTCGCAGACTCGAAAAGCCAACCGTCCGGGGCGCCGCGGGCGCGCTCCATACGATCGCCAACAGGGGCCCGCGTCCTGATTTACCCACGTTTCAACACCAGGTAGACCGCGCTCCCCGCCAGAGCGAGACTCAAGAGGAAGAGCATCGGGAATGACAGGGTCGGCACCTGCACGGGAGCGGGTGCCCCGCCCACGTTCACCGTCGTGCCCGGCCGGACGCGCGTGATCAGGCGCAGCAGCGCGCGT
>JBBROA010000096.1:0-15717 GCA_038229875.1 Thermoanaerobaculia bacterium | reverse complement strand
GGGTCGTGGGCCCGTTGGCGCCCTCGACGATGATCTTCGCCTTGATGTTGCCGGCGTTCTTTCCGCGGATCTGGTTTTCGTTTGCGGCCGGGATCAGGATGTCCGTCTCGAGCTCCAGGAGATCGGTGTTCGAGATCGGCGAAGTCCCGGCGAATCCTTCGAACGTACGAGCTTTCTCGTAATGCGCGACGAGCGCCGGCATGTCGAGCCCGGCTTCGTTGACGATGCCGCCGCCGATGTCCGAAACGGCGATGACCCGGGCGCCGGCCTCGTGGCACATGCGCGCGGCGATCGAACCGACGTTACCGAAGCCCTGAACCACGATCCGGCTTCCGGCGAGGGTGAGCCCGCGCAGTGGCGCGGCTTCCCGGCAAATGAGCATCAGCCCGCGGCCGGTCGCCTCGACACGCCCGCGCGATCCGCCGAGGGAGAGCGGTTTTCCGGTCACGACCGAGGTGACGGTGTGGCGCGCGTGCATCGAGTAGGTGTCCATGATCCAGGCCATCATCTGGGGATTCGTCCCCATGTCCGGCGCCGGGACGTCTTTCTCGGGCCCGAACTGGTCCATCAGCTCTGCCGTGTAGCGGCGCGTGATCTTCTCGAGTTCCGCGCGGGAAAGGCTGCCCGGGTCGCAGATCACGCCGCCCTTCGCGCCTCCGAACGGGATGTTCACGACGGCGCACTTCCAGGTCATCCACGCGGCCAGCGCGCGGACCTCGTCTAAATTGACGTTCTTGTCGTACCGGATGCCGCCCTTGCCCGGCCCCCGGGCGATGTTGTGCAGGACCCGGTATCCGATGAAGACCTCGATCCGGCCGTCGTCCATCGCGATCGGGATCGAGACCTTGGTTTCGCGGACCGGCTCGCGAAGGACCTTGTAGAGCCCCGGATCGAGCCCGAGCTTCTGAGCGGCCAGATCGAACCGCGACATCATCTCTTCGAAGGGGTTGGCGGAATCGACACCTTGAGGGGACGAGCCGATGGTCGGAAACTTCGGTTCGATCGTCGCTGGTTCCACGTCGGATCACTCCTCGCCGGGCAGCGTGCCCGTTCAATAGAATGGGGGCGGAATTGTAGCGCATCGATCCCGGCAGACCCTCCCAACCCGTTGAACGCCAGATCCGCCGAAGAAGACAACTCTCTCGCCGACGGCGAGATCGTGCAGCGCATTCTCGCCGGCGACGAGCCTCTCTTCGAGGTCTTAGTCCGCCGGTACCAGGCGCGTGTGATTTCCCACGTGGCCCGCATGGTCGGGAACCGCGACGACGCCCTCGACCTCTCCCAGGAGATCTTCGTGAAGGTTTTTCAGGCGCTCGACCGGTACAACCCGGAGTACAAGTTCTCGACGTGGCTCTTCCGGATCGCGGGAAACGCGGCGATCGATCACCTGCGCAAGCGGCGTCCCCGGACGGTCCCGCTGGAGGTGCGGGACCCGGACGGGCAGTCGCTGTCCTCGCCGGAGTACAAGAGTTCAGACCTGGATCCCTATGCAATCCTTCGGAACACCGAGCGGGGGGACGCCATCGCCCGGGCGATCCAGGGCCTCCCCGAGGAGTTCCGGGAGCTGATCGGGCTGAGACATTTCACCGGTCTGTCGTATGAAGAGATCGCGGAGTTGAAGGGGATGCCTCTCGGGACGGTGAAAAACAAACTCTTTCGGGCGAGAGCCGTATTGAAGGACAGGCTGGCAGGAGAACTCTCGTGAACGATTGCCCCAGACCCCTCGAACCCCTTGATGCAGAGGCGCTTGCCGCCGGGGAAGAGCCCGTCTTCGCGGGCGACGCCCTCCTGCACGCTTCCGGATGCGGGCCTTGCTCCGCCGCGATCAAGGAGGCCCGGGGCCTGCTTTCGAGGCTCGAGGCCCTGGCCGGACCGGAAGGCCTGCGTTCCGGGATCGCCGCCTCTGGTCCAGACCTGGCGTCGCGGGTCGTGCGGATCCGGCCGTTCTCGGCGCGCGAGAAGCGGGATCTCCGGATCTGGGGAGCCCCCGCAGGCGGGGCTCTCTTCGTCTTCACGGCCGGATTCGCTCTCCTGGCTACTCCCCGTTTGACGGCGGGCGATCAGGCCGCGCTCGACTTTTTGGCGCTGGCTCCGATCGCGGCCCTGGCCCGCGCGCTCTTCCGCGCCGCCTCCGACGCCCTGGCTGCCGCTCCGGCCTCGTGGGAGGGGCTCTCGTCCGCTGCGCGTCTCGAGGCGCCGCTCGGTGCGCTCGCGCTGCTTCTCCTCGCTCCGGCCGCCTACGCGTTCCGGCGCGCGCTCGCACGCTCCCCGCGCCGCGGATGATCGCCGCCTTCCTCGTCAGCGCGGCGCTCTCCTCTCCTCCGGTTGCCGACCGCCGATCATCGGTCGGGCGCGACCTCGCCATCACGTCTCCGGTGTCCGGCAACGTCGCGGCGGTTTTTTCCAACGTGACGATCGACTCGCGCGTCTCAGGCAACGTGATCGTCTGGGGAGGCCAGGTCCGGTTCGGCCCGGGAGGGTCCGTTGACGGGAACCTGTCGGTTTTCGGGGGAGACATCGCATCGATCTCCTCTACCGCCCCCGGCGTTCTGCCGGTCTCCGGCCGCGTCTCGACGCCGGGCTCTCTCCTGCGGCTCTACCTCGAGGAAATGCACCGCGCCCCGTGGGATCCCGCGGGCCGGGGCCTCGTCGAAAACGGACTGCGGCTGATCGCGCTCTCCGGCTGGCTTCTCGCGTCGCTCGTTCTGCTGTGGGGGTTCGGTTCTCCCTTCGCGAGAGCGGCGGCGTCGGCGGAGCGCGACTGGTCGGGCGCGCTGCTCGCGGGCGCGCTCGGCGTTCTCACGCTCTTCCTCGCCGCAGCCGCGGCGCTCGCTCTTCTGCCATCCTCCGTGTCCGTTCCCATCGCGCTCGCGTTTGCCGCGCTCGCGGTCGGCGCGAAGGTGTTCGGAATGGCGGCCCTCTTCCTGCTCATCGGACAGAAGCTTCTGAAGAACGTCGCCCCATCGAAACGCCCCGCGGCGCTCGCGTGCGGCTTCGCCCTTCTCGGCGCCGCGTCCCTCGTCCCCCTGATTGGAGGAGTTCTCTGGAGCGCCGCTTCCATCGCCGCCGTCGGGATCGCGTTCTCATCCCGCTTCGGGACGCCGAGGATCCGGGTCGCGCTGCCCGCCTGAAGACGGGGGCGGGGCGCTTCTAACGAGTTCACCGCGGAGTACCGCGGCCGTCTCGCTCCCGGTGTCGCTCGGCTCGCTCGCCCTTTGCGCGGGGCCGGCTCTCCGCCATAGAGTCAGCGTTCATGGACATCCGGACCCTGGCGGTCATCGGCGCGGGACAGATGGGCGCCGGCATTGCCCACGTCGCCTCCGCCGCGGGCATCGACGTCACCCTCGCCGACGTGGAGGAGTCGTTCGTCCGCCGCGCGCGCGGAACGATAGAAAAAAACTTCGACCGGGAGATCGCCAGGGGGAAGAGAACCCCCGACGAAAAATCGGCGGCGCTCGCGCGGCTAAAGGAAACGACAGACCTTCAGTCGGCCGCCGGCGCGGACCTGGTGATCGAAGCGATCGTCGAGAGCGAGCCGGCCAAGGTCGAGCTCTTCCGGAAGCTCGACGGCCTCTGCGGCGTTCGAACGATCTTCGCCTCGAACACGTCTTCGATCTCGATCACGCGCCTGGCGGCCGTGACGGGGCGTCCGGACCGCGTGATCGGCATGCACTTCATGAACCCGGTCCCCGTCATGGCCCTCGTCGAGGTCATCCGGGGGATCGCTACCTCGGACGAGACCGCGACGGCCGTCGAGTCGCTCGCGCGGCGCCTCGGGAAGACCCCGGTGTTTTGCAACGACGACCCGGGCTTCGTCTCCAACCGCGTGCTGATGCCCATGATCAACGAGGCGATCGAGGCGTTGCGCGAAGGCGTCGCGACCCGGGAGGCGATCGACACGATCATGAAGCTCGGCATGAACCACCCGATGGGGCCGCTCACACTGGCGGACTTTATCGGTCTCGACACGTGCCTCTCGATCCTGCGCGTCCTTCAGAACGGTTTCGGCGACCCGCGCTACCGCCCGAGTCCGCTCCTCGTGAAGATGGTCGACGCGGGCTGGCTCGGACGCAAGTCCGGCCGGGGCTTCTATGAGTACCCGTCGGTTCCCGCCGCGGCGTCCGGAACGGCTCAGAGCTGACGGCTGAGAGCTGAGATCTGATCATGTTCTGCCAGGTCTGCGGGCTGAAGAACCGGGACGACGAGGAGTTCTGCGAGCGCTGCCACTCGAAGCTGCTGGTGCTCTCGGGCGTCGGTGTGATCGACGAGGCGGGGGAGCCCGCCGAAGAGATCCCGTTCGACGAGCACCTGCTGGAGCGCATCTCGACTCTGGAGGACGTGGTCAAGCGAACGGCGGAGGCGCTGAAGACCCTGCTCGAGTCGGTCGGCAACCTCGAGAAGAACCTGTTCGTGGCGCACACCGGGATCCTCGCGCTCCAGGAGACGCTCGAGCGCTCGGGAGCCGTCCGGTCGGAAGAAGTGCTGGACCTCTGGGAAACCAAGATGGACGAGCGGATGCAGGCGGTCGAGAAGAAGGATCGCTTTCTCGAGCGCCGCGACCGCATCGTGGCCGGTTACGCCGGCCTCGACCGGGAAGGATTCATCCGCCGGCTCCGCGAGGCCGAGTTCGCGATCCTCGCGCTCGACTCCGACCGGGGGGTGAAAGCGCTCGAGGAGCTCTCCCGGTCTGACCGGCAGAACGTGGAGCTCGCCTTCTACCTCGCGGAGACCTATTTCTCGGGAGGGGACTTGAAGCGCGCGGCCGTCTTCTTCAAGCGCATTCTCGCCGTCGATCCGAGCCACTTCGAGTCACTCGTCTATTCCGGAATCGCGGCATCGGAAGACGGGGACGCGGTAAACGCCGAGTCCCTGTTGAGGCGCGCCATCGAGCGGAAACCCGACGCATTCCTCCCGCACTTCGCGCTCGGCGCGCTCTACGCGAACGGATCGCGGTGGAACGAGGCCGAGCGGGAATTGCGCCGCGCGATCGAGGCCGCGCCGGTCATCTCCGCCCAGGTCCTCCTTGGGACGGTCCTGCGGGAGAAGGGCGAGCTGAACCGCGCCATCGCGGTCTTCGAGGAGGCGCACCGGGACCAGCCGGACTCGGAGGAGGCGGTGTTTCAGCTCGGTCTCTGCTACCTCGAAAAGAACTGGACGAAGCGCGCGCTCGACTGTTTCCAGCAGGCGCTCGAGAAAAACCCCAAGCGGCTCGAGTACCAGGAAGCCGTGCGTCTGCTCGAGCGCCGGCGGCGGTACTCGCTGCCGCGCGTGAGCGGCCCCGGGGGGGATGCGTACCGCCAGGCGGAAGAGGCGGTCACGCTCGGCTCCCTGCGGACGGCGCACTTGCTGTACCGCAAGGCTCTCGACGCGGAGCCCGGCAATTCCACGATCCGGATCTCTTTCGCGCTTCTCTCCGCGTCGCTCGGCCTCTGGTCGGAAGCGATCACGGCATGCCGCGCGGTGCTCGCGTCCGACCCCGAAGACGTCGTCGCGGCGGCGGCGTGCTCCACTCTCGCCGAGGCGCTGCGGGCCGAGGGAAAGACCGCCGAAGCGACGCAGTTCGTCCGGGAGTTCCTGGAGAGCCATCCGGCGAAGACCTCGCAGGCGATCGGTTATTACGAGCTCGCGACCGCGCTCGCGGACTCGGGCGAGGACCTCGACTCGGCGCTCGATTACGCGGGCCGCGCGCTTTCCGCCGCGCCCGACGAGCTGAAGCCCTATCCGCTCGCGGCGCTCGGATGGGTGCACTACAAGCGCAACGAATTCGAGCGGGCGATCGATTGCCTCCGCAAGTCGAGCGAGCGCGCCGCTCAGCCGACCACGTTCCACCACCTCGGAATGGCGTATCTGGCCGCGGGGCGGCCCGACGAAGCCAAGGCGGCCTTCACCCGCGGCAAGACCGTCGCGAGGGGAGGGGCGCTCGAAGACCGCATGCTCCAGCAGGTCCGCTCGAACATGCGGCTCATCGAGAAGTTCGGCAGCAAGAAGAAGGAAGTGTCCGCGGCGAACGGGGCTGTGAGGCGGAAGGCCTGACGACTTGACCGCGGATTACCGCGGGCCATCTCGCTTCCGTTGGTCGCTCGGCTCCCGGCCCCCAGTCGTCCGCCTAACCCCTCACCCCTAACCCCTCCCGTCCCGATTCCCGATTCGAGTTGACCGCGGAGTACCGCGGCCGTCTCGCTCCCGTTGGTCGCTCGGCTGATATCTTCACAACTTCCAATGCGTTGGTCCCGTTTTTTTCTGCAAACCGTCCGCGAAGTGCCGGCCGACGCGGAGGCCGTCTCCCACGTCCTTTTGACGCGGGCGGGGATGCTCCGCCGGGTCAGCGCCGGGATCTACGCGCTCACCCCGCTCGGATTGAAGGCGCACCGCAAGGCGGAGAAGATCGTCCGGGAGGAGATGGACCGCGCCGGCGCCCTCGAGGTCGAGCTGCCGATCCTGCAGCCGAGGGAGCTCTGGGAAGAAAGCGGACGCTGGACCCGCTATGCGGCCGAAGAAATCCTGTTCCACCTGACCGATCGCAAGGGAGGCGAGTATTGCCTCGCCCCGACCGCCGAGGAAGCGGTGACGTCGATGGTCCGGGCGGGTGTGACGTCCTACCGACAGCTTCCCGTCACGCTCTACCAGATCCGGACGAAGTTTCGCGACGAGATCCGGCCGCGGTTCGGGCTGATGCGCGGCCGCGAGTTCCTGATGTACGACGGCTACTCCTTCGACGCGGACGCCGAAGGACTCGACCGCTCTTATCGCGCGCAGGACGCGGCGTACCGGCGCATCTTTGAACGGTGCGGGCTCGACTTCACCATCGTCGACGCGGATTCCGGCGCGATCGGCGGCAGCGCCTCCCAGGAGTTCATGGTCCTCGCGTCGACGGGGGAAGACGCCGTCGTTCGGTGCCCGGCCTGCGGATACGGCGCGAACCTCGAGAAGGCCCGCACCGGTCCGAGGCCTGTGCCTTGGGAGGACGAAACGGTGACCGGCCTCCAGGAGGTCGAGACTCCCGGCCGCGGCGGCATCGACTCGGTCGTGGAGTTTCTGAAGATCACCGCGCCGCGAATGATCAAGTGCCTCGTCTACGAGACGGACAAGGGATTCGTCGTCGCTCTTCTGCGCGGCGACCTCGACGCAAACGAGATCGCATTGAAGAACGCGCTCGGCGTCGATCATCTCGCCCTCGCGGCGGAGGAGAAGGTCGAGCCGGCAACCGGCGCGCCCGTGGGCTTCGTGGGCCCCCACATGCTTCCGAAAGACATGCGGGTCATCGCCGACGAGTCGGTGCGCGGCGCCGTCAACGCCGTGACCGGAGCGGGACGCCGGGACTGGCACGTCCGAGGGTTTGCGATGGACCGCGACGCGCGGGTGACGGAGTGGGGCGTGATCGCGCAGGCCCGCGCGGGCGACCCATGCCCGCGCTGCGGACAGCCTCTCGAGATCGCGCGCGGGATCGAGGTCGGGCACATCTTCAAGCTCGGGTCGAAGTATTCGACGACGATGAAATGCGAATTCACGGACGAGAAGGGCGAGACGCGTCCCGCCGTGATGGGGACCTACGGGATCGGGGTCGGCCGGACGATGGCGGCGGCGATCGAGCAGCACCACGACGCCGACGGGATCGTCTGGCCGCTCGCGCTCGCGCCGTTTGAGGTCGAGGTTGTCTCCTTGAATCCCACGGACGAAGCGACGCGCGCGGCGGCGGACGGCCTTTACGAGGCCCTCCTCTCCGACGGGATAGAGGTCTTCTACGACGACCGGGACGAAAGACCGGGCGTCAAGTTCAAGGACGCGGACCTCCTCGGCTTTCCGATCCGGGTCAACGTCGGCGGACGAGCGTTGAAGGACGGAAACGTCGAGATCGTCAGCCGGAGTGACAAGAAGGTTCGGCTCACGCCGAAGGACGGAGCGTTGGAAGCGGTGCGCGACCTGCGAAGGGAGCTTGCGGCGATATGAGAAAGACAACGGCGGAAGAAGCGCTCGAATACCACCGGCGCAGCCGCAAGGGGAAGATCGAGGTCGTCCCCACCAAGCCGTGCGTGACGCAGGAAGATCTTTCGCTCGCGTACAGCCCCGGCGTCGCCATCCCCTGCCTCGAGATCGCGCGAGACCCCGAGCTCGTCTACGAGTACACGGCGAAGGGGAACCTCGTCGGGGTGATCTCGAACGGCACGGCGGTGCTCGGCCTCGGCAACATCGGCGCGCTCGCCTCGAAACCGGTCATGGAAGGGAAGGGCATTCTCTTCAAACGCTTCGCCGATATCGACGTCTTCGACATCGAGGTGGACGAGCTGGACCCGAAGGCGTTCATCGACACCGTCGCGCGGATTGCGCCGACGTTCGGCGGGATCAACCTCGAGGACATCAGGTCGCCCGAATGCTTCGAGATCGAAGAGGAGCTCCGCAAGCGGCTCGACATTCCCGTCTTCCACGATGACCAGCACGGGACCGCGATCATTACCGCGGCGGCGCTCTTGAACGGCCTCGAGATCGCCGGCAAGAAGATCGAGGACGCGAAGGTGGTGTTCGTCGGGGCGGGAGCGTCGGCAATTGCGTGCGCGAAGCTGTACCTCTCCTACGGGGTTCGGCCCCAAAACCTGCGCATGGTGGACAAAGCGGGCGTCATCTACGCCGGCCGCTCCGGGGACATGAACAAGTACAAGGCGCAGTTCGCGGTGGAAACCTCCGAACGGACGCTTCAGGACGCGCTCGTCGGCGCGGACGTTTTCGTGGGGCTCTCGACCAAGGGGATCGTCACCGGCGAGATGCTGAAGGCGATGGCCCGGGACCCGATCGTGTTCGCGCTGGCGAACCCGGAGCCCGAGATCACGCCCGAAGAGGCGCGCGCCGCCCGGCCCGACGTGATCATGGCGACGGGCCGCAGCGACTATCCGAACCAGGTCAACAACGTGCTCGGCTTCCCGTTCATCTTCCGCGGCGCGCTCGACGTGGCCGCGACCGTCATCAACGAGGAGATGAAGAAGGCCGCGTCGAAAGCGCTCGCCGCGCTGGCCCGCATGGACGTCCCGGACTCGGTCTCGAAGGCCTACGGCGGCGAGAGCTTCCGCTTCGGCCGCGAGTACCTCATCCCGAAGCCGTTCGACCATCGCGTCCTGCTCTGGGTTGCCCCGGCGGTGGCCGAGGCGGCGATGCTGTCCGGCGTCGCGCGAAAGCCGATCACCGACATGGCGGCTTACTTGCGGCGGCTCGAAGCGATGATTTCCCGTTCGCGGGAGGTGGTGAACATCGTCATTCAGAAGGCGCGCGCGAACCCGAAGCGGATCGTCTTTCCGGAAGGCGAGCACCCCAAGATCCTCCGCGCCGCGAAGATCCTGGCGGAAGAGGGCATCTGCCGCCCGATCCTGCTCGCGCGCGAGGCGCACATCGAAAAGACCGCGCGGGACCTGCAGCTCCCGATGGACAAGATCGACTTCATCCACACGGAGACCTCGGATCGTCTGCCCGGCTACGCGAAGCGGCTCGAGGAGCTGCGCCGCCGTTCGGGTGTGACGGGCGAGGACGCGACGAAGCTCGCGCGCGTCCGGAACTATTTCGGGCCGCTCATGCTCGACGCGGGCGAGGCGGACGGCGTGATCTCGGGCCTCACGCAGTACTACCCGGACACGATCCGGCCGGCGCTGCAGATCGTCGGGACGGCCCCCGGCGTCACCCGAGTCTCCGGGCTGTACATCCTGGTTCTGAAGGACCGCAGCTTCTTCTTCGCGGACACGACCGTCAACATCGATCCTTCCGCGGAGGACCTCGCCGAGATCGCGTCGTTAACCGCCGACGCCGTCCGCCGCTTCGACATCGAGCCGCGCGTCGCCATGATCGCCTTCTCGAACTTCGGATCCAATCAGCACGAGGGAGCGCTCAAGGTGAAGCGCGCCGTCGAGATCGTCAAGCGGACCCGCCCGGACATCGCGATCGACGGCGAGATGCAGGCCGACACGGCGGTCGTCCCGGAGATGCTGGAGGCCGACTACCCGTGGGCCACGGTGCGCCGCCCGAACGTGCTGATTTTTCCGGACCTCCAGTCCGCGAACGCCGCCTACAAGCTCGTCTGGCGCCTCGCGGGCGCCGAGGCGATCGGTCCCATCCTGCTCGGAATGAAGAAGTCGGTGCACGTCCTCCAGCGCGGGGTCGAGGTCGCCGATATCGTCAACATGGCGGCGATCGCCGTCGTCGACGCTCAGGAGAAGGAAGCGGCGGCGGCGAAATAGTGCGCAACGTCACGAACGCGCCGCCTTCTGGGGGCCGCTCGAATTGACCCGGGGCGTCGCGATCCCTCTCGCTCTGGCTTTCGGCCTGTTGCTGTCGATCGCGGGAAGCTTCGGATCCATGAGGCCGGCGCAAACGCGCGCGTGGCTGGAGCGTCGATTCCGGAGCTCGCCCTCCGAGCCGCGGGTCGAGCTCGTCGCCGCGGGGATCGCGGTGGTCGGGATCTTCGTCACGATCGTCTCGGTGCTCTTCGAGATCTGGTGGCTTCAGGGCGTCCCGATGCGGTAGGGGCCCCCCGGGGGCTCCGCCGGGGGCCCTCGCCTGGGCGACGTCGTGAACCGTCGGTGTGAGGCGCTTTGCGCTATCGGGGAGTGGGAGAAGACGCGGGACCGGGGGCCGCCACGGCCGCGCCTCGGATCGCGGTCCACGGCACGACTCCCGAGATCGTCTCGAACGTCCCGTTGATGCGGTCGCCGGACATCACGCCGATGAGCTGCCAGGTGCCGACCGCTCCGGGAATTCCGAATGAGATCTTTACCCCCTGGACGTTCACGTCGGTCAGCGGCGTTTCGCGGCCGCTCGGGGCCACGTAGGCTCCGGCGAGCACGCCCCGCTGATTGAAGAACCGCAGGCTGCCGCCGATCTCGCGGTCCGCCGATCGCGCTCGGAAGACCCAGTTGCCGGGAAGCGGCGATGAGAGCGATGGCGTCGGAACCGGTGTCGCCGCGGGCTCGGCCGAAGCCGCGCTCGGGGCCCCGGGATCGCGCGTCGGCGGAGGAGTGGGACGGAGCTCGACCACGGCAGTGATCGCACGCGTCGGAGCGGGCGCGGGCGGCGAAGTGGGCGGGGGAGTCGGACGCGCCGGAGCGGGCGTCGAAACGCGCACCGGGGTGGCCGCCGGACTCGGAGTCGGGACGGGCGCGATGGCTGTCGGAACCGCGGCCGCGGCGGCGCGTGCCGCCGGCCGGGCGGTCGGCGCGGAGATCGGAGCGACGACAGTGGCCGGGATAGGGGTCGGGACGGGACTCGGGCGCGGTGTCGGAGCCGCGAACGTCGGCACGGCCACGGCCACGGGTTCCGGGACGGCGGTCGCCTGCGTCGCCGTGCTCCGGGCGGCCGGCGCGGGTCTCGTCGCGGCGATCGTCGGTGCCGGGGCGGAGGTCGGGCGGGGCGCGGAGGTGACCGTCGGGGGCGGAAGGGGAGCTTGCGCCTCAGTGGCGGCCGGCGTCGGCGCGCCGGGCCGCCGCGCCGCGGGAGTCGGAACCCGCGTCGAGGCTGAGGCCGCAGCAGAGGGAGTCGGGGCCACGGGAGTCGGCGTCTTCTCCGCAGGGACGGGGACGGCGGTGCGCGGCATCGGCGTCAGAGTCGGCACGGCGGCGGCGGCGGCGCCCGGAGTGGGCGAAGCGAGCCGCGCGACGACCACCCGCGGTCCGCACGAAGAGCCGGCGAGCACGAGGAGGGCGAGACCGGTCGCGACAGCGACACCGGCGATGAGCGCGCGCGGGTTCACGCGCGGAAGGCTATCCCACGCGGCCGTTTTTTTGGCGACTCAGGGACTACTGGTCTACCTGTCTGCCGTCTACCGGTCCGACTCCCGCAGCAGGAGCCGGCCCGCGGGCACGTCCCGCCGCTCTGCTTTCCGACCGGAGGGCCAGAGAATCGTGACGAGGTCCGCCCGGGCCGCGTCTCCCAGCCCGTAATACAGCGCCCTCGCGCTCGACGAAAGGAAGGAAGACCCGGCGGCGACGACCTGGGTACGCTTCAGACCGCCGGCCTCGACAGTCACCAGCGCGCCGAGACCTTCCCGCGTCGATTTGTAGGGACCGGGTCCCGCCGGGTCTCCCTGGACCGTGACGACGAGCGCATGGGCGCGCGAGGGATTCCGGTTGACCCAGAGCGAAGGCGGCTGAAGGAACCCCGTCGCGAAGAGATCCGGAGCGCCGTCGCCGTCCACGTCGAGCAGCACCAGGCCGCGCTGGTTCGCGTCGGATTCGAGGCCGGTGATCGCCGCGAGCTCCGCGAAATGGCGCCCGTCCAGGTTGCGGTAAAAACGCTTCGGCGGGTGGCCCCACAGCGAGTCGTCCCCGAAGTCCGCCGTCGGAATGCCTTTCTCGAACTTCTTGTATTCGGCGCTCATCGTGTTCCAGAAGTCGATCTCGTGCTCCCGCGCGTTCTTCCCCGTCACCATGCCGTTGACGACGAAGAGATCGGGCCGCCCGTCCATGTCCGCGTCGATGAACACGCAGCCCCACGACCACGAGGTGTCGGAGACGCCGGCTTCGTCCAGGCGCTCGAAAGTGCCGTTTGCCCGTTTGCGGAAGAGAGACGACCCGCGCGAGAGCGTCGTCAGGCGCCGCCACACGAGCGGGCGCCCCAGCGAGTAGGGAAACTCCGGCATCGGAAAGCGCGGGTCTTTCAGGAACCAGTTCATCGGGAACGAGTAGTTCGAGACGTAGAGGTCGAGCCGTCCTTTGCCTTCGACGTCGTCGATCGCGACTCCCATGCCGAAGCCCGGGTCCAGGAGCCCCGCGCGGCCCGCCCGGTTCGTAAACGTGCCGTTCCCCTCGTTGTGCAGATAGCTGTTGTTTCCGAAATCGTTCGCGACGTAGATGTCCGGCCATCCGTCGCCGTCGAGATCGGCGCATTCGAGCGCGAGCGCCCACCCCGTGTCTCCCGTGCGCGAGGCTTTCGTGACGTCGGTGAAGGTGCCGTCGCCGTTGTTGTGGAAGAGATGGTTCGGCGGCGCGTTGTTCGCCTGGACGTTCGGGCCGCGGTCCCTCGGGCCGTAGACGAGCACGTAGAGATCCGGCAGGCCGTCGCGGTCGTAGTCGAGGGCGGCGGCCGAGCTGCTGTAGTCCAGGAGTGCGACGCCCGCTTTTTTCCCGACCTCCTCGAACGTTCCGTTGCCGAGATTTCGAAACAGCAGATTCGGAGCCTCGATGTATGTGACGTAAAGGTCCGGGAGCCCGTCGTTGTCGAAGTCGAACGAGAGCGCCCCGGCCGCCTCCCCCTTCTGCCCCGAAACTCCGGCCTTCGCGGCGACGTCTTCGAAGCGGCCGTCGCCGAGGTTTCTGTAGAGGCGGTTGCCGTCCCCGCTCGCGACGAAGAGGTCGTCGCGGCCGTCGCCGTCGAAGTCGAGCACCGCGGCGCCCGGAGGCATGTGCTCTCCGGGGATCGGAATGTTCCGCGCGGCGTTCGGAAGGTACGCGCGGTGAACGCGCGTGAGGCCCGCCGCGGCGGCGCGCTCCTCGAACAGGGGCTCGCTCGCGGACGCGATCATCCACTCCGACACGGAGCCGGCGACGGCCCGCCAGCGGCCGGCGGATCCTTCGCGAACGAGTCGAAGTCGCAGCTTGCCGCCCTCCTGGCGCAACTCGCCCCCCGTTCCCGTACCGGTCAGAAGGACCCCGAGGACGATCTCGCGCGCGCCGCCATGCCGGCGAAAGTCGAAGACGATCGATTCGGTCCGTCCGAGCCGCGAGAATCGGGAGCGGGCCTCCCGCAGGCTCCCGCGAAGCGGGCCGCTTCCGACGGAAATCGGCGACGAGGAAGGCGGAGCCGCCGCGCGAAAGATCCCGATCGTCAGGGGAGGGCGGGAGGCCGCCGCGACGAGGAACTCGCCGGGCAGAGCCCCCTTCCAGGCAAAATCCGGCGCGTACAGGCCGGCGTTTGAGCCTTCAGCCTTCCAGTCTTCGAGAAAATCGGCCGCCCAGCCCGAAACGCCGTCCGAGTAGTCCTCCAGCGTGGGCAGAGGCCCGCTGCGGCGCGACGTGCAGGCCGCTGCGGCGAGGGTGAGGGCGAGGACGATAGCCGGCACCAGAATCGCGCGGGCGGCCGCCGGACATCTTTGCATCGCGGCGGAAAATATAATCAAGAGTCCCTTGTCACTCACAGACCGTCTCCGCGAGCGCATCGCCCGGGAAGGCCCGATTTCGTTCCGCGACTTCATGGCCGCCGCGCTGTACGACGCGGAGGAGGGCTATTACTCCCGCGGTGCGTCGATCGGCGACCGTGGGGACTTCGTGACCTCTCCCTGGGTCTCGCCGGCGTTCGCCCGGTCGCTCGCCAGGCGGTTCGCTCTGCAGGCGCGCGGTTTCGAGGGCGACGTCGATTTCGTCGAGGTCGGCGCCGGGGAGGGAAAGTTCCTCGAGGAATTCGCGGCCGGGCTCGAAGCCGATTACCCGGACGTGTTCGCCCGGGTGCGCCTCACGGCGATCGAGCGCAGCGCGCGCGCCCGTCAGATGCTCCTGCGGCGGCCGTTCTCTAAGTCCGTCCGGGCGCTCGATTCTCCGAAAGAGCTCCCCGAAGGAAGCGTGTGCGGCTGGATCTTCTCGAACGAGCTGTACGACGCGCTGCCGGTCGTGAGGGTCACGGGCTCGAACCGCGGCCTCCAGGAGCTTCGCGTTGATTTCGAAGCAGACGCGTTCGTCTGGCGGACGGCTCCCGCTCCGGACGCGTACCGGGAGCACCTCGAGCGGTACGGGGTCGCGATGGACGCGGGGCAAGTGGGCGAGATCTCGTTCGGCGCCGCGCCGCTCCACCGCATCCTCGCGCGCGCTCTCGGCCGCGGCTCGCTCGTTACGTTCGACTACGGACATCGCTCCTCCGTTCTCTATCATCCGACCGCGCGGCGCCACGGCACCCTCGCCGTGCATTTTGCGGGCCTGCGGAGAGGAGATCCCCTGTCGAGGCCGGGCCAGGTGGATCTGACCGCGCACGTGCATTGGGATCTGCTGATTGAGGCGGGCGAGTCGGAAGGGCTGACAACCGAGGGGGTGTCCCGTCAGGGGCGCTTCCTGGTCGAGTCGGGCGTCTTCGATTTCACCCCGGATGACGCCGCTCGATGGCGCGCCTATCGGCTCGTAGATCCCGAAGGAATGGGGGACGAAATCTCCGTGCTCGTGCAATCGCGGGGCGTCGCGTCTCCCGGTCTCGCCGCCTCGGAGTAGCGCGCGAATGCGGGTTGATTCCTTTTTTCCCTCCGATAGAATGCCGCTTAAGTGGCCAACTACTTTCCAATTCTGATTCTGGGCCTCCTGGCGGCGGCTCTGCCTCTGGCGACGATTTTTCTCGCCCGGGCCATCCAGACGCGCCGCCCGAACCCCGCCAAGCTCGAGCCTTACGAGTCCGGGATCGCGGCGACCACCTTCGCATTCGATACGCGCTTTTCGGTCCGCTATTTTCTGATTGCGGTCCTCTTCGTTGTGTTCGACGTCGAGACAATCTTTCTTTTCCCCTGGGCCGTCCTCTTCCACCGGCTCGGCCTCTTTGGTCTCATCGAAATGGTGATTTTTCTGGTGATTCTCGTCGTCGGATATTTCTACGTCTGGAAGCGCCAGGCGCTCGACTGGGCGTAGCAGAAGGGCGAACCGTCCCATGGGTCTCGTCGACAACAGATTCGAAGACAACGTCCTGACGACGACGGTCGACTCCGTCATCAACTGGGCGCGGCGATCCTCCATCTGGCCAATGCAGTTCGGCCTGGCCTGCTGCGCGATCGAGATG
>JBBROA010000095.1:0-15782 GCA_038229875.1 Thermoanaerobaculia bacterium | reverse complement strand
CGCGTTTTCGGTCTCCGACAACGGGATCCTCGCCTACCAGAGCGGAGGGCGCGCGATCCGCCGGCTCGTCTGGTTCGATCGATCGGGCAAGCAGGGGGAGCCGCTGGGAGAACCCGGTGAGTATCGCGAGAATTTAAGTATTTCGCCCGATGGAAAACGAGTTGCGACTCTCCGGGTCGATCCCGAGGCGCGAAGCCCGGACATCTGGCTCTTTGATGTGGCGCGCGGAGTGGGATCCCGTTTGACCTTCGATCCCAGCGTCGAGGAATATCCGATATGGTCCGCCGACGGCAACGCGATCTTCTATGACTCGAACCGAGAGGGAGTTGCCAACCTTTATCGGAAAAGCGCCAGCGGTGCGGGTTCGGAAGAGCTCCTCTTCAAGTCTGATCAATGGAAAAATCCGACGGACGTCTCTGCCGACGGACGATTCCTCCTCTTCCAGGAGTCCGCTCCGAAGACGCGACTCGACCTCTGGATTCTGCCCCTTCTCGGAGAGAGAAAGCCGACGCCTCTCCTCGTCACGCCGTTTGACGAAACGCAGGCGCGGTTCTCACCGGATGGCCGTTGGTTCGCGTATGTTTCGAACGAGTCGGGAAAGAGCGAGGTCTACGTTCAACCCTTCCCGCCCACCGGCTCGAAGTGGCAGGTCTCCGCTCGCGGCGGCTCGACGCCCCGCTGGCGCCGCGACGGGAAGGAAATTTTCTACGTCGCGCCGGATTTCATGCGCAAAGCTGTTCCGATACGGATTGGCGCCACGTTCGAACCGGGCGCCGCGATCGATCTCTTCCAGACGCCGAACTCCTGGGGTTCCGACGTCACCTCGGACGGCCAGCGGTTTCTGGTGAACGTTCCCGCCGGAGACAACCCGCCCTCCCCGATTAACGTCGTTCTCAACTGGACTGCGGACCACAAGGAGCCATGAGAACAGGGTCGACGCGGTTTGTCACCAGGAGGCAAAGATCGGCGGAAAGTCGGTTGAGAAACCCGATCCGGACCGGCGAAGCCGGAGCATCTGGCCGCTATGAAAGTCGTCGCGATAAAGAACGATCCGGGCCGCACCTTTCAGGACCTCGCAGACGTGCGCTTCCTTCTCGGTCTGCCGGGCGGTCGATCGCGGCGAAATTCGAGGATACTTCGTGAAACACGGTCTGGAGAACCGCTTCCTTGAACTCGAACGAACGCTCTGAGCCTTCGCCGCCGATCGACTGGCGTGTTTCGACGACCGTCGCCGATGTCGTCGCGCTCCGGCGCGTTCGCGAGTTCGTTCGGCCGTGGCCACTCTACGAACTCAACCGGCTTGCCCCGCCGAACTTCTTCTCGAGCATCTCGGGACGCCGAACGTCCGCGGGTTCAGAACCCTTCCGCCTTTAGCCGAGTCCATAAGCGATGACCATCGCGGCCGGAACGCGTCTCGGACCCTACGAGATCGTGTCTGCGCTGGGCGCAGGCGGAATGGGCGAGGTGTATCAGGCGCGGGACGAGAAGCTCGACCGGGACGTCGCGATCAAACTTCTTCCCGCCCACCTGACCGACAATCCAAATGCACGGGCTCGTTTCGAGCGTGAAGCCAAAGCCGTCGCGGCTCTCTCACCCCCGAACATACTCACCACCCACGATTTCGAAACTCATGACGGCTCCCGATTCGACGTCTCCGCCGACGGCCAGAGGTTTTCTCGTGATCGTTCCCGAAGTCGTCGTGGACGAGCTTCCCCTTTCCGTCGTCGTTCACTGGCCGGCGGAGATCCCGCGACGATCCTCACATGACGATCGCCGCCGGGACGCGCCTCGGCCCGTACGAGATCCTCGCGCCGATCGGCGCGGGCGGGATGGGAGAGGTGTACAAGGCGCGCGACACGCGGCTCGACCGGACGGTCGCGATCAAGGTGCTGCCCGCGCACCTGGCGTCGTCGGAAGAGGTGCGCCAGCGGTTCGAACGGGAGGCGAAGACCATTTCGCAGCTCTCGCATCCTCACATCTGCGCCGTCTATGACGTGGGGAGACAGGGCGAGACCGAGTACCTGGTGCTGGAGTTCCTGGAAGGCGAATCGCTGGCGGAGCGGCTCGTGAAGGGGCCGCTCCCGCTGGACCAGGCGCTTCGACTCGGAATCCAGATTGCGGATGCGCTGGAAGCCGCGCACCGCATCGGGATCGTGCACCGCGACCTGAAACCGGGCAACGTGATGATCACGAAGTCCGGCGCCAAGGTCCTCGACTTCGGGCTCGCGAAGCTGCGGGAGGAAGAGCCTCAGCATGCCGCCTCTCGGCTCTCGGCCCTGGCGACTCAGAATGCTCCGTTGACGTCGGCCGGAACGATTCTCGGGACCGTGCAGTACATGCCCCCGGAGCAACTCGAGGGCAAGACGGCGGATGCTCGCGCCGACGTCTTCGCGCTGGGAGCGACGCTCTACGAGATGGTGACAGGAAAGAAAGCCTTCTCGGGCGCGAGCCAGGCCGCGCTCATCTCGGCGATCCTGAACACCGAGCCGCCGTCGCTCTCCTCGACGCAGCCGATGAGCCCGCCCGCGCTCGATCGGCTGATCAGGACCTGCCTCGCGAAGGACCCGGATCTTCGATGGCAATCCGCCGGGGATGTCGGCCTGCAGCTCGCCGCGATTGCCGACGGAGTGGAAACGGCACCGGCGCAGCCTGCGAAGCTGAGTCGGCGTCTGGGTCCGTGGGCGGCCACGGCGGCCGGCGTTCTGGTGGCGACCGCTCTCTTCTTGCGGCCAGGGGCGCCCGCGGGCTCCCCCGGGAGCACGATCCGGTTCTCCCTCTCTCCTCCCCCCGGCGCCGGATTCGAGGGATCAATCGAGCGCTCCTGCATCGCACTGTCGCCCGACGGCCGACAACTGGCTTTCGTCGGAGTGGAAACGAAAGGTCCAGGGCGCGTGTGGATTCGGGCGCTGGCGGACCTGGAGGCGCGGCCTCTGGTGGGCACCGAGGGAGCGAACTCCATCTTCTGGTCCCCCGACGGGAGCTCGATCGGGTTCTTCACCGAACGGAGGCTCGCGCGCGTTGGGCTTTCCGGCGGCGCACCCGTTCCGATCTGCGACGTTGTCGGCGGCTTCGGACGTTCGGGATCCTGGGGCGCCGGCGGGCAAATCCTCTTCGCAAGCGTGGCGGGCGACGCGATCTATCGTGTGTCCGCCGACGGCGGCAAGCCCGAACCCGTCGTTCGCGCCGATCCCGCCCACGGCCTCATGGCGGTGGTCTGGCCCTCGTTTCTGCCGGACGGCCAGCGCTTTCTGTATCTGGCTTACACGGCGCCCCGGGAGACGACGCTGATGCTCTCCCGGACCGGAGAGCCGCCCCGCGCGATTGCTCCCCTGCGCTCGCGGGTGGAGTTTCTGGAGCCGGGCTACCTGGTCTTCGCGCGTGAAGGCGCGCTGTTCGCGCAGAGGTTCGACCCGACCGCGGGCAGGTTGACCGGCCCCGCGATCCCGATCGCGCCGGAGGTCAACTACTTCCTGTCGACCGGATGGGCCGCGTTCACGGTTTCGCGCTCCGGGACACTCGCCTTTCATTCGCCGCAGAACGAGCTCCAGCTGACGTGGTTCGACCGGACCGGCCGGCCGCTCGGCCCCCTGGGATCTTCCGGCGGGTATCGCGACGTCGCGATTGCGCCGGATGGAAAGCGAATCCTGTTCTCGCGCGCCCAAAAGGCGATCGGAACGTTGGACGTCTGGATGCTCGATCTAGCCCGCGGCACGGAGACGCCGGTGACGACCGACCCCCTCACCAGCGAGTTCGGCGGCGTCTGGCTGCCCGATGGAAAGTCGATCATCTACACTGTGGGCGGGCGCGGCGGCGCACCGCGGCTCTACTCGCGTCAGCTCGCCAGCGGAGAGGAGCGGGAGCTCCTGCCGGCGGGCGGATTTCAGCTCGCGACAGGCCTTTCACCGGATGGCCGTCTGCTCGCCTTCGACGAACGAAGCGCCGCCGGGTCCTCCGAGGCGTGGACGATGCGGCTCGGCGGGGACTCCCGGCCGGCGCGGTTTTTTCCCCCCGGCACCGCCGCGGCAAGCGTCCGCTTCTCTCCCGATGGCCGCGCCGCGGCGTTTTTGTCGAGCGAATCCGGAACTCTCGAGGCCTACGTGATTCTCCTGGGGTCGCCCGTCGAGAAGATTCGGGTCTCGACGAAGGGAGCCAACCTCCTGAGCTTCGGCAGGGACGGGAAAGAGCTGTTCTACGTTTCGCCCGAGGGCGAGGTAGTTTCCGTTCCGATCCGAACGGCGCCATCGCTCGAGCCGGGTGAGCCGCGCCCGCTCTTCCGTCTCGCCGCGGGTCGAGGATGGAGTGCCTTCGACGTCGCGCCTGATGGGCGTTTTCTGGCTGTGGTCCAGGAAGTCTCGGGCAGCGCGCAGCCCGCGACCATCATCGTGAACTGGGCCGCGGAGCTCTCGCAGAAATGAGTCTTCCAGCCGGTACGTGCCTCGGTCCCTACGAAATCCTCGCGCCGCTCGGCGCAGGCGGAACCGGCCGAGAGGGAAGCTGGCAACGATGCTCCCCTCTCGGTATGGATCCGCGTGGAGGTGAAGGTCGGGGGTCGAGCACTGCGGATCAACCCCCCACCCCCACTCGAGTCTGACCCTCTGCGACGCTACGGGGTCGGATCCGGGAACGAACCTCCGTAAATGTCCGAGTTACCGAACGCATGGAAACTCCTTTCGAAAGCCAGATCGAGAGCCGGGCAGCGGAGGCTCGACCGCGGGGCGGGAAGGGACGGGCTCTTCGCATGGCACGAGGGGTGCAACCTCCCGTAAATCTCATGGCCGGGCTATCCCGCGCCAAAAACCAACTCACGCCAGGAGGATCCAATGGACGCATCGAACAATCCCAGCAATGCCTACCAACAGAAGGAAGGCCCGGTCGCCCGGACGATCGAGCAGCAGACGTCGAAGCTCCCTTCGGACGTGTGGCTCTGGGCCGCCATCGCCTCGATGGTGACGTCTCTCGGGCTTCAGATCGCCGGCGAGAAGAAGGTGAGCAATTTCATCGCCCAGTGGGCGCCGACTCTCCTGATTTTCGGCGTGTACAACAAGATCGTGAAGGTCGCCGGGTCCGATCGCGTCAACCCCTAAGAGTCCTGGCCCCCGCGGTGCGGCACCCGCACCGGCCGCCCCGCGGGAACCGGCCGTTTCCAGACCACTCTCTTCTCGTGCCTGCCAGGATGGGCGGTCTTTCCCTGACGCCGGCGACCCATGGCCCGGTCAGAGGGTTGGGGAGAATGTCACCCTCTCGGCGGCTTTTATTTACGCGTTGGCTTCGCCTTCAGCAGCGAAAACTTCAGGATCGTCGGCTCGTGCAGCTTTTCCATCGGGAAGATCCTGCCTTCCCGGTCGAAGCTTCCCCACTGCGCATTGGCGATGCAGTAGAAAACGTCTCCCACAACGACGCCGAGGGTCGGCTCTTCGAGCTCGGGTGTGTTCATCTCGAGGATCTCGCCCCGAACGACCTTGCGCCCGGAGCCGTCGAGCGTCAAACGCGCAACCCGATTTGGGCGGATCCCGTTCTGCGTGACGAGGAGTTCGCGCCCGTGGACCACGAGTCCGTCCACTCCGGAGAGAGGAACGTCCTTCGGTGAAGAGAGCGGCCCTCTCGCGCCGCTTTCGAGATCCACGCGAAAGATCCCCTCTCCGTACTCCGCGATCCACACATGGTGTCCGTCGGCCGAGAGTCCGATCCCCTGTGGAGAGCGGAAGACCCCCGGAGCGACGAGTGTCTCGAGCGCCTCGGCGCCGGCTCGGAGGCGATAGACGCCCGAGCCCGCGCTGTCGGTCGCATACACGTCGCCGTTCGTGGAAATCGCGAGATCGTTTAAGACGTGCGGCTTCCCGTCGCGGGGCAAGGCGACGTTTCTCGTTCGGCGACCCGTCGAGAGGTCCCAAGCGGACAGGCCCGTGGTGCCGTCCAGGTTTTTTTCCCACCCGGTCATCTGAGGGACCGCGGCGGTGCAGGCCCACAGCACCCGGCGCACGGGGTCGACCGCGAGAGCGAGGACGGCGCCGATTCCCTCAGCACCCTCCGAAACGAAATCGGAAACGGAGCCATCCGGCAATCGGCGGACGATCTTCCGCCGGTGGACGCTGCTCACGAAAAAAGCGCCCGACACCGGATCGTGAGCGATGCCTTCGGTGACGAGGTCTTTCTCGGGAAGGCGAAACGCCAGGGTGCCGCGGGAGACCGGCGCCTTGAGCGCGGCGAGCTTGCGAAGCACGGAGGCGAATGCCGGGCTGTCGCGCACGCCGGCAAAGTCCGCGTCTGCCTCCAGACCGAGGTCGAGCTTTCGGTCGAGAAGCGACTCGAGATGTTTTGCCGCGCCGCGTGCGTCGCCGGTGAGCGCCTCGGCGCAGGCGAGGTTGTAGACGAGCCGGGGATTGCCAGGCGTGAACCTCTCCGCCTGGCGGCTGTTCTCCAGAAAGGCCGCCCAGTCCTTCTGCTGGTAGGCGGCGACGGCCTTCTTCTGGAACCCGAGGCTCTTGTCCCGGCTGGACTCGGCCGGGGCTGCGGTAGCAGCGGCGGCGGCCATCGCGACGGCGAACACGGAGGCGAATTTCGTGAGGCGCATGGATCCTCCCCCGGTCGATACGGGGCGACGCGGCCCGGGTTTTCGGGGATACGATGGCGCGAGCCTCCCGTCTTCCGAAAAGACCAGACCCGCCAAACCACTCCTGCCATGGCCCGATACCGCATCGAAGAGTACGTCCGGTGGGAGGACATCGACGCCGCGGGCATCATCAACTATCAGGCATATCTGAGGTTCTTCGGCCTGGCGGAGGCGGAGCTGCTGCGGTCCGCCGGCCTCTCTTACAAGTACCTGTTCGAGTCCCTGGGCATCTGGCTGCCGCGCGTCCGCGTCGAATGCAATTTCCGCAAGCCGGTCACCCTGGACGAGCTTTTGGTTGTCGAGGCGTTCTTTTCCCGCATCGGCCGCACCTCCGTGCACCTCGACTTCTCGGTGCGGCGAAAGACAGAGGCGACCGAGGTCGTCGCGACGGGGCGCTACGTGCTCGTCTGCGTGCGGCAGGGGACGTTCGCCCCCATTCCAGTCCCCGATGAGATCCGGACCCGCATCGCTCCCTTCGTCGAGTAGCGGAGTAGCGGCCCGGCATTACCGGTAGATCACCTTGCCCGGATCGGATCGAACCGCCCGCCGGGGAGTCTTCGTCCCGACGTAGGCCCATCGGATCCCGACGAGGTCGTCCGCTCCCGCAGCGGCGGCGGCTCGTGAGCCGGCCACCGCAAGCCACGGAGCGCTGCAGTGGTCGTCACGATTCCGTCAACAATGTCAGGTTGAACTCCGCGCAATCCGCCGTGCCGCGGCTCCCTTCCCAAGCCGCGGCACCGCGAGGGCGCGCAACGTAGAATCCACCGGTCCCACGGGAGATTCATGGCCACCGTCACGTTCCGAGGCGTCTCGAAGTCGTATGGGGGCGCCCCCGTCATCGAGAACCTGAATCTCGCGATCGCCGATCGCGAGTTCATGGTGCTCGTCGGCCCGTCGGGTTGCGGAAAATCGACCGCGCTGCGCATGATCGCGGGCCTGGAGGACGTCTCCGGCGGCGAGATCGCCATCGGAGAGCGCGTGGTCAACGACGTTCCGCCCAAGGAACGCGACATCGCGATGGTGTTCCAGAATTACGCGCTCTACCCGCACATGACGATCCGGGAGAACCTCGAGTTCGGCCTGAAGATGCGGAAGACGCCGAAGGAGGATCGAGAGCGGCTGGTCTCCGAGGCCTCGGAAATGCTCGGCCTGGCGGGCGTTCTGGAGCGGCGGCCGGCGCAGCTCTCCGGAGGGCAACGGCAGCGCGTCGCGCTCGGCCGCGCGATCGTCCGCAAGCCCTCCGTCTTCCTGTTCGACGAGCCGCTCTCGAACCTCGACGCGAAGCTGCGCGGACAGATGAGGGGAGAGATCAAGAAGCTTCAGGATCGGCTGCAGACGACCACGGTGTACGTGACGCACGACCAGGTGGAGGCGATGACGATGGGCTCGCGGATCGCCGTCATGAAAGACGGGCGGATTCAGCAGGTCGGAGAGCCGCTCGAGATCTACGATCAACCGAGAAACCTTTTCGTCGCCGGGTTCATCGGCACCCCTCCCATGAACCTGCTCCCTGCGACGATCGCGCGGGGAACGGGGACGCTCACAGGCGACGGGTTTTCGATCCCCGTGCCCCCTTCGGGCGCCGCTCTCACGGACGGGCGGAAGGTGATCCTCGGAATGAGACCGGAGATCCTCCATCGCCGCGCGCCCGGAGATCGCGCGGACGCTCCGTTTCTCCCTCTCGTCGCTGAGATCGTGGAGCCGCTCGGCGACGAAGTGATCGTCCATGCGCGGCTCGGCGAGGCGGCCGTCATCTGCAAGCTCGGCCCTCGCGACCGGCCGCTGATGGGAGAATGCTTCGACGCGGTTCCGGACCTCGACCGCGTTCATCTCTTCGATCCCGAGACTTCCGAGAGGATCGCGTCCTGACGCCGGGAGACTCGCCAGCAAGCTCGCTTTTCCCGGATGACTTTCTCTGGGGCGCCGCGACCTCCGCGTACCAGATCGAGGGGTCGCCTCTCGCGGATGGCGCGGGCCCCAGCATCTGGCATCGCTTCTCGCACACCCCCGGCCTCGTTCGAGACGACGACACCGGCGACGTCGCCTGCGACCACTATCGCCTCTGGAAAAACGATATCGCATTGATGCGCGACCTCGGGTTGACCGCTTACCGGTTCAGCATTTCCTGGAGCCGCATCTTTCCGGAGGGAACGGGCGCGGTGAATCAGGCGGGGCTCGACTTCTATCGCCGCCTGGTGGATGGGTTGCGAGAGGCGGGCATCCGGCCTTTCGCGACGCTGTATCACTGGGATCTGCCCGCCGCGCTGGACGACCGCGGCGGGTGGCTCAACCGCGACGTGGCCGGCTGGTTCGCGGACTACGCCACGGCCGCCTACCGCGCGCTCGACGGCGGCGTCGACGCGTGGGCGACCCTGAACGAGCCGTGGGTGGTGTCCGACGGGGGCTATCTCTTCGGCGCGCTCGCGCCCGGGCACCGCAACCTCTTCGAGGCGCCGATCGTCTCGCACAACCTGCTTCGCGCGCACGGCGCCGCGGTAGAGGCGTATCGCGCGGTCTCCTCGCGGGCGGCCATCGGCATGGTGGTGAACCTGGAGCCGAAGTACCCGGCGTCTCAGAACGCCGAGGATCTGGCAGCGACCCGCCGGGCGGATGCATACATGAACCGCCAGTATCTCGACCCGGTGTTCCTCGGAAGCTACCCGGAAGAGCTCGCCGAAATTTTTGGGGAGGCGTGGCCGCGCTTCCCTTCCTCCGATTTCGACGGCATCCGGTCCCCTATCGATTTTCTGGGCGTCAATTACTACACGCGGGGAGTCATGCGGTCCGACGCCGCGGACGTCCCCCTGCGATCGGTTCGCGTACGGCAGAAGCAACACGCCCACACCGAGACGTCGTGGGAGGTCTATCCGGAAGGCCTGGCGGACACGCTGCGATGGGTCACGGCGCGATACGGAAAGCTCCCGCTCTACGTGACGGAGAACGGGGCCGCGTTCTACGACCCTCCCACCGTCGGGGAGCTCGGGCGCGATCCGCTGCGCGTCGAATACCTCCGGGAACACCTGCGAGCGGCGCGCCGGGCGATGGCGGCCGGAGTAGACCTCCGCGGGTACTTCGCGTGGTCGCTGCTCGACAACTTCGAGTGGAGCCACGGGTACTCGAAGCGCTTCGGCATCGTGCACGTCGACTTCGCCACACAGAAGAGGACACCGAAAGAGAGCGCCCGCTTCTACGCCGAGGTGATCCGCACGCGCGGTGCGGCATTGGAGTCTGAGGCGCCATCTCGAAGCTAACGCATGAGCGCAGTAGCGCTATAGAGCGGCCCCGCTCCGTCCTGCTCCCTCTCCCCGCGCGCGCGAGAGGGGAAAGAACTACCGGTCGATCCAGACGGTGGCCGGAAACTCGCGAACGAGGAGCTCGGGCGCCTCGAACGTGACCCGCCGTTCGTTCACCACCGCGCGGTGGCGCCCGGCGGAAAGCGGCGGCCGGAGCGCGAATCCGCCGGGCGGGGGCGCGAGCGTCCCTCCCACGGTGAGCCGAAGGCGGGCCTTATCTCTCCGGAGAGAATAGTCGAGCAGTCCCCGTGTCGTCCGGAGGCCGTGGACCGAGATGCCTCTCCCCTCGAGCCACTCCGCCGGGATTCCCGCGGCAAGCACGACCGCGCCGTCTGACTCGCGCTCCCACGCGAAGAGATCGAGAGTCGAGCGGATGAAGTCGGACGCCACCCAGGCGTGGGGCATGTCGCCGACGAATCGGATCTTGCGCTCCTCGCGGCCCACGCCCTCCGACCAGCCATTCCACTCGGCGGGGCGCCGGGTGTCCATGAAAAACGGCAGGAGCTCGTGGGCGCGCTCCCGCCAGCCGAGGCGCACGAAAGCGCCGACGTTGCGGATCTCGTAGGGTGTGTAGTCCTCCCAGACCTTGCCGTCGCGCCGGCGGACGAACTCCGTCCAGTACCGTTCGAACGTCCGCCGGAGCGCCTCATGCGGGAGCCGGCTCTCCTCGCCCGCGGGATCGAGAGCGATGGTGGTGGACGTGGCGTCGAAGTCCGCCAGGTCCGCCGAGCCGGGTATGAAGTCGATCCCCTTCGTCTGCTGCACGCGGCGGATCGAGGCGTAGAGGTCCGACGAGAACTCGTCGCGGATGAGGGACCAGCGCGCCTGCTCGTGCGTCCGGCCGAGCGCCGCGGCGAGGTCCACCGCGTCCTTCAAACCCTTCAGCGTCCAGAAGTCGTCCCAGTACGAGTGGACGGGCTTCGCCGAATATCCCTCGTGGCTGATTGACTCGGGGAGCAGGCCGAAAAAGATCTGCTTCTCGCCCTGCGCGTAGTCCGGTGTGCGGCGCCGCTGCCGCTCCTGGTCGATCCACGCGACGGCCTTCTCGACATGGGGAAACACGCGCGCGAGCCACGCCGCGTCTTTCGTGAACCGCCACGTGTCGGCCAGGAGATACAGGAGCTCGCCATGGCTGTCGTTTTCGACCACGGAGTCTCCGCCCCGGCGATCGACGCAGCACGGGACGCGGCCTTCGGGCGACTGGTACGGCGCGAACCAGTCGGCGTATGCGCGGGCCGCCTCGGGATGCCCCATCCGCAGGAGGGCCGCCGCCATCATCGCGCCGTCGCGGATCCAGGAGCGCGCGTACGATCTCGTACCGGGGCGGAGCGCAGCGCCGTCGCGTTCGATGAGGATTTGCGCGAGGCTCGTTCGCAGCGTCCGAAGCAGCGGCTGCGCGGCGGGAGGCGCCTCGATCCCCACGCGGCCGAGCTCTCCCCGCCACGCGCGCGCCGACCGGGCGAGGCGATCGCTCGCAAGAGTCGCCGCCCCGGCCCGCGAGAGAAGGGCGGGCGCCGCTCGGCCCGCTGCCGGATGCAACGGCAGCTCGATTGAGATCTCGTCGCGCCCGCCCGCGTTCAGATCGAAGTCGAAGGCGAGCGCGCCCGAGGCCCACCGCGCCGGATCCTGGACCGCGGCCGCCGGCGGGAGCTCTCCGCGCGCGAGGAACTCGGCCACAGACCCCTCGTCGAACGCCGCCGCGCCGAACCCTCGCGCCGCACTCAGGGGCAACAGGCGCGGCACACCGTCGACCGAGACCGCCCGCCCGTCCCAGGCGAGACTCCCGATCGGCGAAACACCTCCGACGCGGTTCAAGAACTGCGCGGGGGGATTCACCTGGAACGGCCGAACCGCGAGAAAGAGCGTGCCGCGGCGCCGGCCGGTGCCCCTGCCCCTGGAAACCAGCCGGTAGCGCACATGCAGAACAGCGGAGCCCGGACTTCCGATTGCAGCGGCCGTGACCTCGAGCGACACTCCGGACGATTCGCGCGAAACGGTCGGGATCGGCAGGTCTCCCTGCGCGAGCGAGTGCCGGGTCCGGCCCTCCGCCCACGTGCAGAGCGCGCCTCCGACCGACACGAACGGCTCGACGGAAAACGAGCCGGCCGCGGGCTCGACGGATCCGTCTTCCGACACCAGCGCGCTCTCGGTGTCGCCGCTCACGCCGACGACCGTCCAGTAGGACTGCTCTCCCGAAAAAGACCGCGGATACATCCCCCGCGGGGCGTCCGCGGCGATCGCGGCGAAAAACGCGTTCGGCGATTCGCCCCAGGAGAGAGACCGCACCGCGATCTCTTCGATCCCGAGGCCATCCGGCCCCGCGGCAGTCATCCGCAGGCGGATCCAGCGCGACTCCGACTCCGGGAGAAAGACGTCGTCCCGGCCTCCGTTGCCGGCCGTCACCGCGCGGGCGACGGTCCAGGAGTCCCCGTCCTCAGACGTCTCGACCGCGTACTGCCGCGCGAAGCGCCCCGGCTCCCAGAAGATCGTCAACCCTCCGAACTCGCGGCTCTCCCGCAGGTCGAGCGTCAAAGCGGCCGGCCCGGCGCTCCGCCAGAACGTCTTCCGGTCGCCGTCCACACTTGCGCCGGCGTCGAATCCGGGCAGCGATTCCGCAGAGCGCGCGGCGGGTGCGGGGGCGGCGGGCAACGGTGGCGGCGGCGGCAACGGGGTGACGGAAAGCTCGTCGAGCGCGATCCAGCCCCGGCCGCCGCTGCGCGCGGTGACGGCGATCTCGAACGCGGCGGCGCGGCGGATCTCTCCTCCTCCGGCGGGCCCCCACGCGAAGGAGAAGTGACGCTTCTTCAATCTCAACTTTTGCCAGTCCGCGGAGGGCGTGAATTCGCGGCGCACTGCCCACCAGACGTTCTCACCGGACGCGTCGATCAGTTTGACCTCGAGGTCGTTCGGCTCGGACTCTCCGCGGATCGAGAAGGAGATCTCGTAGTTTTCGGGCAGGTCGAGGGGCAGCTCGCGACGGGCGGCCGCCCATCCGGCGTGGCCGCGAAAATCGAAGTCGAGCCGCAGGGCGCCGCCCCGGGCCCCGTCCGTTTTCGAGAGCGTCAGCGCGACGCCTTCGGCGGGGGCGGCGCGCCACTTCGGTGTGTCTTCGAACGGATCCGCGGACGGCGGCGCCCCCGCGGCCGCGACGGCGGCCGCGCAGCACACGATCGAGAAGAGCCGCCCGGGTCTCACTCCTTGACGCTCCCCATCATGATTCCCTGGACGTAATAGCGCTGGAGGAACAGGAAGAGGATCAGCACGGGGAATACGGTCAGGACCGAGCCCGCCATCATCAGCTCGGTGTCCTGCACGTGCTCTCCGACGAGATTCGCCAACGCGACCGGCAGCGTGTACCGCGAGGCGTCGCTCAGGACGACGAGCGGCCAGAGGAAATCGTTCCAGGATCCCAGGAAAGTGAAGAGAGCCAGAGTGACCAGGATCGGACGCAGCAGAGGGAGGACGATCTTCCAGTAGATCCGGAACTCGCCGGCGCCGTCGAGCCGGGCGGCTTCGAGCACCTCGTCCGGAATCGATTGCGCGTACTGGCGGATGAGAAAGATTCCGAAGATACCCGCGAGACCGGGCACGATGACGCCCCATAGCGTGTTGATCATGCCGAGACTCTTGACCATCAGGAAAAGCGGCAGCATAGCGACCTGCACCGGGATCGCGAGCGCTCCCATGAGAAATGCGAACAGCCGGTCCCGGCCCGCAAACCGCAGCTTCGCGAAGGCGTAGCCCGCCATCGAGTTGAAGAGGAGCGAGCCGAAGGTCACGGTAAACGCGAGCACCAGGCTGTTGCGGAAATTCCTCGCGACGTTCATGCGCGTGAACAGGGTCACGTAGTTCGCCAGAGTCGCCGGGCGAGGAAGGAGCACGGGCGGCTCGGAGTTCGCCTGACCCGCTGGCATGAACGAGGCGGAGATCATCCAGAGCAGCGGCAGAAGCGTCACGGCGGCGCCCGCCACCAGGAGGACGTTGACGAGAATCCCTCCCCCCTTCCGGCTCACGCGCGCTTCCTCTGAAGAAACAGCTGGAAAAGCGTCGCCGCGAGAATCAGAAGGAACAGGATGAACGCGATGGCCGCCGAATACCCCATGTTCCACCACCGGAATCCCTGCTGGTACATGAAGAGCGCCATCGACAGGGTCGCGTTCAGCGGTCCGCCGCGCGTCATCACATAGGGCTCCGCGAACAGCTGGAAGTAGCCGATCATCGTAATCACTCCGACGAATAGAAACGTCGGCGCAAGCATCGGGACCGTGATGTGCCGGAACCGCCGCCACGCGCCGGCGCCGTCGAGCCGCGCCGCTTCGTAGAGCGACTCGGGAACGCTCTGGAGACCCGCGATGAAGACGATCATGTTGTAGCCGAAGTTTTTCCACACGGCGAGGATCACGATCGCTGTCATCGCCCATCGCGGATTGCCGAGCCAGTCGACCGTCGGGACGTGAAGCACGCGCAGGAACTGGTTCAGAAGGCCGAAGCGCGGGTGGTACAGAAATCGGAAGACGGTCGCGACCGCAACGAGAGTCGTCACGAAAGGTGCGAAATAAACGGTCCGGAAGAGGCCCTTCCACCGGGCGGTCTTCGCATCGACGAGAAGCGCCGCGGACAAAGACACGACCACGGTGAGCGGGCCCCCGACGAGGACGAAGAACAGGGTGTTGCGCAGCGCCGTCCAGAACACCGGGTTGCGCAGCAGCCCCGCGAAGTTCGCGAGACCCACCAGGCGGACGTTGCGCGGGTCGGCGAGCGCATAGATGTCGAAGTCGGTGAACGCGAGGAGGAAGGCGCCCGCCACGGGAATCAGGAAGAAGACGCCGACGATGATGAGGCCGGGGGCCAGAAAGAACATGGCAGCCCGGAGCTCCGCGTTGCGCCAAGAACTGCGCGCACTCACCGCCGCGTCCTCATCGCCTGCCGATCCGCAGCGCGGCGGGGCCTGAGGTCGCGCCCGCGGCGGGCTCCGCCGGCCCAAGGCGTCCGCGCGAGAGCATCCAGCGCCGCTTCGCGAGCGCCGCGTCGACGTCGAAGTCGAGCGCCGCGAGCGCCTGCCGGACGGTCACGCGGCCCCGGATCGCCGGCTCCAGGTGCTCGAACAGCTTCGTCGCGATCTGCTCCCACTCGGGCACCTTGGGAGTCGGCAGCACGCGCTCGAGCTGCGTCCGGAATGCGGCCGCTGCGGCGTCATCGGCGAGTGCGGGGTCGGCCCAGGCGCTCCGTCGCGCGGGCAGATCCCCGACCAGACGGAAGAACCGCGCCTGGACCGCGGGCTCCGAGAGGTAACTGACGAGCTTCCACGCGTCGTCCTTTCGCCGGGAGGAACGGAAGAGGACGAGACTCGTTCCCCCGGCGAGCGAGACGCCCGCTTTGCCAGCTTCCGGAGCGGGGATCGGCGCCGTGCTCCAGGAATCCCGCAGCTCAGGCGGCATCTTGCGGCGGAACTCTCCGATGTTCCACGGCCCCGTGATCCAGAGGGCAAATGTCCCGCGCGCAAACTCCTGGTACACGTTCCCGATCTCGGACCAAGAGAGGACGGGCGCGAGCGAGTCGCGGAAAAGAGACACGTAAAACTCCGCAGCGGCCTGGAATGCGGGCTCGGAAAAAGCGCCTCGCCCGCCGTTTTCCTTCAACAGGGTCGATCCGTACTCCATGCCGAGGATCACCGGCTGCGCCCACTCGTCGGTCGGCAGAAGGATCCCGTAGTGCGTCTTCCCGCTCGCCGCGCGCACCTTTTCCATCGCGTGCCGCCATTCCGGCCAGGTCGCCGGCGGGGCCGGGTACCCGGCAGCGGCCAGAAGGTCGCGCCGGTAGAAGATCAACCGGGTATCCACGTACCAGGGAATTCCCCAGAGATGCCCGCCGAGGACATT
>JBBROA010000094.1:0-15999 GCA_038229875.1 Thermoanaerobaculia bacterium | reverse complement strand
GAGTACAAGCTGACCACGAGTTACCTGGCGAACATCCTGGGCGGAAGCCATGACATTCGAATCGGCGGCTCCTACAGCGCGAACCGCGAAGAGCTGGCCCGGATCGCGAACGGGTGGGGATCGATCTCGGTTTCCAGCAGCGGCAACTGCGGGCCCGCTTCGGCGAGGCCGTGCTACCGCGCCCGCTACAGCCCCGATCAGCCGGCGCAGGTGTCCAAGGCCCGCACCTGGGGGTTGTTCGCGCAGGATCAGATGACGTGGAGCTACCTCACGGTCAATCTCGGCGTGCTCGTCAACCGCGATCAGTACATCCCGTCCGGCGGGACGTTCATATTCGAGAGCGGCGACTTCCGAGTGCCGAACTCGCTGGTGTCGGCATGCGTACCCGGCACCGCGGCGGCGGCGTGCACTTACCGCGACACGCTGACAATTCCCTGGTCCAAGCAGTTCCAGCCGCGCGTCGGGGTGTCCTATGAGATCGACCACAACGCCCACGACAAGGTCTACGCGAATTTCGCGCGCTACGACAATCTGGACAACCAGTCGATCGCCCGTTCCGCGTCTCCGATCCGTCTCTTCCGGACGGACGCCTATTTCAATCGGACGACGGGCGCCCTGATCACTCAGGTGACGCGGACCAATCAAAACAATGGCAAACGGGTACTTCCCAATATCGATCCCACGTTCACGGATGAATACCTCGCGGGCTACGCTCGGCCGCTCGGACAGGGCTATTCGTTCGAGGCCTACGGCATCTACCGTAGAACCCGGGACGTGATCGAGGACTTCGCCGCGACCGGCAATAACTTTACGGACCTTAACCCCGACAACTTCCGATACGGCAACATCGCCGCCAAGAGACGCTATCGCGGCGCGACCGTCCAGCTCCGCAAGACGGGAGCGAACGATCGTTGGACGGCAGACCTTTCGTACACGCTCTCCCGCCTCGATGGCAACTGGGATCTCGACTACGCGACCCAGCTTTTTTACTCCTCGTCCTACATTCAGGACGGCCCGGGGATCAACGTCGAGGACCAGTTCCGCCAGGGCGTTCTCGAGGGAGATCGGACCCACGTGGCGAAGCTCTTCGGTTCTTACAACCTGCCCACAAACACCGTCATCGGCGGATACCTCCGTTTCCAGAGCGGCCGCCCCTGGCAGGCGCAGCAGTACGATCCGGTCTACGGCGTTCCGTATCAGTACATCGAGCCGGCGGGCAGCCGCCGCCTTTCCTCGTGGACCAACTTCGACCTTCTCGTTGCCCAGAACATTCCGCTCGGAACGTTCGCCAACTTTCGAATCGAGGGACGTCTCTTGAATGTGTTCAACTCGCAGCCGGCCCTGAGCGTCGACAAGACTCTCTATTCCAGCGATTCGAACACGACACTCAACCCCAATTTCGGTCACGCGCTGACGTACGCGCCGGCCAGGCGTTTTCTGGCGACGGGAACGTTCAGCTTCTAAGTCGACCGACGATCACGACGGCCGGGGGCATGGCGCCCCCGGCTTTTTCATTTTCCGGATTGCGCTCCCCGGGCGATCGAGAGCGACCGGGCAATTTCCGGCTGATCCGGTTTCACGTCAAGCGAACGCTCGAGCAGAGCGACGACCTCCGGACGGTTTCCGAGGCACGTCTGGATCAAGGCGAGCGTGTTGAAGGTGCGATAGTCGCGGGAAGCGCCGGCGAACGGCGCCAGCAACGAGAGCGCCGACGGACATTCCGACGAGCGGGCGCGCAGACCGGCGAGGTCGCGGACGATCGCCTCGTTTCCGGGGTACACCGAGACCGCTCGCTCGAGAAGCGATCGCGCCGGCCCGGTTTTCCCTGCCTGCTGGTACTCGTGCGACCAGCCGAGAACCGCCTTGTCGGGCGGCTCCCCGAGAGCCGAGAGAGATCGGAACAGCCAGTCTTCGGCCGGACGGATTTTCCCTTCGCTGCGCGCGAGCACCGCGAGGTTGTACATCGGCGAGTAGTAGTCCGGCCGGAGCACCAGGGACTTCTCGAAGGCGCTTCGTGCGGCTCCGGAATTCCCGGCGGTGTCTCGCAGATAAAGCCCGAGATTGTTCCAGGCGCCCTCGGTCATTCCGGGGCGGTCTCCCCCGGGGGCCGCGAGAGGGCGCGTCTCTCCGCCGGAGAGGTAACCGAGCGCCATGAGCTTCTTCGCGTACTCGTTTGCCTCCGCCGCCGTCATCGCCTGGGCGGAGACGCGGCGCACGGGTGTGGCTTCGAAGGCGTTCCCCGCGGGAGGCGGCGACAGATTCGGAAACGCGAATCGCATCGGCCGGCCGGCCATGCGCCGGTCCGCGGGAACGTCGAGCAGCGCGAGAATCGTCGGCGCGACGTCGAAGACACTCGAGCTTCCTCGCTCGCGGGAAGGGACCACCGCCGCGCCCCAGGCCGCGGCGACTCCGTCGAGGCGGTGCCAGAACGCAGCGGTCGCCCAGTTGCCCGAGTCGAGACCGCAGGGGCGGTCATCGCCCCACTTGAAGCCGTGATCCGAATGAACGAGCAGCGTGGCGCCGTCTTCCCGGGCCCGCCGCATCCACTGGCCGAGAAGCCGATCGATCAGCGCGTAGTAGCGCCGGACGACGTTCTGATAGCGCGCGAAGTCCGCATCGGACGTGCACGCGAGCTTCGGCGGCGTGTCGGCCGCGAAGACATGGCCGATCTCGTCGGTGCCTTCGAAGTAGAGCGCGAGGAGATCGGGCCGATCGCGATCGTAGAGGTCCCGGGCGATCCGATGCGAAACCCGAGTGGACGACACGATGCGCTCGAGCGCCACGATCGGGTCCGCCAGGCCGCCGCCTCTCGCGTGCGCGGCGGCGACGTCGGACGCCGCGCCGTCGAAGAAGCCCGCCACCTCGGCGTCCGGCATCGCGCCGTCGCGTCTCTGGATTTGCGCGAGCCCCGGCTCGAGCGACGCCGGGTACGCGGCGCCGGCGAGCGGGAGGCGGTCGAACAGGATAGGGGTCGCGTGGTCCGAGACGAAAAATCCGTGCACTTCTTCGGCGGGGTGCGTGGCCCACCATCCGACGACGCCGACCTTGCGCCCGGCGGTCGACGCGATGTTCCAGACGGCGGGGACCGCGCGCGAAAGCCCGGAGATCGGAACCTTCGCCCCGGTTTTCGGGTCCGTCTCCTGGAAGTCGAGCACCCGATGCACCTCCGGCGAGACTCCCGTCGCCGCCGTGGTCCACACGATCGGAGAGAGAATCGGAACGAAGCTCTTTAATCGCGCCGTCGCGCCTTCGACAGCGAGGCGCTTCCAGTTCGGCATCGTGCCGTCTTCCGCGAAGCGGTCGAGGAGCTCCCAGTCGAGCCCGTCCATTCCGATCCACAGGACGGGAGCGCGGCCGCCCGGAGCACGAGGGGTCCGGGTCACGTCCACCGACTCGACGCCCGGCGCCACGGCGGCCGCCGGGGCCGCCCCCGAAGGGGCCTCGCGGCGGCCGCCGCCGCATCCGGCGAGGAGGCCCAGGGCTCCGAAGAGCCTGGCGGCCAGGATCGCGTATCGCCGCAACATCTGCCGAAGGCTAAACCAGGATCCAACCCGTCGCTCCGGGGTGCGCCTCTGCCTCTGGTAGACTCCCCCGCCCGACGGTGGGTGTAGCTCAGCCGGTTAGAGCGCCAGACTGTGGATCTGGATGTCGAGGGTTCGAATCCCTCCACTCACCCCAAGATTGTTCTTTTCTGCGCCCGTAGCTCAGTCCGGATAGAGCGTTAGCCTCCGGAGCTAAAGGTCCCGCGTTCGAATCGCGGCGGGCGCACCATTTTTTCAACTCGCCTCTCCCGCGATCCCCTCGATCGCCTCCCCATTTCGCCGGCAGAGCCCCATCCCGATCCGGTGAGCGCGCCGCCGGCGGGCTTGGAAGAAGCGGGGTTTCCTCAAGCAGCTCCGTCATGAATCCTCCGGACCGTACTGACCGCGCTGATCGTGTTTGGAATTCTGGCTTCCGGAACCCTCTTCGCCACGACCCTCGGCCTGTCTTCCGCCGTGACGGAGCCTCGAATCCCGCGACGACGGCCCTCGACTTCACCGTCCCCGCGAACAGCGTGTTCGAGGTCATTGGCATCATTTCGGTCGCGAGCACGGTCTCGGGCGCCCCCGCCTCCATGGCCGCGAGCGTGAACGTCGGGACGTCCAGCGTCTTTACGTACTGCTCGGAAGGCCTGACCTCGATCTGCATCAGCGAGGGCGCCGCTTTTCCCCCCGGTCCCAGAGCCGGGAACCAAGAGGTTTCTTCGATCCGGGCGTTTGCCCGGATTTTGTTTCTGCTGTCCCCTGAGGCCGGGACAGCCAGGTCGGGCTCCCCGCTCGACGGACGCGGTATCAATTTTTCTTGACTCGCCTCCGGTAAAGTGACTTAGTTGTTTAACCAACTGATGCCTGATTCGACGCCTTTCGTTACGCCGGTCACCGTTTCGACGCGGGGCCGGATCCTCGAAGCCGCCCGCCAGCTCTTCTGGGAGCGCGGCTTTGAATCGACGACGCTCCAGGAGATCGCGCGGCAATCCGGCGTTCATCCCGGGAGCGTCTATTACTTCTTCAAGACCAAGGAGGAGATCGTGCTCGGGGTTCTCGACTGGTACCTCGAGAACCTCGAAGCCATCCTGATTGCGCCGCTGTTCGAACGGGATCGCGCTCGAGCTCCCTCTCATGCTCGCGGTGGGGCTGACGATCGCGGCGATCCTGGGGAGGCGGGCGCCCCGCTAGAAGCCCTCATCCCGCCCGAACCGGCCCCCTCGCGCGGCGCGCACCGCTCCGCGAGCAGCGCGCTGCCGAGGAGCGCGAGCGGTACGGTCGCCGCCGCGATGCGGAAGAAGGAGGAGGCGATGTGCTCTGCGGGGTCGAGGTACGTGAAGACGTAAACCGACGCAAACGCCGCCAGGTCAGCCGCGACGGCGGAGAGCACGAAGACCGCCGGCCAGCGGCGCCGGAGGAGGGCCACCGCAAAAACGATCGACATCACGATCCAGAAGCCGAGCCAGTCAGTCGAGAGAAGCTCGCGCGCGAGGGCCCGAACGATCGGAAGCGGGTCGTGCAGGCGGGCGAGCCCTCGCTCTCTCCAGTTCCCGACGAAGAATCCGAACCCCCGCGGAAGGAGAACCCGATCGAGCCACCATCCCGCGCCCGCGACGACCACCGCGGGGAGGACCAGCGCCGCCACGAGGCGCCGGCGATCCGGGGGAGACCTCCGCGACCCGACGACGACCACGGCGCCCAGAAGGAGCAGCAACCCCGTCAAGACGACGCCCTCCTGCTTAATCCAGCTCACGAACCCGATTGCCGCCCCCGCCGCCCATGCCGGTACCGCCGGAGGGTGGCGCAGCTCGAGCAGAAGCGCGGCCGCCGCAACGGCGAGAAACGCGAGCGGCATCTCCGCCAGGCCGAGCGCCTCGGAATCCCAGAAGAGCGGAGAGAGGCACAGGACCCCACTGAGCGCATTGGCGAGAACGTCAGAACCGGTTGCGCGACGAACGCCCTGCCGGAGGGCGAGCAGCGCTCCCAGGCCAAAAAGCGCGTGGGCGCCGCGGAACGCCCTCGCCGATGGCTCGCCCAGCGTCAGGAGCCGCCATGCGACCGGCAGGCCCAGCGGGTACTGAGGATTCGAGACGGTGAGCGCCGGCAGCCGAAGAATCTCCAGGTCCAGGGAAGAAAATGGAAACAGCTTTCGCGCCTTCATTCCCCAGATCGCGTAGTGATCCCACGACCAGAGGGGCACTCGCGCCCACTTCCAGACGCAGACCGCGAAGGCCGCCGCTGAGAGAAGCGCGGACAGGCTGCGCAGGCCGCGTTGCTCTGACACGGGGGCGCGGTGGGACTCGGCCGGCGGCCTCTGGCGGCTCAGAGCCAGGAAAAGAAAGACGGCCGAGAACGCTTCCGCGCCGGCGATGACCCGCGGGGGCAGGGGAACTCCGAGAGCGAGGCACCCGAACGCGACCGGCACCGCTAGCGAAAGTCCGACGGCTCCGTCGAGCGCGAGCTCGCCCGGCGCGAGGCGGAATCCCACCCGCCGGGTCGCGGCTCGGCCGATGAGGATCAGAAGGCCGGCGCCGGTCAGAAGCCGGAGGAGGTCCAGGCTATCCGTCACCCGTCCTACCCGTCCCGGCGGACGACGCGGACGTGGGCGCCGGGACCGAGCTCCACCCGTGAGAGGTGCAGGGGAAACGGAGCGCGGCCGGCCCCGATGACGCACTGTCGGGGGAGCGCGTACGTTGCCATCACGCGGACCCAATTGGGATCGAGATCCGGATCGAGCACAGAAATCCAGACGGCCTCGCCCGGACGAAGCTCACCCGCGGCCCGCGCGAGCAGCGGTACCGCGGTCGGGCTTCGCATCGCCCACGAAAACCAGGCGCGCTCGCCGTGCGCGTCCAGAGGAACCTCGGGCCGCAGAAGCCGGGCACCGCGCGCCGCGGTCGCCGCGGCCACCACGGCGAGAAGCGCCGCGGTGAGCCAGAGTGAGAGACGTTCTTGCGCCAGATTCCCCCCGTTCCCGTTGGGTGCCGAGCATAAAGGAACGACAGGGCCGTTCATCCTGGAGCCCCGCGGCGCCTCCGAATTCCATTTCGCCTGGCGCCCTTCGCCCTTCGCCTGTCGCAAACGAACGGCGTAGTCTCTAAGGACCGCCCCGGCGGCCAAAGGAGAAAACATGCGAGATTACTTTCGAAAGATCACCCAGGTCGCGTCCGCGGCCGTCGGTTCCGCCTGGGCGTTCGTCGCGTCAATTCTGCTGGTCGTGGTCTGGGTCGCCACGGGCCCGATCTTCCATTTCTCGGACACCTGGCAACTCATCATCAACACCGTGACAAACCTCATCACCTTCTGGATGGTCTTCATTATCCAGAGCAGTCAGAACAGAGACTCGAAGGCGATGCTCCTGAAGCTCGACGAGCTCATAAGGTCGAGCTCCGGCGCCCGCAACCAACTCCTGAACCTGGAGGCGGTCGGTGAGGCCGAATTCGAGCGACTCGAGAGCGAATTCCAGCGCCTGCGAACGAAGTTCGGGCACACGGGAAGCGTGGTCCCGCCCGATGCGCTGCGCCGCGACGGGGAGTGACGGCGGGTATCGACCTTTTCTCCATCCCTACCGCGTACAATTTGCCTCGAAATGAAAGGCGCGTTCCCACCGCGGCTTGTGAGAGGAGTTGCGCAAATCGCGCTGGCGTTCGGCGTCCTCGCCGTGCCGCGTTCCGCCGCGGCTCTGGAGCCCTCGAGCGCGCTCGCGCACTACGGTTACGACGTCTGGGATTCCGACTCCGGTCTTCCTCAAAACTCGGTCACGGCGATCGTTCAGACGCGCGACGGGTATCTCTGGCTCGGGACCCAGGAGGGACTGGTCCGCTTCGACGGCGTCCATTTCGCCGTCTTCGACACGAGAAACACGCCGGCGCTCGGGGACGATTTTGTCCAGGCGCTCTGGCAGACCCGAAGCGGCGACCTGTGGATCGCGACCTCGAACGGTCTCGCAAAGCTTTCCGGCGGGGAGTTCACGCGGATGTCGTTCGGGGACACGTTCGACGGCCAGCAGGTCACGGCGATCCGGGAGAGCGAAGACGGCGCCCTGTGGATCGGCTCCCGCGAGGGCGTCTCACGTCTCAAGGGGGGAGTGCTGACGCGCTTCTGGAAGCGCGGAGCGCCGCCGGCGTTCATCCGTGCCATCGCGGAGCTTCCCGGCGGCGAGATGTGGTTCGGCGGAAAGTCGGCGATGTTCCGGTACCGCGACGGACGTCTGACCGCGTTCGGCCCGGAGACCGGAATCCGCGGGGCGGTCCATGCGCTGGAACCGACCGGAGAAGGCGGCCTCTGGGTCGGCAGCGTCGACGGGCTCTCGCGTTTCCAGAACGGCCGCGCGGAGCATTTCCCGCTCGGAACCCGTCCCGACAGGACCGTCCGTTCCATTTACCGGGATCGATCGGGCACGCTCTGGGTTGGAACTCTTTCGGGGGTGTACGGGCTGCGAGACGGACGGCTGATGCAGTTCTCGCGGTCGAACGGCCTCGCGAGCGACGAGGTCCTCTCCATCCTGGAAGATCGCGAAGGAAGTCTCTGGATCGGTACCGGCGACGCAGGATTGAATCGCCTGAAGGATCAGCGCATCGCGAATTACACGGTTCGAGACGGGCTGCCCGACAACAACGTCTTCACAGTGTTCGAGGATCGATCCCGCACCCTCTGGGTAGCGACGCGGAGCGGGATCGTTTCGAAAATGCGATCCGGCGAAGAACGGCTCACGATCGTGCGTGACTTCGGCGCGCCGGTCCCGACGATCGCCCAGGACGCCTCGGGGGACATCTGGGTGGGGACACGCGGCAACGGGCTCTTCCGATCGAACGGCGCGGGCTGGCGGCGTTATGGGCTCGCCGAGGGGATGCCGGGAGTCTGGGTCTCCTCCGTCTGCGTCTCGCGTGACGGCAGCGTCTGGGTCGCGATGGTCGGGTCGGGGATCGCGCATCTCGAAGGCAACAAGATCACCCGATACGACCGCAACAACGGCCTGCCGAGCGAAGCGGTCATCTCGCTTTTCGAAGATCGGGACGGAGACCTGTGGATCGCGACTCTCGGCTCCGGTCTCGTGCGCCGCCATGAGGGGCAATTTCAGACGTTCACCACGCGCGACGGACTTGCCCACAACATGGTGCTCTCGATCGGTCAGGACGGCAGCGGCACCTACTGGCTGGGCACGCGCGGCGGACTCGCGCGCTTCGACGGCACCGCGTTTACCACATACCGGGAAAACGAGGGCGTCTTCCGCGACACCGTCCAACGCGCGGTCGACGACGGGCACGGTTACCTCTGGCTCACGACGAACCACGGCGTCTCGCGCGTCAGCCTGACGGAATTAAACGGTGTCGCGACCCGGCCGGGACAGGGAATTCACCCCGTGGGATTCGCGACGGCGAACGGGATGCGAAGCGCCGAGTGCAACAACTCGCAGCACGGCGTCACCCGCGGCCGCGACGGCCGTCTCTGGTTCGCGACTTCCAAGGGGCTCGCCATGGCGGATCCCGCGCACATCGAGATCAACCGCGTGCCTCCGCAGGTCGTCGTCGAAGAAGTGCTCGCGAATGGGCGGAGGCTCACCGGACGCGACAGCCTCCGTCTTCCGCCGGACCGTCGGGACCTCGAGATTCACTACACCGCCCTCTCGTTCCGTCAGCCGGGCGCGATCCGCTTTCAGTATCGGCTCGAGAACTTCGATCACGCCTGGATCAACGCCGGCGCCCGGCGAATCGCGTACTACACGAATCTCCCCTCGGGGCATTACCGTTTCCAGATCCGAGCCGCCAACGAAGACGGTCTCTGGAGTGAGGCCCAGCCGGCGCTGGCGTTTTCCATCGCGCGCCACGTGTACGACTCGCCCTGGTTCCGCGCGGCTTGCGCGCTCGGTCTGGTGATCGCGGTGGGCGCCGCGCACCGCACCCGCCTGCGCCGCCTCCGGCAGCGCGAGGGAATGCGGGCGGAACTCGTCGAGGCAAAACTGCATGCCCTCCGCGCGCAGCTGCGGCCGCACTTCCTCTTCAACACGTTCAACGCCGTGCTCCCGTACATCGACGCGGATCCTTCGAGGGCGAAGCGCATGATCCTGCAGCTCGCCGAGCTTTTGCGGACGAGCCTGAAGTCCGAGCCCGGGCAGCTCGTTTCCGTCGACGAAGAGCTGGCAATTCTCGAGCAGTACACGAACATCGAGCGCACCCGCTTCGGAGACCGCGTACGGATCGCCGTTGAGGTGGGCCCGGAGGTCCGCGCCGCCCGCGTGCCGTCGTTTCTTCTGCAGCCGCTCGTCGAAAACGCGATCAAGTACGGAATGCAGGGGTTCGCCGGGCCTGTGTCCGTCACGGTCCTCGTGCGCGCGGAAGGCGACCGTCTCACCCTGCGCGTCCGGGACAACGGGAGAGGCCTCCCCGACGGAACCCGGCCCGCGGAAGCGACCGGGATCGGGATCTCGAACGTGCGCCGCCGCCTGGAGGCTCTCTACCCGAGGCGCCATTCCTTCGACGTGCGCAACCTGCCGGAAGGCGGATGCGAAGCCTTCGTAGAGATTCCCCTCGACCGCCCCCGCCAGTCGCGCCGAGCCGCGCAGGCTTCGAACGACCGCGCATCCGCGTGAGGCGCATCTCCCGCCTTTGACGGGCGCCCCCCTTTCTCGCGCCAACCGCCGGCCCCTCCCCGGCGCGCGGGAAAGGGGGCAGAGCTGCGCCTTCGGCGAGATCGTGGCTAAGCTCGCATCGAGAGGACTCTCCTGACCGAAGGGAAAGAGGAGCCTCTCGATGCGGGAGCCGCAGCGAACGAAGGGACGAGGCGAGCGGTCGAAGGCCGCATCCGGCCGAGCCGCTCGCCGGTGCCGTTCGCGGCGCGAACGGCACGTCCCGCAGTGAGGGAAGGCGACGGCAGCGGAGGCGACGGCTTAGAGGAATCCGTCCCGAAACGCCGCCAGCCGCCGGCGGTAGGTGCTGCTCATGGTGAGCGTCGTCCCGTCTTTCAGGGTGACACCGTAATCGCCGTTGAAGAGGGGATACAGGTCTTTGATCCGGTCGACCGCGACGATCGTCGAGCGGTGGATGCGCAGGAAACGCGACGGGTCGAGCTTCGCTTCGATCCCGGACGTCGAGAGGTGGTACAGGTAACCGGCTGTCCCGACGTGCAGGACGACGTCGTTTTTCTGCGACTCGATCCAGTCGATCTCGCGGACCCGCAGAAAGCGGCTTCGCCCCTCGGACTTCACGAGCAGCCACTCCGGAAAGCGCCTCACGGACGGGACCGCGCGGGGGATGGCCGCCGCCGGCGCCGCGTCCTGGCGGATCGACACGACCGCGCGGCGCACGGCCTCCCTGAGGCGCTCCGGATCGACGGGCTTCAGCAGGTAGTCGACCGCTCGCACGTCGAACGCCCGGACGGCGTATTGATCGAATGCGGTCACGAACACGATGGCCGGCGAGACCCCCGTGCCCATCATCTGGACCAGGTCGAAACCGCTCATCCCGGGCATCTCCACGTCGAGCAGAACGAGGTCGGGCCGGTGCCGCTGGATGGCGTCCAGGGCCGCGAACGCGTCCCCGCACTCCTCGACGACTTCGACCGAGTCCTCGTTTTGCAGGAGGCTGCCGAGCCATTGGCGCGCCGGCGGCTCATCGTCGACGACGATTGCCCGAATGGGTCGACCCGCTTCGCGCAACAGGGCCTGACTCATGCGTCTGGTGCCCTCCGGTTTTCCGTGGCAATTCCGGGGTGAGGCGGCTTATTCCGCCTTCCGCCGGGAGAGGGTACGAAAAAGGAGACCCCGGGGTTGCGGGAAAGTCGCTCCGAAACCACGACTTTCACGGACGAACGGCTCTTCAGACGTGTCGGGCGTCGGGCTTGAGGGGCGAACCGGCAAGCGCCGGCTCTCCAGCAAGATCTACTCGAGGTGTTTCTTCCGGTACAGGGTCCGGCGGCTGATCCCGAGCAGGCGCGCGGCCCGGGTCTTGTTCCCCCCCGCCATCTTGAGAACCCGGCGGATGTGACGTTCCTCGAGGAGCCGCAGGTTCGGGGCGTCTCCGCCGCCGGGAGAGTCGATTCCAGGCGGAAGCATCGAACGGTTCGGAAGCCACTGCAGGTCCTCGACCCGGATGACCCCTCCGCGGGAGAGCGTCGCGGCGCCCTCGAGCAGATTCTCGAGCTCGCGGATGTTGCCGGGAAAATCGTGCGCGAGCAGGGCGGCGAAGGCCCCCCGGTCCAGAGTCTGCGGATCGCGCCCCTCGCGGGCCGCGAAACGCTCCAGGAAGTGGCGCGCCAGCCGCGGGACGTCTTCGCGCCGCTCCCGGAGGGCGGGCAATGCGATCTCGACGACCCGCAACCGGTAATAGAGGTCCTCGCGAAACTGCCCTGCGGCAATGCGCTCGGAGAGGGGAGCGTTCGTCGCGGCGAGGATCCGGACGTCCATCGGAATCGGCTGACGTCCGCCGACGCGCTCGATCTCGCGCTCCTGCAGGACCCGCAACAGCTTTGCCTGGAGCGTCAGCGGCATGTCGCCGATTTCGTCGAGAAAGAGGGTGCCGCCGTTTGCGGTCTCGAGACGCCCCGCGCGCGCGTCGACGCCCGTGGCCACGCCGCGCTCGATCCCGAAAAGCTCGGCTTCGAGCAGCGACTCCGGAAGGGACGCGCAGTTGATCGCAATGAAGGGCTTTTCGGCGCGGTCGCTGCGCGAGAGGATCATTCGCGCGACCAGTTCCTTGCCCGTGCCGCTCTCTCCCGTGATCAGGACGGAAGTCCGCGAAGACGCGACCCGGCCGACGAGATCGAGAACCCGCCGCGCCGCCGGGGAGTCGCCGATGAAAACGCGCCCTGCGGCCGCTCTGCCAGTCGACTCGAGGAGCCGCCGGTTTTCTTCCTCGAGGCGCTCCCTTTCGCGGGTGAGCCGCTGCAGGTGCCGCCGGTTCTCGATCGCCATGCCGCAGAGTCCGGCGAGCGAGGACAGGAATCGTGCGTCTTCCTCCCCGAACGAGGCGGGTCCTCCGCCCCGCGTCTCCTTGTCCGCGAGAACCAGGACGCCGACCGTGCGGCCGCCCGCCCGGATCGCCGCCCCGATCGCCGTCGAAACCGGCGTCCGCAGCAGGCGGGTCTCCCCGGAGAGCACGGGAGAATCCGATCGGGCGACGTCATTCAAGAACGCGTCTTCAGCGACCACGCGGTCCGGCAGGCGGCGCGGAAATCCGACCCGCGCTTCGGCCCTGCGTTCGCCGCCTTCGCCGAACGTCGCGAGGTATCCCCGCGCCGCGTCGAGAACGCCGACCGCGCGGCCGAGGACGTCCTCGACGAGGGAGTTCTCGTCCGGCAGGGCGCCCAGCGAAAGGCCCGCGTCGTAAAGCGTCTCGAGCAGAAGAAGCTTGTGTGAGGTTTCGAACTCCCGCGGCGGGCGCTCGACCTCGTGCAACGCGGTTCCCGCGGTCTCTTCCGCGTCCGAGCCCGTTCGAGGTCCTGCGTGCATGTGCATACCCACCTCCGCACCGCGCCCTGAGCCTCGCCTGGTCGAGCCCTCAGCCTTCCAGAAGGAAAAATGCGGGCGGCGCGCACGCCGCCCGGTAAGGAGGCACTGACAGGAGGCAAATTACGGGCGTCCTCGCACCCGGGCAACGGGATTGGGACGAAATGGCACCGGAGGCGGACGAGACGACCCGGACGGCTGACGAGCCCGGGAAAGAAAGGGAAACCCGGCCGCGGCTTCCCGTCTCGGCGGCCCGGTCCGGCGCGGAACTCGCGCGACGGGAACTAACAACTAGCGCGCGACCGCGGTGAAGAAAAGCCTGGGCGCGCCGCCGATGCGAAATCCGATCGTTTTCCCGGCGGAGTCCGTCTCGAAGACGAGCATTCCGAGGTCGCCCGCCTCGAACGCCTGGCCGAAGACCGCCTCGAGCGTGGCCGCAGCGGCGCCGCGGCGGCGCAGGACCAGGCGGCTGCCTTCCTGCGCGATGCGGTACGTCGCGTCGAGCTCCTCGGAGTAAAAGGCGCCGGCGAACCGTTCCCTGGAGCCGCCGTGGTCCGCGGCGAGGTCCACCCGCACCCAGACCTCCGGCGGGTCCGTCTCCCAGAACTCCGTGAGGCGAGCCATGGCCTCTCCCTCAGACCCTCGCTTCGCAAGCTCGATCCTGAGCGGAGCGCCTCGCGCGCGGAACCGGCCGGGGGCCGTCTCGACGAGGGGCATTCCGGTGTCCCGGCTTCCGGTTCGATAGAGGACTTTCCCGTCTTCCACGGAGATGCGCCGGATCTCGAAACGTTCCGGGTTCCAGTACGTGCCCTCGAAGTCCCGAACCGATGCGCCGGTCGCGGCCGAACCGGCGTCTTCCGCCGGCTTTGCCTCGAACGTCAGCTCGGGGAGGAAGATCGCCGCTGCGGCCCGGGCAAGACGGCTCGGCACGGCGTTCCGCATGTTGCAGAGAACCGCGACCGAAAGCCGCTTCTCCGGATACCTCAGAAACTGCGCCTTGAATCCAGCCCAGCTGCCGCCGTGTTGAATTCGCTTGAGCGGTCCATCGGAGTCCACCCGGAGACCGAGCGCGTAGTCGATCGCCTGGCCGTTCGAGAGCCGGCCCGGGCGGATGAGCTCTGAGATGAGCGCAGCCCCGCCCACGACCGGGTCGTCGAAGTTGCCGTGCCACCGGAGGAGATCCCGCGCGGTGGTCTGCAGTCCCCCGTCGCCGGTCTGCTCCCAGTCCGACGCGGCGACCCGGAACGCACCCTTGTCACGGGAGTAACCCGTTGCGCGGTCGAGAACGATCTCCCGGTGGTCATCGACGAACTGCGTGCTCGACATCTTCAGTGGCGAGAAGATCCGTTCGCGCGCGAAGTCGCGGAGACTCTTCCCCGAGACCCTCTGAACGACGAGCGAGAGCAGGAAGTACCCCGAATTGCAGTAACGGTACCGGGAGCCCGCCGCGAACTCGACGCCCTTCTGGCGGGCGAGCATCGCGATCGCCTCGTCGGCGGTCGTAACGTCCGCGGTCCTTGCGCCCGCGAGCGACAGGAGGTCCGTGTAATCGCGCAGCCCGCTCGTGTGATGGAGGAGCTGACGCAGCGTCACCGGCGATGCGGCCTCCGCAAGCTCCGGAACGTACTTCCTGATCGGGTCGTCGAGAGTCAAGCGGCCGTCCTGCGCGAGAAGAACGACGCTCGCCGCCGTGAACTGCTTGGCGGCCGAACCGACGTCGAAGACCGTGTCGGCTGTGATCGGGAGACGATGTTCCAGGCTCGCCAATCCGTAGCCGCGGGCGGCGATGGTCTTTCCCTCCAGGGCGACGGCCACCGCGCAGCCCGGAGAACCCGGGCGGCTGTATTCCTCGAACACGATATCCAGCTTTTTGGATGCTGGGTTTCCGGCCGACACGCCAGATGGCGCCGCCGCGGGAGGGTCCGGGATCTGCGCCGGGGAGAGGGAACGGGAGAACAGAAGACCCGCCGCGAAGAGAGACCAGCCTCTAGTCATGAGCACTCCTCGCGACATCATGCACGCAGAACCCGCGGCCCGATCCCCCGAACTTCCAATTCGATCGCCTTCAGGAAATGCATGGCTCCATTCCCACTAACGGGAGATAATTCCCGCGCGTTGCTCCCGAAAACAAAGGAGGTTCGATTATGAGAACCGCTGTCACTGCCGTCGTGCTCCTCATTGGAATGGCGGCGGGTCTCATGGCCCAGGAGAACACAGGAAACGTTTACGGACGCGCCACCGACGATCAGAAAAACGGTGTTCCGGGTGCGACCGCGACGCTGACCGGGACTACGGAGCCTCGCAGCACGGTCTCCGACGGCAACGGATACTTCCGGATTCTTCGCGTGCCTCCCGGCCGATACAAACTCACCGTCGGGATGCCCGGGTTCAACACCGTAAATTTCGAGAACGTGATCGTCACGCTTGGAGGGAACACGGACGTCGAGGTTCCGCTCGCGCTCGCGAAAGTTTCCGAAGCGGTCACCGTCACGAGCACCACCCCTCTGGTCGACACGCGACGTGTCGAGACAGGGGTCACTTTTTCCAATGAAGAACTGACCCAGATCCCGACGAGCCGCGACATCTATTCGCTCATGCAGCAGGTTCCCGGGATCCAGCTCGACACCGTCAACATCGGCGGGAATGCGAGCGGGTCGATCGGCGGACCGGACTTCACGACGAAGGGCTCGGGCAACGTCACCTACCTCGTGGACGGAGCAACGGTCACGGACAACTCCTACGGGGCGTTTGCGGGTGGCCAGGCGCGACAGAACGGCGGGACAAACTTCTACTTCGACTTCGACACGTTCGACCAGGTCCAGGTCTCGACCGGCGGCTCCCTCCTGGATCTGCAGACCCCGGGAGCGACGATAAACGTCGTGACCAAGCGGGGCACCAACCAGTTCAAAGGTTCCGCGCGCTTTCTCTATGCCTCCGACAGATGGCAGGCCACCAACACGCCCGCCGAAGCGGTTCAGCAAGGTTTCCAGACCAATAGCACGCGGTTCATCCGAGAGTATGGCGCCGAGGTCG
>JBBROA010000093.1:0-16833 GCA_038229875.1 Thermoanaerobaculia bacterium | reverse complement strand
GGCGGCGCGCGCCGGACTGAGGACCGTGGAGACCGTCCCCGACACGCCGAGCGGGGAGGACATCGAGGCCGACTCGGTGTCCAGAGAGTGGGAGGGACTCTGCCGGTCCGCGATCGCGGAGCTGCCGGCAGATCAGCGCCTCGCGCTCGAGCTCGCTTACTTCGACGGGCTGACGCATCAGGAGATCTCGGAGCGCACGGGGACCCCTCTCGGGACCGTCAAGACTCGGGTCCGGCTTGGATTGATGAAACTTCGCGACCGCATCCGTCCGTACACCCAGAGAAGGCCGACTGATGCATAGCGAACGCTTCGAAGATCTCGCCGCCCTCCAGGCGCTCGGCATCCCGCTCGGGGCCGACGCGGAGGAGTTCGCCCGCCACCTGGCGGGGTGCGAAGTGTGCGAAGCCCTGCTCGTGGGTTTCAAAGAGTCCGCGTCGGCTCTCTCGATGTCGGCGCCGCGCGTGCGTCCCTCGCCCGCGGTGCGCGAACGCCTCCTCCGGTCGCTCGGGCCCTCGGTGTCCCCAGGGCACGCCGCGCCGGCGCCCGCGCCCGCCCGCGGACCGGGATCCCTCGCGCGGCGAATCTTCGCCGCGGCGGCGGCTCTCGTTCTCCTCCTGCTCTTGACCGACGACGCCCGGATCCGGCGCGAACGGGAAGACCTGCGCAGCCAGAGAGCGGACCTCTCCGACCGCCTCTCGACGGCCGAGAAGTCGCTCGCCCGGCGCGACCTTCAGGCCCGAGTGCTCGAGAGCGACGACGTGCGCATGCTCTTTCTCGGAGGCAAGGACCCGCAGCCTCAGGCCCGCGCGAAAGTGTTCTGGAGTGCGAAGGCTCGCCGCGGCGTCCTCGTGGCCGCGAACCTGCAGCCGCTTCAAGCCGGCAAACAGTATGAGCTCTGGGTGTTCTCTGCGGGCAAGCCGGTTCCGGCCGGCGTCTTCGACGTCGATCCGGCCGGCCGCGTGCTGGTCGAATCCCCCGACATGTCGACGGTTGACTCCGCGCAGAAGTTCGCGGTCACCGTCGAGCCCCGCGGCGGCGTTCCCGCCCCGACCGGGCCGATCGTGTTGGTGGGAAGTTGAGAGGGAGAGTCGGGAGAAGTTGAGAGTTGAGCTCTCGACTCTCGATTCTGAACCCTCAACTCCGGCTCCTCTGCTCTCCCTCCCCGCCCGCGGCTGCGTGAGGGGATCGAATTCGTGAGGGGATCGAAGCGACATAATCGAAAGATGCGCCGCGTGTGGGCTCTGCTGGCGGCCGGGCTTTTCGTCAGCCGGGCGGGAGGCACGGCGGCGCTCCGGCCAAAGCCTCCCGCGCGGCCGCTGCTCGGGCTCGCCGCGGAGCTTTCAGGGTCCTCGCCGGAAGCCGACCGGCAGCGCGCGGTGCAGCAGATCCGAGGAACCGGGGCGTCGCTCTTCGTGGTTCCGATCTCGTGGTCCGCGTGCGAGCCGTCGGCCCGCACGTACAGAGTCCAGGAGATCCTGAAGGCCATCCGGCTCCTCCGGCAGTCGGGAGCCACCATCCACATCGACCTGGCTCTCGTTTCGGTCAGGACCCGCGACGTGCCGGGGGATCTCGCGAACCTGGCGTTTGACGACCCGCGACTTTCGACCCGCCTCGGCGGGCTGCTCGAGGCCCTCGAGCCCGCGCTGCTCGATGCCTCGACTCTCTCCTTCGGTTACGCGGCGGAGAACTATTTCGAACAGCGCCCCGACGAGCTGAAACCCTACAGGCTGCTCTTCGACGGCGCGGTCGTGTTTTTGAAGAAGATGACCCCGCACCTGAAGGTCGGCGTCACGACCGCGGCCCCGACCGAAAGCGCCGCGCCGGCGGTCGCCGCCGCGCTGCACCAGCGAAGTCCCGTGCTCTTCTACCTCTACGCGCCGTTCGAGCGTCAGAATCCGTACATGCACCGGCCGCCGGAATCGATCGAGCGCGACTGGAAGATGCTGCTCGAACGCGCGGCAGGCCGTCCGATCGCGTTCCCCGAAGTGAGCTACTCCTCATCGCCGGAGAACGGGTCGAGCCCCGAGCTCCAGGCGGACTTCGTGCGCCGCCTGAAGAGACTGGTCGCGAGCTCCGACGGCACCGCGCTTCTTTTCGCCCGATACGCGACATGGCGGGACGGGAGGGGCGCCGGCCCGCCGCCGGACGGCAACACGCTCTCCGCGCGGAGGCAGGCGTTTCTGGCGCATCGGGGACTTCAGACCGAGAAGGGGGAGCCAAAGCCCGCCTGGCGCGAATGGGTTCGCGTCGCGCCGTGAGCGCCGCGGACGCGCGCGTTCGAAAGGAAGAGGAAACGTCGCCATGAGCCTCGGCATGAATCTCGAGCGTTTCATCCTGGAAGGGCAGCAGGAGCACCCCGAAGCGACGGGGGAGCTGTCGCTGCTGTTGATGCGATTCGGGAGGGCGGGCAAGCGCATCGGCCGGGAGCTCGCGCTCGCCGGGCTTCGGCGTACGCACGGGTCGGCGCACTCTTCGAACATTTCGGGCGAGGATCAGAAGAAGCTCGACGTCATCGCCAACGAGATCCTGATCGAGACGTTCGACTACGGCGGTCTCGTGGCGATCGCCGCGTCGGAGGAGCTCTCGGAGCCGTGGATCTACGCGCGGCACCCGGAGGGCGGGCGTTATGCCGTGTTGTTCGACCCGCTCGACGGCTCCTCGAACATCGACGTCAACGGATCGCTGGGGACGATCTTCTCGATACGGATGCGGGAGGGGGAGAGCGAGAGCGGCCTCCTCCAACGCGGGGACCAGCAGGTGGCGGCGGGGTACATCCTCTTCGGTCCCGCGGTTCTGCTCGTGTACACCTCGCTCGAGGGCGTCCACCTCTTCACGCTCGACCCCTCGATCGGGGAATTCCTCCTGACCGAGCGTCGCGTGCAGATGCCCGCGCGCGGGTCCGGGTACGCCGCCAACGAGGGACGCTCGAGGACCTGGCCGCCCGAGGCGCGCGCGTTCGTCGAGTACCTCAAAGACAAGGACCCCGAGACCAACCGGCCCTACTCGACCCGGTACTCGGGGTCGCTCGTCGCGGATTTCCACCGCATCCTGCTCGAGGGCGGTATCTACTTCTATCCGCGCGATGTTTCCGCGGGCGGCAAGTCCCGCGGGAAGCTGCGGGTCCTTTACGAATGTCATCCCCTCGCTCTGCTCGCCGAGCGCGCCGGAGGACGGGCGACGACGGGGACCGAGCGGGTGCTCGACGTGGTGCCTGATTCCTTCCACGCGCGGATCCCGTTCGCGATCGGAAGCGCCACGGAGATCGGCCTTTACGAGCAATTTGCGCAGGGGCGTCCGCCGGAGTAAGCAATCCGGCAGGCGGAATCCTGCGTAAGGTCATCGAGATGCGCCTTCCGGTCCTCAAGATCCTTATGTTGCTCCTTCTCTCGACCGGGGTTGGCTACGCCGAAGGGGCTCTCAACGCGTTTGTCCTGCGGGGGACGGTGACGGATGGAAATGGCTCCGCGCTTCCCGGAGTCACCGTCGAGGCGCGGGTTTCCGGCCGGCCGGCCGTTCCCGTCACGTCGACGGATCGGCAGGGCGCCTGGCGAATCGATGGCGTGCCGGCGGGTAGTTACACGGTTTCCTTCCGCTTGCCCGGGTTCGCGACCGTGACGCGGGAGAAGGTCTCGGCCGGCGAGGCCGTGACGCCGCTGGACGTGGCGCTTCACCTCTCCGTCAGCGCCGACGTCGTTGTGACCGGAAAGCGAACTTTTCGCAATCTCGCGGACGTCGAGAATCCGACCGAAAGCCTCCTGGGCGTTGCAAACGCCGCGACCGACGGCGCGATCACGGCGCGGCAGATCGACGAGCGGCCGATCCTCCGGCCCGCCGAGGTCCTCGAGACCGTCCCGGGCCTCGTCATCAGCCAGCACAGCGGCGAAGGGAAGGCGAACCAGTACTACCTGCGCGGTTTTAACCTGGACCATGGGACAGACTTCGCCACCTCCGTCGCCGGCATTCCGGCGAACATGCCCTCCCATGCGCACGGCCAGGGCTACTCGGACCTGAACTTCCTGATCCCCGAGCTCGTGACGGGTGTCCAGTTCCAGAAGGGCCCCTACGGCGCCGACGAAGGCGATTTCTCCACGGCGGGATCCGCCAACGTCGTCTACGCGAACTTCCTCGAGCACGGGATCGCACGGGTCGGGGGGGGAAGCGAGGGCTACGGCCGGGCATTGTTCGCTCAGTCCCCGAAGGTCGGCGTCGGAACGCTCCTCTACGCCGTCGAAGTCACGCGAAACAACGGGCCCTGGGTGAACCCGGACGAGATGCGCAAATACAACGGGGTGCTGCGCTACAGCGTTCCCGGGGACGACGGCGCCTTTTCGATTACGGCGATGGGTTACCGGAACAAATGGAAATCGACGGACCAGGTCGCCGACCGTGCGATTTCCTCCGGCTACATCTCCCGTTACGGGGCGATTGACCCGACCGATGGAGGCGAGACGCATCGCTACAGCCTTTCCGCGGACTGGGAGGGGCGAGGCGTCGATTCCGTGACCCGCGTCACGGGGTACGCGGTCGATTACCGGCTGAAGCTCACCTCGAACTTCACCTATTTCCTGGACGACCCCGTCAACGGCGACCAGTTTCAGCAGCGCGACGGCCGCGTCGTGACGGGATTGAAGGCGAATCACCAGTGGCTCGCGTCCTTCCTCGGGATGGAAGCGGAGAACACGATCGGGATCCAGCTGCGCAACGACAACATCGTCGAGGACGGGCTCTTCCACACGAAGGCCGGCCGGATTCTCGAGACGACGCGGCTCGACCACGTCACGCAGAGCAGCGGTTCTCTGTACGCCCAGACCAGCCTGCGCCTCGGGCCGAAGGTCCGCACGATCCTCGGCCTCCGGGGCGACGTTTACCGTTTTCACGTCGCCAGCGACAACCCGGCGAATTCCGGCGACGACACCGCCTCGCTGGCGAGCCCGAAGGCGTCTCTGATCCTGGGGCCCTGGGCCGACACGGAGTTCTACGCGAACTTCGGGTACGGATTTCACAGCAACGACGCGCGCGGGTCGACCATCACACAGGATCCCAGAACGGGCGAGCCGGTCGACCGCGTGACTCCTCTCGTGCGCGCGAAGGGCGCCGAGATCGGGATCCGCAGCGTGCTCGTGCCGCACCTCCAGTCCACGCTCTCGCTCTGGGGCCTCGAGATCGGCTCCGAGCTCGTCTTCACGGGCGACGCGGGGACCACGGAGGCGAGCCGCCCGAGCCGCCGCTCCGGGATAGAGTGGGCCAACTACTACAGCCCGACGCGCTCACTGACGTTCGACGCGGATCTCGCTCTTTCCAGAGCGCGCTTCCGAGACTTCGACCCCGTAGGCGATCGTGTTCCCGGGGCGATAGAGACCGTCGTTTCCGCGGGGGCCACCCTGAATCCGGGCGCCGGCCTTTTCGGAAGCCTGCGACTCCGGTACTTCGGTCCGCGCCCCCTGATCGAGGACAACAGCGTCCGGTCGCGATCTTCGACGATCGTCAACGGGCAGGTCGGCTATGAGCTCGCGAACGACCTTCGGATCGGCATCGACGTCTTCAACGTATTGAACGCCAAGGTCAGCGACATCGACTACTTCTACGCGTCGCGGCTTCCGGGAGAGCCCGCGCAGGGCGTCAACGACACTCACACCCATCTGGCAGAGCCGAGGAGCGCCCGCGTCTTCGTGTCGTACGGGTTCTGATCGTTCGGGCGGCTCCGAAGATGTCGTGGCAGAAAGTGGTGACGCGGCGGCTTCTCGCGCCGGCGCTTCTGCTCGCGGTCGCCGTGTCGGCTGGCGCCCACGAGCTCGGCACGCTCCGCACGACCGTCTCCTTCTCGAAGAACGGGACGTGGGCCGCGGAGATCACGATCGACCGAGAGCACCTTCCGCCCGGGTTCGGAAGGGGCGAAGGTCCCTCGACCGCCGCCGCCTCCCGGATCGAGGGGCTTCCTCCGGCTCTTCCGCCGGCCGCGATCTCCGTGCTCGCCACGATTGCCCGCGACGCGCACGCCTTCTTCGACGGGCGTCCCGTCGAGCCGGAACGACGCGAGTGGGTCTCGCCGGAGAAGCCGGACGCCGAGTGGAAGATCCGGCTCGCGGGATCCATCCCGGGAGGCGCGCGGACGTTCGCGTGGGAGAGCGCCTCCCGCCTCGGGTCCTACCTCCTCACGGTGAAAACGGAGGGCGATCCGGTCCCCCAACGGATCTGGCTCGAAGGGGGCGAGCGCGGTTCCCCGCTGACGCTGCGCGCCGCCGTCGTGCCGCCGACGCGCGCCCAAGTCGCCATCCAGTACCTGAAGCTCGGCTACACGCACATCCTTCCGAAGGGCACCGATCACATTCTGTTCGTGCTCGGGATCTTTCTTCTTTCCGTGCGGCTGCGCCCCGTCCTCCTGCAGGTCACGGCCTTCACCGTCGCGCACACGATCACTCTGGCGCTGACGATCTACGGCGTCGTGTCGCTGCCGGCGTCGTTCGTCGAGCCGGCCATTGCGATTTCGATCGTCTACGTCGCGGTCGAAAACGTTTTCCGGCCGAGGCTTTCACCCTGGCGCGTCGCGCTCGTGTTCGCTTTCGGCCTGCTTCACGGGATGGGCTTTGCCGGAGTTCTCTCGCAGCTTGGCCTGCCGCGGTCGGAGTTTCTGCCCGCGCTTCTGAGCTTCAACGTCGGAGTCGAGTGCGGGCAGTTGACGGTGATCCTCGCGGCGTTTCTGCTGATCGGCCTGCCGTTCCGCGACAAGCCCTGGTACCGCCGGCGAATCGTGATTCCCCTGTCTCTCGCGATCGCGGCGGTCGCGCTCTTCTGGGCCGTGCAGCGAATCGCGGCGGCGCTCGCGTAGAGGGGGCAGGGGACCACGCGCCCCACCCCAGCTCTCTCCCGCCGAGAGAGGGAGTTTTGGTTAGACGTTGAACCGGAAGAGCATCACGTCGCCGTCCTGCACGACGTAGTCGCGGCCTTCCTGACGGACGAGCCCCTTCTCGCGCGCCGCGGGCATGGATCCGTTCTCGACCAGAGCGTCATAGGAGACGGTCTCGGCCTTGATAAATCCCTTCTCGAAATCGGAGTGGATGACGCCGGCCGCGGCGGGCGCCGTGTCCCCCGCGTGGATCGTCCAGGCGCGCGCCTCTTTTTCTCCCGCCGTGAAATACGTCCGAAGACCCAGGAGGTGGTACGCCGCGCGGATGAGCGCGCCGACTCCGGACTCGGCGACCCCGAGGCCCGCCAGGTAGTCGCGCGCGTCCTCCGGCGGAAGGTCGGCGAGCTCCGCTTCGATCTGCGCGGAAATCACAACGGCCTCGGCTCCCAGATGCGTCTCCGCGTATTTCCGCACAGCCTGGACGTGAGGCAGGGACTCGGCCTTCGCGAGCGTGTCCTCCGAGACGTTCGCCACGAACAGCGTCGGCTTGGAAGTCAGAAGGAAGAACCGCGCGGCGGCTTCCTTCTCCTCGTCGCTCGCGAACGTCAGAGTGATCGCCGGCTTTCCGGAATTCAAATGCGGCAGGAGACGGTCCGCAGCCGCGACGGTGGCACGCGCCTCCTTGTCTCCGCCGCGCGCGATCCGCTCGGCCTTGTCGCGGGCGCGGGTGACGGTCTCGAGATCCGCGAGCACGAGCTCCGTCGAGACGGTCTCGATGTCGGCGAGCGGGTCGAGCGCCCCGGAAACGTGGACGATGTCGCGGTCCTCGAAGCAGCGCACGACCTGCACGACCGCGTCGACTTCGCGGATGTGCTGCAGGAACTTGTTCCCGAGGCCCTCCCCCTTCGACGCGCCTCGGACGAGGCCCGCGATGTCCACGAACTCAATCGCGGCGGGCACGATCTTCGTCGTCTTCGCGATCCGGGCCAGCGGTTCCAGGCGTTCATCGGGCACGGACACGACGCCCACGTTCGGCTCGATCGTGCAGAAGGGATAGTTCGCCGCCTCCGCCTTGCGCGTGCGCGTCAGGGCGTTGAAGAGCGTGGATTTGCCGACATTCGGCAGGCCGACGATTCCGGCGCGGAGCATGGGGGGAAGCTATCAGCTCTCAGCCTGTCAGCTATCAGCGCTCAGAGCTCAGCGCGCCTCGGGTCTGAACGCTCAACGTCGAACGCTCGACGCTCAACTACTATCCGCCGATGGCGCGATGGACCGGCCTCTTGCTTCTCGGAATTCCCGCGGCCTGGTTCGCGCGCCGGAGCGGCGGACCCGATCTGGTGGTCTTCGCCGGCGCCGCGCTCGCCCTGATTCCGCTCGCGCTCCTGATCAAGATCGCGACTGAGCATGTGGCCGCGCACCTGGGAGAGGGGCTCGGGGGGCTGGTCAACGCGACGTTCGGCAACGCCGCCGAGCTCATCATCACCCTCTTCGCTTTGAAGGAGGGGCTCCCCGACCTCGTCAAGGCGTCGCTCGTCGGCTCGATCCTCTCGAATGCGCTGCTCGGCCTCGGCCTCGCGGCGTTCGTCGGTGGCCTGAAGCACGGAACGCAGCGGTTTCACATGGAGGCGGTGCGGCGCGCCTCCACGATGATGATCCTGGCGGTCTCGGCGATGGCACTTCCGGCGGTCTTCGCCCAGTCAGAACGCAGCGCGTTTCTGCAGGAAGAGGTTTCCGTGGCGATCGCGGTCCTGCTGCTGGCGACCTACGCGGCGTACATCGGCTACTCCTATTTTTCCCGCGCAGGCCGGAGCGCAGCACCGAAACTCGCGGCCGCCGCCGCCGGGCACGCGCATTCCTGGGGTCTCGGGCGCTCCTTCGGCGTGCTGGCGGCGGCCGTCGTCGCCACCGCGGCGGCGAGCGAGCTCCTCGTGGGCGCGGTCGAGCCGGTCTCCCGCTCGATCGGCCTGTCTTCCTTTTTCGTCGGCCTGGTGGTCATCCCGATCGTCGGCAACATCGCCGAGTACTACAGCGCCGTCCAATTCGCGCGGGCGAACCGCATGGAGCTCGCCTTTTCAATCGCCGCGAGCTCGTCGATCCAGGTCGCGGTCTTCGTGGCGCCCTGCCTGGTCCTGGCGAGCCTCTTCCTCCACCCGTTGAACCTGATCTTCCGGCCGATGGAGCTCGTCGCGCTCCTCGCCTCGTCCGCGATCTTTGCCTACATCTCCTTGGACGGGGAGAGCGACTGGCTCGAGGGCGCCCAGCTGCTCGCTCTCTACCTGATCTGCGCGGTCACGTTCTTCTTCGTCCCCGCTTGACGGATCCGCTCCCTTCCACGGAAGCGATACCCGCTGTCTGGGTCGACACCGACATCGCGCTCGGGGCCTCGCGAGGGGACGTCGACGACGGGTTCGCACTCGCCGCGCTGCTCGGGGCGGCGCGGCTCGAGCGGATCGCGCTCCTCGGCGTTTCGACCGTGGACGGGAACACGACGGCGGAAACCGCCGAGGACTGCGCCCGCGCATTGACCCAAACCGCCGGGTCTGCGCTGCGAGTCATTCGCGGCGGCGGTCGAGGCGGAGGGACCGCGGCGGCGGCGGAAGCGATCGTTGCGCTTCCACCCGGCGCGCGCCTCGTCGCGATCGGACCCCTGTCGAACGTCGCCGCTGCTCTCCGCGCCGACCCGCGCGTCCCGGAACGCCTCGGGTTGAGGGTCGTGGCCGGCAATCTCTCCTCGATCGGAGTCCTGCCGCCCCTGTGGCCGCACGAGTTCAACCTCGCCCGGGACCGGCGGGCAGCGCGCGAGGTGCTGGCCGCTTCGTGGCGCGATCTCATTTTCTATCCGCTCGACGTGGTCCGGACCCTCCGGTGCGATGCCCGGCGACTGGAACGCATCGCGTCGGTCGGCCCGACGGGCGCGCTGCTGGCGAGAGCGTCGGAACGGTGGCTCGCCCGATCGCGGTGGCGACATGGCGCCCGCGGTTTTCCCGTCTGGGATCTGCCGCCGGCCCTCGAGGCGTCGGGCTGCCTCGACGTCTCCATCGCTGCGCGGCAGTTTTCCAGATCTCAACGCACGTTTGGCGGAATCCCCGATCCCGTCGGGGCCGCGGTTTCGTTTTCCCCGGCCGCCGCCTGGTCGGCGTTCGATCGGAACCTCGCGGCGCTTGAGACGACGCCCACGGATCGCATCGACTCGCCGCACGTCGGGTCCTCCGAGGTCCGGACGGGCTGAGGAAGCGCTCTCTTTCCCGTTGCCACTCCCGGGGCTGCGAGGGAGAATGCGGCATCGAAAGCTCCACCGCCGCGGCCGATCCGAAGACGGGACTCCTCCGCGCCGTGTCGCGGTGGGGGATCGTCGCTCTCGCGTTGAACGACGTCATCGGGAGCGGCGTCTACCTCTCGAACCCGAAGGAAGCGGCGGAGCTCCTCGGCGCGGCGAGCATCTGGGCGATCCTCGCGGCGGGAGTCGCCGTGCTGCTTCTCGTGCTCTGCTTTGCGGAGGCCGGCAGCCTCTTCGACACCCCCGGCAGCGGCTACGTCTACACGCGCGCGGCGTTTGGCGACTTCATCGGATTCGAGGTCGGGTGGATGACCTGGATCGCCCGCATCACGTCCGTCGCCGGTCTCTCGGTGGGTTTCGCCCGGGTCGTCGGGTTCCTGTGGGATGGCTCCAAGGACGGCGTCGGCCGGACAATGATGATCGTCCTTCCCGTCCTGGTGCTCACGGCGATCAACGTCGTAGGCATCCGCTCGGGAGCGCGGACGGCGGTGATCCTCACCTGGGGCAAGGTCCTGCCGCTCGTCCTTCTCGTGGCGGTCGGGATCTTTTTCGTCTCGTGGGGGCGCATCTTTCCGGTGCCGGTCCCGGATCCGCACCGCCTGGGCGCGGCCGCCCTGGTCGTGCTCTTCGCCTACTCCGGTTTCGAGAACACCGCCGCGCCCGCGGGAGAATTCAAGAACCCGCGCCGCGACGTCCCGTTCGCGCTGATCACCCAGATCGTCATCGTGATGGCGATCTACACGCTCGTCCAGCTGGTGGCCATCGGACTGCTCCCGAACCTCGGCGCATCCGAAACGCCGCTCGCGGACGCGGCGCGGCTGATCCTCGGGCCGGTCGGCGGCCTGATCCTGACCGTTGGCGCGGCGCTTTCGGTGCTCGGCACGAACAACAACACCATCCTCGCGGGCCCGCGCTATCTGTACGCGCTCGCAGAGACCGGCCGCCTGCCGCGGGTGCTCGCGCGCGTGCACCCGACGTACAGGACCCCGTACGTGGCGATCTGGACCCAGACGGCGATCGCCCTCCCGCTCGCGCTCTCCGGCACCTTCCGGCAGCTCGTCGAGCTGTCCGTCATCGCGCGATTGGCGACCTACATCGGGACGGCCGCCGCGGTGCCGGTGCTCCGTCGCAAGCTGCCCGGAACGGCGCGCACCTTCCGCCTGCCGGGCGGGCCCCTCATTCCCATCCTCGCGCTTCTCATGTGTTTCGCGTTTCTGTCGCAGGCGACCGGCAGGCAGCTGCTGCTCGGCGCCATCGCTCTCGTGGTCGGAGCGGTCATCTATTTCGCGAGGTCGGGCGCCGCCGCGGCGGCCGCGGATCCCAATGCCTAGAAGGAGCCTGCCCATGCGAGCCAGGATCGTCTTTGCGGTCTTCCTTTCCGGAGCGGCTCTCGAAAGGGCTTCGGCGCAAACGTCGGCCGCGCGCCCTCCAGCTCCTCCCCCGGCCGTGGTCGCGATCCGCGCCGCCCGGATGTTTGACGGGCGGTCGGATCGGGAAATCACGAACGCGGTCGTCATCGTCGAGGGCTCCAGAATCCGCGAAGCGGGCTCCGCGCTCGCGATTCCTGCGGGCGCCACAGTCCTCGATCTCGGAGACGCGACTCTGCTCCCGGGATTCATCGATGCGCACACGCACCTCACCGGTCAGGCGTCCGACAACTGGGTCTCGGACTTCTATCAGGGGCTGCGCCGGACGGTTCCCGAACAGACGCTGCTCGCCTCCACCTATGCGCGTCTCACGCTTCAGTCGGGCTTCACCACCGTCCGCAACGTCGGGTCGGAGAAGGACGTCGACGTCGGCCTTCGGAACGCCATCAACCGGGGATGGGTCGAGGGACCGCGCATGCTGGTGTCGCGGTATCCGCTCGGCGCGACGGGAGGGCATTGCGATCAGACCGGCTTCCCTCCCGAGACGTTCGGGGCCGAGACGGGCGTGTCGCAGGGCATCATCCACGGCGCCGAGGAGGCTCGGCAGGCCGTCCGGCTGAACGTAAAGTACGGCGCGGACCTCATCAAGGTCTGCGCTTCCGGAGGGGTGCTCTCGCTTGGCGACGACGTCGGCGCGTCGCAGCTCACCGACGCGGAGCTTTCCGCCATTGCCGAGGAAGCGCATCGCCTCGGACGAAAAACGGCCGCCCACGCGCATGGCGACGCTGCCGCGCGCGCCGCGACCCGCGCCGGTTTCGATTCGATCGAGCACGGATCGTTCGTCGGCGACGAAACCCTTCTGCTGATGAAAGCCCGCGGCACGTTCCTCGTTCCGACCCTGCTGGCCGGTGAGTGGACGGGAGGAAAGCTGGAGAGATTCCCGCCCGAGATCGCCGCGAAGGCGAAGGCGGCTCTCGCCGGGCGCTCCGACATGTTTCGCCGGGCGCTCAAAACCGGCGTGAAAATCGCGTTCGGCACCGACGCTGGCGTCTCCCCGCATGGCCTCTCGGCGAAGGAGTTCGGGTTGATGGTGGACCTCGGGATGTCTCCGGCGGCGGCTCTGCGCACGACGTCAACGGCGGCGGATCTGCTCGGCCTCTCAGCTCTCGTCGGGACCCTCGAAAAGGGGAAACAGGCCGACATCGTGGCGGTCCCTGGAGATCCGCTGAAGGACATCCGCGTCACGGAACGTGTCCTCTTCGTCATGAAGGGCGGCAAGGTTTCCCTGACGGCCGCGTCGCCCGCTCCGGCTCGCTGACCGTCGGAGGTGCGCGCCTCCGTCTCTTATACTGCGCGGCGGTGCCGAGGACCGCGGTGACGACGCTCTCCCTCCCCGATGACGCGATCGGCCGCCTTCGAAGAGGTCTTTTCCTCGCCACGGGCCTCGCCGTGCCGCTCTACGCGTTCCCGCCCTTTCGCGTTTATGGGAGGGACGTCGATCTCGCCTCCGCGCTGGCGGTTTTCTTCGTCGTCTGCTGCGCCTCTCTCTGGCTCCGCCGGCGCGTTCCCCGCCGGTTCGCGATCTTTTTCGCGTTATCGGCCGCGATCCCCCTGCTCGCCTGGATCCCTCCGCGCCCGGAGACTTTTTCCCGCGGGGCGTTTCTCGCGTCCTACGCGCATTGGCTCCTCGTCGCGGCGTTCTTCGTTTCCGCCTCGTCTCTCGCCTTCACCGCCGCCTCGCGCCGAACCCTCCTCCTCGCGCACGCGGGCGCGGGGCTGGCCGTGGCCGCGTTCGCCCTCTATCAGATGGTCGGCGTGCCGAGGCTGTGGCCCGGCACCGGAGCCTTTCTCTTCCCGATCCAGCGCGAGGCCTTTCGCTTCACGCGCGTCGGCGGCACCTTTTTCGCGGGTGGGTACACCCGACCCACCTCGATCTTCCTCGAGCCCGCCTGGCTCGGCGGATATCTCGCGTGGGTGGCCGCCTGCGCCTTCGATGCGCTGCTCCGCGCGGCGCGGGAGCTTTCGTCTCCGGCCCGCGCGCTTCTGGCGGCGGCCGCCGCTCTCTGCTCGGTGGCCATACTCGCGACCGTCTCCTGGGGAGCGTACGGCGACTTCGCCGTAGTCCTCGCCGCGACGTTCGCTCTCGCTTCGCCGCGCGAAGCCGGCCCGAGCCGGACCGCGGGCGCCCTGGTGCTCGCGGGTCTTCTTCTCGCCCTCGCGCTCACCCCTCTCGGACAGCCGGTGCGCTCTGCGGTCGCGGAGCGCTGGCAGAATCTCCAGAGCACCCCGCTCACGGGAACCGACCCGAACCGCGCCAGGGATTCCTCGTGGGTGCGGGTCCGGAATTTCCGGCATACGGCCGAGCTCTTCGCCACGCACCCGCTTCGCGGAATCGGCCTCGGCCAGTTCCCGCTTCGCGCCGTGAGCGGCGGGGTCTCCGACCTCTCTCTGCGCGACCCCTGGTGCGGATGGATCGCCATCGCGGCGATGGTCGGAGCGGCCGGACCCGCACTTCTCGCGGCCGCCCTTCTTCTCGCCGTGACCGCGGCCCCGGCGCGGCGTCCTTCCGCGAGCGGAGTCGCGGTCGTTCTCGTCCTCTTCGCCGCGTTTGCGCAGATCCACACCGGGAGCTTCTCCGACCTCTGGTGGTGGTACCCGGTGAGCCTCGCCGCCGTTTTCAGCCGCGAGGCCTGGATTTCGCCTTCTTCGGACACCTCGCAGCGGAAAACCCGGGAAACTGTACCAAAATTGTCCAAACGGACAGTTGCGGAAGAAACGCGGGTCCCATAGCGTCGAATCATGCACGAGCTCCCCCGCGCGGGGCGGCGAGTGAAGAAGGACGAGAGCCTTTTCACGCCCTCCTTCTCTCTCCGTTCCGCCGGTTTCCGCGTTGATTTACCAAGAGACGGCGCAATCCTGTCAGCGCCGAGACCCACACGGGGCCAACTTTCGTCAGCGCGCGCTTGCGGCCATTGCCGAACCCTTTTGCCGTCCGCGAGTTACCTCGGAGCCGTCACGGTACGTTCCTTGCCTTACAAAGTGTTCATGAACCTGACACGGACTCGCCTTTCCATGGCGCTCGCCTGTCTCGCGCTCTCTGCGGCGGCGGTTCTGCGCGCCACCTCGGTCATCCCGATCAGCGACCACGAGCTCGCCCAACGCGCCCAAGTCATCGTTCACGGCGTCGTCGAGTCGAGCGAGGTCACCGTCGACGCGCACGGGCGCCCGGAGATGTTGTCCGTGATCGCGCCGCTTTCCGTTCTGAAGGGCAGCCTGCCGGGGAGCCTGGTCCTGCACCAGCTCGGGGGGACCCTCCCCGACGGGCGTTTCCTGAAGATCTGGGGCCAGCCCGAATACGTTCCCGGGCGGGAAGTCATCGTCTTCGCGATCCGGCATGAGTCGGGCGAATACCAGACGGCCGAGCTGTTTCTCGGGCTCTTCGGCGTGATGGCGGACTCGACCGGCCGGCGATTCGCCACTTCGAGCCTGAACCTGGCGACCCCCGGCGGCGTTTCCGTGTATCGGCCGGAAAAGAAAGACGATGGCCGGCCCGAGACCGTGGATGCTGCGGACAGTGAGTCTTCGCCGCGGGAACTGGACCCCTTCCTAGTGTTCCTGCGCTCGGGCGCGCGGACCTCTTCTCGTCGCGCGCGCGTTCCCGAGGGAGCGCTGATAGACGTCGAGCATCCGCGCGAGAGCCGCAACCGGATCCATCCGCTCTGGGGAAACATCAGCAACTCGCTTTACCGCTGGAACAACGGCGCCACGGCGACCTGGACGCTGGTCAACCAGGCGAACATCACCGGCGGCGGCACGGCCGAGGCGACCGCCGCCCTCGCCGCATGGACCCTGGAGCCGAATTCGAACATCAACTACGTCGCCGGCGCGGGATCCTCGAACACGATCGACTTGAACGCGACGTCCGTCTGCGGCCAGAGCGGCTGTCTCGCTGGAGCGGGCGTGATCGGCTGTGGAGGTCCCAGTGGCGGCGGCAGCCACACATGGAGAGGCGACAGCTATTTCAGCATCAGCTCGGGGTTCGTTCAGCTGCGCTCCTACTGCACCACCAACCTGTACTCCTCCGTCACCACGCAGGCCGTCATCGAGCACGAGCTCGGACACACCCTGGGCCTCGGCCATTCGGATCAGAACGTCTCGACCCACGACGTCTGCCGCGGAGACGAAGATGCGGCGACGATGCGCTCGGTCGTCCAGGGTCGGTCGGCTCTCGGGACCGACGACGTTGACGCGATCCGGTGGATTTACGGCGACGGATTGAACTCCTGCACCGCGGTGATACCGACCGTGACCGGCATCGGTCCCAAGTCGGGCTCGACGGGCGGGGGGACCCTGGTCACGATCGCGGGCACGAATTTCATTCCGGGCGCCACCGTCCTGATCGGAGGGGTGCCGGCTGCCAGTGTCTCGGTGACGAGCTCGACGAGCCTGACGGCGGTCTCCGGCGCGCACCTCGCGGGGAACGTCGACGTCACCGTGACTAACCCCGACGCCTCCCTCGCGACCCGGACCGGCGCGTATCGGTACGCGTCCGGGCTCGGCTTCTTCTCGGTGCTCCCATGCCGCGTCCTCGACACCCGCAATACGGCGGGACCGCTCGGCGCGCCCTCTCTCGTCGCCGGCGCCGATCGCCTTTTCACCGTCGCGGGTCAATGCGGCGTTCCCTCGACGGCCGTGGCCATTTCCGCCAACGTGGCCGTCACAGCCTCGACGGGTGCCGGATACGTGACCGTGACCCAGGGAGACCTCCCCGCCCCGGTCACCTCGACCGTGAACTACGCCACGGGACAAACGCGGGCAAACACGGCGATGATCTCTCTCGGGGCGGCCGGCGAGATCCGGGCCCGGTGCGGTCAAACGTCGGGAAAAGCGGACTTAGTGCTAGACGTCAACGGGTACTACCAATGAAAATGGATGGAACACGGAGGCCGAACATGATGGGGCTCAAGAGACTCAAGCTCGCTCTTCTCGGATGCGGCGTCGCCCTGGCCTTTTCCGCGGTGGCCCAGGCGGGGGGGCCGTACCAGTTCTACTCGGTGACTCCGTGCCGGATCGTGGACACGCGCAACGCGACGGGAGTGACGGGCGGCCCGGCGCTGACGGGTCAGGGGACCCGGAGCTTTCCGGTGACGGGGACGTGCGGGGTACCGGCCACGGCGCAGGCGGCGGTTGTAAACGTGGTGGTCGTGGCGCCGACGGGCGGCGGGCACTTGAGGATCTGGCCGTACAACGCGACGATGCCGCTGGTTTCGACGATCAACTTCGATCCGGCCGAGCCGGCGATTGCCAACGGAGCGATCGTGCCGCTGGCGAGCGACCCGAGCCTT
>JBBROA010000092.1:0-17120 GCA_038229875.1 Thermoanaerobaculia bacterium | reverse complement strand
GAGAAAGAGAACGAACCGGCCCCGGGCGGACGAGACGCCCCGGTTGCGCGCGGCGGCGGGACCCCCGTTTTTCTGCGAGAAGAAACGGAACGGATACTTCGGACGATGCCGGGCGAGCCTCGCCGCCGTGTCGTCCTTCGATCCGTCATCGACCACGACCACTTCGAACGGCGGCGGCGACGCCTGTACTCCGAGCGCGTCTAAGACCTGGAACAGGGTGTCGGGGCGTTCGAACGTCGGTATGACGACGGAGAAAAGAGGCGGCGTCACGCGAAGATCTCCGCGAGGCTCGAACGGACGAGCGCCGGAGAGCGGCCGAGAAGCTCCCGGAAGTACGCCCCGTCGAACCTTTCGTCGCCCGGGTACGTCTGGACGATGCGCAGGGGAAACCGGGCGAAGATCTCCGCGTCGGTCCGGCGCCGCGAATCCTGAACGGCGCGGCGCTTGCCCGAGAGCGTCTCGGAGTTCCGGTGGATCCAGAGGAGCGCGCGGAGGTGCGCCACCGTCAGCGGGTCGTCGAGAGTGACCCGCGCGTCGCGCGGAGCCCGCAGCGCGGCCGAGGAGATTCCGAAGAGGCTTCTCCACGCGTTGGGACGCGAGGAGCTTCGCGGGTCGCCGTACGGGTCGCGGCGCAACTCGGCCGCGTCGGGGTTGCGCGTCTCGAGCATTTCGGCGATCCGCCCGATGAAGGCTCCGAGCACGGCCGGCATCAACGCCCGAAAGTGCTCCTCGTCGAAATTCTTGAAAGCCGTGGCATACGCGTTCTTCTCGAAGAGGAACCCTCGCGAGTAGAGCCCGAGGGCCTCCCCCGTTGCCCCGCCTCGATGGCGCGCCACGGCCCGCGGCTCGGAAAGGATCCGCCGGCCCCGGATCCACTGCCTCCAGCCGAAGTCGACGTCTTCGAGGTACGCGAAGTAGTCGTCGTCGAATCCGCCGGAGGAGAAAAACTCGTCGCGGCGCACCGCCATCAGTCCCCCGCAGGCGAAGAGCCGCTCTTCCCCGGGCGCTGTTTCGCGGAGCTGCCCGAGCGGCTTGCCCGCGTCTTCCTGGAACGCATGGCCGTCGAACGTCAGGAACCCGTCCGAGAAATCGTTTTTCGCGCCGGCGCGGTCCACGAGACGGCCCGCGACCGCGGTGACGTCCGGCGGCGCGGCCGCAAGGGCGGCGGCGAGCCGCTCGAGCGCGCCGGGCTCGACCGCCGCGTCGTCGTTGACAAACGCCACCGCCGGCGCCCGGGCTGCCTCCGCACCAAGCCGGCAGCCGCGGGCAAATCCCACGTTCCCCCCGGCGCGGACGGCGCGGACCTCCGGGTACTCCCGCAGGACTCCCGCCGTCCCGTCGCTCCCGCCGTTGTCGACGAGGACCGTCTCGGTCCGGGCTTGACCCGCGCCGGCGCGAAGAGCCTGAAGGCACTCACGGAGGTGCTCCTCGCCGCGGTAGTGGACGATGACGACGGAGAGATCGGGGCTGGACGACATCGGCCGGTGAGTTTACAGGCAGCCCTTCGCTCCCCGTCGCTTCCCGTTGCGGGCCGCAGCTCTGCTCCCTTCTGCTCCCTCTCTCGGCCGCGCCGGGGGAGAGGGCAAGGGTGAGGGGCAGACCATCGAGTCTGAGAGGGTCTCGACGTGGAATGAGATGCCACTCTTCTCCGGATCAGCGCCGCGTTATTTTTTTCCGCAGGCGCTTCCAGAGGGAGCGCCGGGTAGGTGGCGCCGGGAAAGGGAGCCGTCCGATGTCCACCCGGGCGGTGCGGCACCAGGCGAGGAGCGGAGCGGCGACCTCGCTCCAGGCGTGCGCGGCCGCAAAGAGGCGGGCGGAGGTCGAGGCGCGATGCAGGCGGGCCGGGTCCGCGAGGCAGGAGCGGATCCCGGCGGAGATGGAAGAAGGGGTCGACTCCGCCTGCACGCCCGCTCCCGATTCCTCGAGGTCGCGGGCGATCGCGCCGCCGTGGACAGAGACGCTCGGAACGCCTCCCCATGCCGCATCGAGAAGCCTCGTGCGGAACGCGAGATCCGTCTCGAGACCCGGCGAAGCGATGGAGACCGCGAGATCGACCGCCGCGTAGAGATCCGCGCGCGCCGCGTAGGGCAGCCAGGGCGCGAAGAAGATCGACTGGGCGAAGGGGTCGAGCGCAACGGCGCGCTCCCGAACGCGTTCATAGAGCTTCTGGGGCGTGCTCTCCCGGTTCGGGTTCTCGAAGAACAGAAGCTTCGCCTGCGGATGCGCCGCGAGGACCGACGGCCACGCGTCCAGAAGAATCTCCGGGTCGTACCAGTCGTAGACCCCCCCGAAAAGGATGACAGGGCCTCCGTCCGGGAGCCCCATGGCGCGGCGGCCTTTCGCCGCGTCTCCGGAGGCGGGCCCCGCGGGCGCGCCGAACGGGACCTCCGCGAGGAGCCCTGCGAGCGCAGGATCGACCGGGAAGTTGCGCGCCCCGATGCGTCCCGTCGCATAGAGCGCGCCGGCATAGAACAGGCGCTGCTCGGGCGACGCACAGAGAAAAAAGTCGCCCCTCGACAGCGCGAGCGCGAGCGTCGCCCGGTCGTGCCGGGCCGTCTCCTCCCCCAAAACCTCCGCGTAGTGCAGGTTCTCGACGAAGAAGGGATCGTAGAGGTCGACCGCGACCGGGATATCCGGCGCCTGATGAAACCACCAGTTTGCCGCGTGGCCGGACACGACCGCCGCGTGAGCTCCCCGCGAGGCGTCCCCGAGGGCCCCCGCCGCCGCCGTCTGCACGGCGACCGTGCCCGAGACTTCCGCCGCTTCTCCCGCGTCGTTCGGCACGAGCAGGAGGACGTCGAATTCTGCCTGCAGGGCGCGAGCGAGCTCGAGCGCCCGGATTCCCATCCCCGCCATCCTGTGGCGGATCGGCTCCGGCGCCAGGACGAGAACTCGGCGGCTCACCGACGGCCGCGGAACCGGTCGATCATCAGGTGGATCTGCCACATGCGGGACGAATAGATCTGCTGCAGGATCCCGCTGAGCCGCTCCGCCTCGGCGCGCATCGCGGAGAGCTGCCCGTCATATCGCTCGTTCGCTCCGAACACATCCGCGAGGCGCGCGTGCACGAGCTCGTTTTCGGCCATGAGCCGGGCGCGCTCCGTCTGGAGCTCGGAGACGCGGCGCCTCTCCTCCCGGACCTCGGTCCTCGCGGTGTCGCCCGCGGCGGCCCGATCCGACAGCCGGCGGTGGCTCTCCCGCTGATAGAGCAGCTCCCCCTGCGAGGCGAAATCGCGTTCGTACCAGAACACGATCTGAGCCCGTATCCGGTCGAACACGCGGGCGAGGCCTGCCTCGGTGCGCCGGGAGGCATAACGCGCATAGATCTGTTGCCGCGCGTCCTGAAACGCGGCGGCGCCCGCGGCGACATGTCCCGACTCTCCGTGCCTGTCCTGAAACTGGCGGTATTCGCAGGTGATCGCCCGCACGTGCCGGAAGCTGGTCAGCGCGGACAGACGGATTAAGAAATCCCAGTCCTCCGAGTACTCCATCGCCTCGTCGAAGCCCCCGGCGGCCAGGAAGAGCGACCGCGGCAGAAGCAACGTGTGCAGCGGGATGTAATTGGCGAGCAGCAGGTAGTCGGGGTCGTAGTCGAGCGAGTACTGCACGCCGCGATGGCCGGGAACCCAGCCCTCGTCCGCCGCGGTGTACACCGCCGTGACGGCGTCGGAGTACACGACCGGTTCGGGCCCCGAGGCCCAGGCGCGCGACAGACGCTCGAAGTGGTCCGGCGCGAGGAGGTCGTCGTCGTCGAGAAATCCGACGAGCTCGGAGGTGGCGAGTTGAACGCCCCGGTTGGCCGCCGCCGATCGTCCGCGGCGCTCCGGAAACTCTTCGACGATGAGCTCCCACGCGTCACGAAATTCGTCGAGGGACCCAAGCGGCGCTCCCCCGTCGTTGACCACCACGACCTGCCTCGGCCGCGAGGTCTGCGCCTTCAGGCTCCCGAGCGCCTCCCGCAGGAGCGCCGGACGGTTGCGCGTGCGAACGACGACCGAGATCCCGACCGGAGGGAGCGAGCCATCCGCGTTTCCGCTCGGCCCGATCGACCGCCGGAACGACTCGAGAGACATCGCGGAGAGCTCCGCGTACGAGACCAGCCGGAACGCCTCGACGGGGCCCGACCCGGAGAGAGTCAGCCGCCGGTAGGCGTTCAACCCGGAGACGGCCCCGGCATAGTCGCGGACTTCCTGCTGCGAGACGAAGGCCGCGAGCGCCTCGCGCTTTCGCGCCGCCGCTGCGGAAACGTCCACGAGCACGTTCGGAAGGATCGGGTGCGAGATCTCGTAGAACGCGATCTGCAGGAAGCGGTAGAGATCGTGGTCCGGGTCCTCCGGACGCGAGCCGGCGACGAGCTCGAAGAGCGCCTCGGCGAGCGCCCGGTGGTCCGGGTGGATCTCGACGGGCGACGGGCAGAGGATCAGCTCCGGCTGGACCTCCGCGATCTGCGTGGCGAGCGCGGCGGAAAGCTCCGCGCGCCGCTCCGCGAGGCCGCGGTCCGGAAGTCCTCCGAAGACGGGCTCGGGAACGTTGAGAGCTCGGGCGGAGCGGCGCGACTCTTCGCGGCGCAGCCTCCCATACGACTCCTCTTCGCCCGAGACGACGCCTTCCTGCCGCGTCCCGTCGGTCGCAATCCAGATCCGAAAGGCCTTCGCCGAGGCATTCAGGGCGAGCGTCCCGCCCGCCCCGAGCGCATCGTCGTCGGGATGCGCGCCGAGCACCAGCAGGCGTCCCGCCACGAGCTCGCTTGCCTGATAGGGGATCAGGGACCCTTCGTCCAACGGCATCCTTCGTTTTCTTTCCGCAGTTTATCTGTTCAGGTGAATCGCTCAGACGAGGTCATACAGCGCGGGCACCAGGTGGGCCGCCTCCGAGAACCGGCGCACGGCGTCGACATCGAATGAGCGGACGATCAGCGGAAACCCCGCATCGGCCCGCTCCCCGGGAAGCCGCGAGATCGCGTCGCGGCCCGGGCCGCCCGGCGTCTCCCAGAGCACGAGCTCCCGCGCGCCGAGCTTTGACGCCTCGGACGCTGCCGCCGCGAGCAGCTCCGGGAGGCCCGCGCCGCCCTCGACCGCGAGCCAGTCGGCGACGAGCGCCCGCTCCCCCGTGACGGAGAGGGCCGCCCAGGACGTCATTCCGCCCGGGCCGTCGACCCACACCATCCGGTAGTACCGCGTGGGTCGCGCGTGGAACCTCCAGTTCGCGCGAGCCCGGTCGCGCCATGCGCCGGACCGGATCGCGCCGCGAGACGACGCCCAGAGCGCGTCGAACGCCTCGCCGACGAATTCCCCCGACTGCGCGGCGGCGGGCGGAGGAGGTAAGGAGGTCACGGGCAGCCGCACCTCGCGGATCGGGAACAGAGTCCGCGAGCCGATCAGGCGGTGACTGATCGCGAGAGCGCGCGCGTTCGGAAAACCGAAACAGAAGGGGACGCCGCGCGCGCCGACGGTTTCGTAGAAGGCGCCGGCCATCGCGCGGTACACGTCTTTCCCGAGGCCGCGCGCGCGCCGGTCCGTCGCGACGTCGCCGACGGAATAGAGGAGCGTCTCCTGCCCGTCGAGCGAGAACCGCATCCCCCACCCGGCGTAGTTGGCTACGATCTCGCCGGCCTCCTCGGCGACGATCGCGTACCAGCCGTCGGGGTCCTGCTCGAATTTCCAGCGCCACTCCGCATCCGAAAGCTCTGCGCCGAAAGCCCGCGCGAAGAGCTGCCGGATTCCGGGCGCGTCGGCGGCCGTGGCCTCGCGGATCGCGAACGTCACGGGCGCGCCACGACGAAGGTTTCCGCGGGCCGCCCGTCTACGCCGGAGAAGACCGTGCAGAACCAGTCTTCCGGCGGAAGAGACGAAGCGAGCTCCGCCGGGATGCAAAACGGCCTGGACAGGTCCGCGCCCGCGAAGGGGATCCGGGAGGCATGCGGAGAGAGGGCGATCCAGGCGCCGGGGCGCGCCGGGATCTCGCCGATCGTCCGGATCGGAAAGCGATGTGGGCGGACCCGGCGCTCCGCACGCTCGAGCAGCGCGCGTCCGGCGCGCCCGTATTGCCGGTGCCGGAAGAGCCGGCGCGACGCGGCGCGGCGTCGAACGGTCTCGGGATCGCCCGACGCGCTTCTGCCCCAGAGGTGCCGCACCCGGGCCGCCGGTGCGACGGTCAGGCGGAGGCCGGCACGCCTCACCCGGCTCTCCCACTCCGTCTCCTCGTACTCGAAGGGAAAGCGCTCATCGAAGCGGCCGACGCGGTCGAACACCTCGCGCGAGACCGCGAGGACGGCCCCGCTCAAATGGCGCGCGCGCCCCCCTCGCGTCCAGAGAGACACGGCCTCGCGGGCGAAGCGGGCGAAGCGCCGGTCGTCCGACGCGGGCGAGCGCCCCGTCGCGAAGAGGCCGATCTCTCCCAGGAATCCCGGGTCGAACCCGGGAGGAAGCAGCAGCCGGCCCTCCGAATCCCATTCGCAGACCGGCGCGGCGGCGCCCGTGCCCGGCTCGCCGGCCGCGGCGATCAGAGCGGACACCGCGCCCGGACGGAACAGCACGTCGGCGTTCGAGATCAGCAGACGGGCGCCCCGCGCCCGCGCGAGCCCCGCGTTCACGCCCCCCGCGTACCCCCGGTTGTCGGCGAGAGCGACGAGCGCGTCGGCGCCGATCGAGCGGAGGTCCTCGGCCTCGCTCTCGCCGGATCCGCAGTCCACCAGGACGATCTCTCCGGCGATCCCCTCGCGGGAAAACGCGTCCCGAAGCGTCGCGGTGCACTCCCGGGCGAGCGGGGCCTGGCGGTAGTTGACCACGACCGCGGTGACGTCCGGCCTCACGGTCGGGTCTCCGCGAGGGCGCGGTCGAACGCCGCTTCGAGCCGCTCCGCGACGAGCGCCGGATCGAACCGGCGGACGACTGCCGGTCCGTCGCGCCGCGCGCGGGATCTCGCCTCCGGCGCCAGCACGGCGGGGACCGCCGCCGCGAGCGCCTCCGGGTCGCCGTCAGAGAAGTACGAGGCCGCGTCTCCTGCGATCTCCCGATTCCCGGGTGTGTCGGACAGGAGACAGGGAACTCCGCACGCGAGCGCCTCCAGGATGGGCAGGCCGAATCCCTCCTCCGGACGGGTGGGTCCGAGGAAGAGGTCGGAGGCGCGATACGCGAACGGCATGCGCTCGGGCGGCAGCGCCCGATGGTAGTCGTCGATCACGTTCCATCCCGATTCCTCGGGCGTCGGCGCCTCGACCGCGATCCGGCGCAGGCGGAAAACTCCTCCGCGCTCGCGCAGGAGCGCCAGGCCTTCCAGCCCGACGCCAATTCCTTTCACGTCGGCGCCGTGGGGCCCGACCATCAGCACGACCGGAACGTCCGGAGACACCTCGGAGGACGACGGAAAGAAGCCCGCGCCGTCGAACGCCTGGCCGACGTTCTCGACGGGCCCGTGCCCCGCATCCTCGAGCCGCGCGGCAAGAGAGGACGAGACCGCGAGCTTGCGGGTCGGCAGGCGGTACGCGGCTTCGATCTCGGCGCGGCGGTCCGCATAAAACGAAAAGGATGCTTCGTACCCCTGGCTCAGGTGGAAGACGGGTCCGGCCGCCCCCGCGAGCGCCGGCGCGGCCGTGGTCCAGAACGTCGCGACGCGCACGTCGGCCGCCGCGAGCTCCCGGGACTCCGCGAATGAGCGCCTCTCGAATCGGGCGCGCGACAGCGGGAACCAGCGCGGCTCGGGAGCCTGAGAGACGACCGACACGCGATGGCCGCGGCGCGCCAGGGTCTCGGCCTGCAGAAGCGCCACGCGGACCCCGCCGGAGAGCTCCGTCGATTCGAGGAGATACGCGACGCGCAATGGAGCGTCCGTCAGGCCGAAGCGACCGCGATCCACTGGTACACCGACAGCAGGCTCGGCTCGAGCCCCGGCAGCCCCGCGACCGACTCTAGGAATCCCGCGGCGCCGGAAGCAGGAGCGCCTTCCAGGCCGTCGATCGACGACACCCGCCAGCCGGCCTCTTCCAGCGCCTCCGCGAGGAAGGAGCGGGTGAACCAGCGCAGGTGCCCTGCGTCGAGCAGTCCGGCGGGTGCCGGATCGAAGCGGCCGAGCACGAGGTCGCGAACGACGGAAAGGTGCCCCGCGTTCGGCACGCTCGCGATGAGAAGCGCTCCCGGCGCCGCGGCGGCACGGGCGGCCGACAGGACGGCGACGGGATCCGCCGTGTGCTCGAGCACGTCGCCGAAGAGAAACGCGTCGAAGCGTTCGCCGCGCGCGGAGAGGTCAGACAGCGCAGCCGCGGCATCCGCGCAGATCACTCGGTCGAGCCGCGGCCGGGCGCGCTCTGCCGCGGCGGGGTCGCGTTCGATCCCGGTGACTTCGAGCCCCGGGTCACGGCTCTTCAACGCCGCTCCCGTCGCTCCAGAGCCGCAGCCCACGTCCGCCACTCGACGGATTCCCGTTGGAATTCGATCCGACAGCTCGGACCTCGCGCGGTCGGACGGGTCGTCCGGGACCATGGCACCGAATCCGGGCAAAGGGACCGCGGCCGCGTCCCCGAGGAGCCTTCCGAGGAAGACCTCGACAGACTCTCCCGCCCGCGGGCCGCACCCGTCGAGCCGGAACGCCAGCATCGGCGCCGATCCGGCGGCGGCCTCCGGAGGCGCGGTCTCGAGCTCGCGCAGCGTGTGCGCCGCTGCCGATCCTGATGTCCCCGAGATTCGCCCCGCGACGCCGGCCGCCCCTCGAGAGACCTGTGCGAACGAGAACCCCCCTGTGGGAACGGCTGAGGGGCAGAGCACCACGGCCCAGACCTCCGCTCCGGCGAACGCGCTCGCCGCGAGATCGGCCGGGTTCAGGTCCACATCGCGGTCCGCACCCACCGCGCGCCTCCAGCGCAGCCGCGCGAAGCGATCGCCGTAACCCGACGGCTCGGGATCCCCGAGGAAGGCGAGCCCGGTCTTCAACGCCGGGCGGCGGCGGAGAGACCGGCGGGCCGCCGGCCGGCCGCGCCCTCCTGCTCGATCGACCACACGTGCGGCGGGCGCAGGAGACCGACGGAATACTCCGGCGCGACGACGGAAAACCCGGGCCGCAGGATCTTGAGATCGTGGAGATGGAGCGCCGTCTCGTCGCCCAGGAAGACGTAGAGGCGGAACTCCCCCTGCGCGATGGGAAGCTCCGGGAAGAGCAGCTTCAGGCTGTAGCGCGAGCGCCCGGTGAGCGGCGCCCACGGCTCGCCGCGTGTGTCGACCGCGAACGCCTGGACGCCGTCTTCGCGATCCGCGCCGACCCGCACGTGAAACGCGAGCGAAGGATCGGCCGTCTCGAACTCAATGTCGACGGCGACGGTCTCCCCCGCCGCGAACTCGGAGCGCGCATAGCCGGAGCCGTCGTGCACACGGACTTCCGTCAACCGCGCGGGGCGCCGCCCGTTGGTGCTCGCCGGCTCAGACATGGTGGGCGACACGTCGAGGCGCCGCTCCTTCTCCTGAAGAAAACGCTCGTACTGCCGCACCACTTCGGGCGAAGGTCCCTGCGCGGCCACGGCGCCGTTCTTCAGCCAGATCGCCTCGTCGCACAGGAGGGCGATGTAGTAGAGCGCGTGGGAACAGAAGAGGAGCGTCCCTCCCCTCTGCTGGAACTCCGTGATTCGGTCGATCGACTTCTTCTGAAAGTAGCCGTCGCCGACCGCGAGGGCTTCATCCACGATGAGCACGTCGGCGTTGGCGTGAGTGGCGACGGCGAACGCGAGCCGGAGGCCCATTCCCGACGAGTAGGTCCGCACCGGCCGGTCGAAGAACTCTCCGAGCTCGGCGAAGTCGCGGATCTCCGGAAGCCGCTGGCGGATCTCGGGTCCGGTCAGTCCCAGGAGGGCCGCGTTCATCCGGGCGTTCTCGCGGCCCGTGAACTCCGGATGAAATCCCATTCCGAGCTCGAGGATCGAAGCCACGACGCCGCGCCGCTCCACCTTGCCGGAGGTCGGCGCGGTGGTGCCGGCGACGATCTTCAAGAGAGTGGACTTGCCGGCGCCATTTTCTCCGATGAGACCGAGCGCCTTGCCTGCGGGAAGGTCGAACGAAACGCCCGAAAGAGCCTGGAAGTCGCGGTGCCGGGGGGTGCGGAAGAGAACCTCGCGGAGCCGGTCGCTCGGGTTCGTGTACAGGCGGTACACCTTGGCGAGATCGCGCGCCTGCACCGCGAGCGGGCTTGCGCCGGCCGCTCCGCCACCGACGGATCCGAGTTTCGGGTTCCCTCTCACTCGCCGACGGCGAACTCGCAGCGCCGGCAGAGAAAGTCCGCGGGCGCCTCTTCGACCCCGTAGGTCCAGCGGCGCAGACGCGCCATGGTGTCCCCCCCGAGGATCTCCGCGACCGTCTGTGTCTTCAGGTTCCCGACCGTGAGCCGCTCGTAGTAATCCTGGCAGCAGAGGACCGCCTTGCCGGTCGCGGTGACGTGAAGGTGCTCGAACGGGCGCGAGCCCATGAGCTCGCAGCCGCGCAGCTTCTTCTTCGGCGGCGGCTCGGGGACGAACGTTCCACTGGCGGGCCGGCTGCGGATCCGGAAGGGCTTGACCTCCCAGCCGCGCGGCTCGAAGCGCTCGCGGATGCGGGCAACGTCCTCGCGATGCGCGTCGTCTTCTTCACCGAGAACTACGATCGCGGTCTCCTCGGCGAGGGACCGCGTGCGCAGAGCGTCCACGTTCGCCAGGACCCGCGCGAGGTCCCGGGTGCCGTGCAGGACGCGGTAGCGTTCGGGGTCGAGCGTCGGAAGGTTGATGCCGATGTACCGGAAGCGGCCGAACGCCTCGAGCCGGTCCGCGCGGTCCGGCGTGAACTGGGAGGCGTTCGTCAGGATCGACACTGGCAGCTTGCGCGAGAAGAGAAACCGGCATCGCTCCTCGAAGAGCGGGTCCACAGTCGGCTCGTTGTAATTCGAAAGAAAGACGACGAGATCGCTGCCCCCGATCGCGGCGGACTGGTCGACGATCGATTCGAAGAGCTCCGTCGACATCACTTCGCGCTCGCGCGGATCGACCGAGACCGGGCAGAAGGGGCAGCGATGGTTGCAGACGGTGCAGGTCTCGAGCGACAGGAAGAGAAGGTGCGAGCGCCTCGACTCGCGGTCCACGTCGTCGATTAAGAAACGCGCGACCCGGAGATGCTCGATTACACCCGCGTCCACTCCCGGAGGGAGCCCCTGCCTCATCCGCGAAAGCGCGCGGAAGCCCTCCCCGTCCTTCACAAGCGACGCTCCCGTGAGCGGGTTGTAGACGACCGTCCCGCGATCGTGGAGGAACGGGGACTCGAGCTCCGCGTCCACCAGGGCCGTCGAATGACCGCGCTCGAACCCGGTGGCCGTGCTCATCGTAGGCTGCTCAATCTCCGCAACATGTCTGCATTATTCGAGGGCCGGCAACATTCAAGGGCCCGCAACATTCGAGCCATTCTAGTCTCAGGCGGCGTTCCCTCGGGATTCATACGGACGGGGCCGGGACCGCGTCGCGGCCTCGCCCAGCCGATCAAAAAAAGGGCCCTGGTTCCAACCAGGGCCCCTTCGAAAAGGCGGATTCGGGGCTCCTTAAAACGCGTTGACGTCCGCGGCGCTCGCCGTCGTGTGCAGGGGGTTGTGGTACGTCTTGACCGTCCCCGTCGTCGTATCCGTCACGGTGATCGTGTACTCGAGATCGGACAGGGCGCCGTAGAACACCCAGAAGTGCCCGTTGAAGCTCGACCCGTCCACGACCTTCAGGACGAGTTCGATGTTGTTGCTCGACAGGAACCAGAACTCGCCGGTGTCGGGAGTCACGGGCACGGCCGTACCGAAGCCGCTGGTCGTTTCGGACCGCCAGTCGACCCGAACCTTGAAGCGCCCGCCGTTTAAGCAAAGGGTCTTGCCGTCCGCGGCACAGGGCAGAATCGCGATCGGGATCGTTGCCCTCGCGATGCCCGCGGTCCTCGTGGTGTCGCCGGTGACGATCAGCTGTCCATCGATGCTGCCGCCCTGTTGGTAGGTGTGACGGACGACGGCGCCGTCGCCGCTGCTCCCGTCGCCGAAGGTCCACGCCCACTTCGAGGCATTGGCCTCGTTCGCTGTGAACGTGATCTCCGTGCCGATCTCCGCCTCGTAGCGGCCGCTTGCGGGGTTCAACTGTGCGCCCTGGAGCGCGTAGAGAGCCGACGGCAGGCCGGGGCCCGCTGGAGGAGCCACCGCGACGGTGGCGGTCGCGATGGCGGTTCCCGCCGGAGTCGCCGAATCGGTGACGCGCAGCCCGACGATGTGGCTGCCTGCGCTCGCGAAGGTGCAGGGGTTCTGTGCGGTCCCCGCCGTGAAACTGGGGCTCGCGGCGTTGTAGTCGCAGGCCCACGCGAACGTGTAGGGGCCTGTTCCTCCCGTCGCCGTGCCGGTGAACGAAATGGGAGATCCCGCCGATCCCGTCGAGGGACCCGTGATCGCGGCAGCGAGCCCGCCTGGGACGTTCGCCACGACCGCCAGACCGACCGTGCCCGTGGTGACGCCGGAGTCCGTCGTCGCCGCCACGAGCTTTGCGCCGGCGCTCGTGTAGGTGTGCGTGTTCGGATTCGGGCCGGGCGCGTAAGGCGCCGGGAACTTTGTCTCATCGCCCCAGAGCCAGGAGTAGCTGCCGGCCGGCGACGCGGTGCATGTCACCGACTGTCCGATGACGACGGGAGACGGCGTGCACGAGACGGTAATCGCGGAGACCGCCTGGGCGTGCTTGCCCTCGGTCGTCGCCGGCGCTCCGCCGTCGAAAGCATTGACGTCCGCGAGGCTCGCGGTCGTGCCGTAAGGATTGACGTACGTCTTCACGGCCCCGGTCTTCGTGTCCTTGACCGTGATCGTGTACTCGACGTTCGAGAGCGCACCGTAGAAGACCCAGAACTTCCCGTTGAACGTGCGCCCGTCGACGACCTTGAGCACCAGCTCGATGTTCGCCGGGCTGAAGAACCAGTAGTAGCCCGTGTCCCCGGTCAGCGCGACGCCGGCGCCGCTGCCGGTCTTCTGCTGCGGCGGAACGCTCCACTCGACGGTCGCCTTGAACCGGTTGTCGTTCAGGCAGAGCGTCGAGGCGTTCGGCGCGCAGGAAACGACGTTGATCGTGAATGTCGAGATGACGAGACCGGTCGTGCTCGACTCGTCGCCCGTCACGAGAAGTTTTGCGATGTAGGTCCCCGGGGTGTTGTAGCGGTGTTTCACGGGGACCCCGGCGGCGGGGGACGCGCCGTTCGTGCCGTCGCCGAAGATCCAGCCCCAGGAAAGCGCATGGGTCTCAGAGGCCGTCATCGTGAGCTCGTCGCCGATGTTCGCGGTGAAGACCGTCCCGTCGGCGTTGCCCTGGGCACCCTGGATCGTGAACGCTCCGGAGGGCGCGGGGGTGACAACCAGGACCGTGAACCGGGCCGTGTTGACGCCTTGAGTCTGCGTGCCGTTGCCGGTGATGTCGAGCTGCGCCTGGTACGTGCCCTTCGCCGAGTACGTCTTGGTGATGGTGCGGACGGTGGGCGCGGCGGCAATCGTGCCGTCGCCGAACGTCCAGCCGTACATGCTCGCGTTCGTCTCCGCCGCCGTGAATGTCACCGGCTGGTTGAGACCCACGGTGTAGGTGGTGCCCGCCTGCGACGCGCCGCCTCCCGTAACCGTGAAGCCCGTGACCGGGAGCCCGGGTCCGGAGATCGTGGTCGTGAAGGTGTTGGTCACCGTGCCGCTCGTGGAATCCGTGACACGGACTCCGACGACATGAGTTGTGTTCCCGGTGAAGGCGCAGGTCTTGGACGAGGTGCCGGCCGTGAACTGGCCGGTCCCGCCGAACGCGCTGTAGTCGCAGGCCCACGCGTAGCCGTAAGGGGCCGTGCCGCCGACCGCGGTGGCGGTATACACGAGGTTCGCTCCGCCGGATCCGGTGGTCGGACCCGCGATTGAGACCGCCAGACCGTTCGGTCCCGGTCCGCCTCCGCCGCCGATCGTGACCTGGTACTGCACGATGAGCTGGTTCGAGCCGTCGCTGACGCGAACCGCGACGTTCTTGGTGCCGTTCGACGGGAACGTGCAGGACGTCTGGTTCGAGCCCGCGGTGAACTGCCCGGAGCCGCCCAGAATCGTGTAGTCGCACGCCCAGGCGTAGTTGTAGTTTCCGGTGCCGCCCGAAGCGGTCGCCTGGAAGGTGATCGCGCTGCCGGTCGATCCGGTCGTCGCACCGAAGATGCTCGCGGCGAGGTTGCCTCCGCCTCCGGTCGAGCCGCCGGTCACCGTAACGAATCCAAAGGCAGTCGCCACGTTGCTCGCGGAATCGGTCAGGCGCACCGCAGGCGTGTAGCTCCCGTTCTGGTTGTAGGTGCAGCTCTGGGAATTGCTCCCTGCGGAGAAGTTGCCTCCGGAGAACTGGGAGTAGTTGCAGTCCCACGCGTACGCGTAGCCGGTTCCGGTTCCGCCGTTCGGGGTAGCCGTAAACGTCATCGCCGTCCCGACCGTTCCCGTCGAGGGTCCGCCGACGAGCGCGCTCAACGGCGTCGTCTGGATGATGACGGTCAGGGGAAGTGAAACGGTTTGATTCGTGGGCGACTGCCCCGAAGGGATGTAGTTGAATCGGAGCGTGATGCAGTAGCTGCCCTCGACCGCGGGTGCGGAAATCGCCGCTGTACCAGGAGTCAGGAATCCGGTGCCGAGCGTACCGGTGAAGTTCGGAGTACCGGGACAGCTTCCGTTCACCAGGCTGTAGTCGACGCTCGTGAGAGTCGTCGTCAACGCCTTCTGCATGGTGTTCGTCAGCGTGATCTGACCGTTCCGGATCGCCGGATTCGGCAGGATCGTGAATGCGGGGACGAGGTCGCTCTGGACGACCGTGCCCGTCACCGTCTTCGTATATCCACCCTTCCAGGTGACCTGCAGCGAGAAGCCGGAGGCTCCGGCCGGCACCGGGACCGTGATCCCGGTGGGCGCTCCGCCCGCGCCGCCGGTGAAGCTCCACTGGAAAGTGGCATCCGGCGTGTTTCCGGTCGTCGGCGTGGCGTCCGCGCTGCCGCCGGTTAAGACGCGCAGGACGCCGCCCGAGAAGCCGCTGATTCCGATCGACGGCATCACGAACGGGATCGGCGCGGAGTAGAAGGGCGTCGCGCTGTTGCCGTTCTGGTTCGCGCTCTGCTCCGCGAAGGCGAAGCTCTGCGGACCCGGATTGCTCGACAGCCCGAGGCTCGTGGCGCAGGCGTTTCCGGAAGCGATGTCTCCGCCCGCCGCGGGATCGCACGGGAAGAAGATGTTCGGAAGGGAGAGCGCTGTTCCGGACCGGTCGGCCGTGAAGCCGCTGCCGGGGTTGTTGACGTCCCAGTCGACGCGGGTGATCGGAACTCCTGTCGACGAACTGTCGGCCAACGTGACCCGGTCGCCGTAATAGTTGATCGTCCGCTCGGCGCCGCTGCGCAGCCCCGCCGACACGTTCGTAAAGGTCGCCGACGCGCGCGGCGGGCTGGTTGTGTCCGCCGCGATGCAGGAGATGTCCACGTTGTCGGTGATCAGGAGGTGCTCGGGATTCGACTGCGGGTTGGTGGTCGTGGCGAGCCGGTACACGTGGGCAATGATCTGGGACCCGCCGCCGGTCACGACGGCCTCGATGGCGTTGCCGCGGCCGGTGGGGGGCGCTGTGCCCTGGTGGGGAAGCGTCACGGCGCGCACGGGCGTGCCGCCGGAGAACCACTTCGAATCCCAGATGTCCACGCCGTCCTGGGGGTCGGAAGGAAATTGCGGGGCGCGGATCGCGCGATGCAGGAAGATCGCCGGGTAAGAAGATCCCGGGTTTCCCTTCACGACGACCTGGTTGTAGTAGCCCGGAAGGTTCGCGACGAAGTTCAACGCGCTGCCCGTGTACTCGTACACGTTCAGGCCCGCGGAATTGTCCGCCGAGAAGACGTAGGCCTTCCCGTTCACGTTCGCGACGTAGAGAGAGTTCGGCGCGCCGGCCGCCACCGTGCTGGCTTTCTCGCTCAGGGCGCCATTCGCGGGGTTCGGCTCGGCGACGCGGAGCTGAGTGCCGACGAAACCGACCACTACGATGTGCTGGACGCCGCCGATCGAAACCGAACCGGATTTCATGATGCCGACGCCGTTCCAGTTGAACGTGCCAGACGGAGTCAGAGCCGACGAAGCGGAAGGGCTCCCGTTCGGGTTGCTGACGTCGACGACCTGGACGCCGTTGGACGGAAAATAAGCAAAATATTTGTTGGTCTGGGGGATGTACACGGCCGCGACCGTCGAACCGAGCGCGACCTCCGCGATGTCGAGCTGGTCTCCCATCTGAAGGCCGTTCGGACCGATCGTCATTCCGAGCATTCCGCGCAGAACCCCGGTGTACACCGCCCGGAAGTCCGAGATCATCCGGGAGGTCCCATCCGGTCCTTCCGCAGCGTCCATCGTGCTAGCACCCTGATAGCAGTCGCAGCCCAGGTAGATGAGGCCGCCGTTGTCTCCCGGCACGAATTTCTGGCCGATCTGCAGGAGCTGCAGCTGACCGGGGCTGGAAGGGTTGGCCAGGCTCGCACGCACAAAACCGTACTGGGTCGCCTCGTAGATGTATTTGTCGTTGCCGGCGGTAGACAGCAGGTTGGGAAGGGAACCGCTGTATCCCGGATGGTTCTGGCGGTCCTGGGACTGGAGGGTCCCGCACTGCGCCGCGGCGTTCGCGGACGATACAAAGAGGGCGAAAGCCAGCCCCAGAATTGTGGCGGGAACGACAGTCCGGCGGATCATCGAAGTAGGCAAGAGCGGACCTCCGGGAAAGGGCGGACGACCAGTTACGGACTTTCGCTCACGAACCGATTTCAGATTCTCTCCAGTTCTCCCGAAGAGGACGTGAAAGCGGGTCGAACTCGATTGTGTGACCGAACTTGATCGACGACGCGAGAAACAGAAAAAAGTGGGCGGGACTTGCGTCCCGCCCACCAAGGAAACGACCGATTACAGGGGAACGTTCTGGCTCGGACCGATACCCGCGGGGCCGCTGGGGCCAAAGCCCGTGACGGTTCCAGGGATGACCGGAGCGACCGGACCGTTGACGCCCGTCGGGAACGGAGAACCAGCACCAAACGGAACGCCGAGCGGGTTGCAGGTCGAAGGATCGAGCTGCGTCGCAGGAGCCGCCGCCGTCAGGAACGCCG
>JBBROA010000091.1:0-17138 GCA_038229875.1 Thermoanaerobaculia bacterium | reverse complement strand
GGATTACGCCGGGCAGATCGCCGAGGGGCTGGCAGCCGCCCATGAGAAGGGGATCGTCCATCGAGACTTGAAGCCCGAAAACCTCGTCGTCACCAGGGGCGGGCGCGTCAAGATCCTCGATTTCGGCCTGGCCAAGCTGATCCGCCCCGACGGAGCGACCGGTGACGTGACGGAGGGCCCGACGCTTTCTGCCGGAACGGAGCCGGGCGTCATCCTCGGCACGGTCGGCTACATGTCTCCCGAACAGGTGCGTGGGCAGTACGCGGACCACAGGTCGGACATTTTCGCTTTCGGAGCGATCCTTCACGAGATGCTCACGGGCCAGCGCGCCTTCCGACGCGATTCGGCCGTCGAGACCATGACCGCCATCCTGCGGGAGGAGCCCCCGGACATTTCGCAGAACCAGGCCATTTCACCTTCCCTCGATCACATCATGCGCCACTGTCTGGAGAAACGCCCGGAGGAGAGATTTCACTCAGCGCGAGACCTTGCGTTCGCTTTGCGAGAGGTTTCCAGCGGCCCTCCGACGCCCGGAGCGGCGCCGAGGGTCGGTTGGCCCCGTCGAGGCGTTTTCCTATTCGCCGCGGCCGGCATTGTTCTGTTGGCCCTGGCCCTGGGCTTTACCGTGGGCGGATGGGGAAAGAGATTGCCGCGGTCGGCTAAACCCGCGGCCATTCAATCGTTGGCGGTCCTCCCGCTAGCGAATCTCTCGGGAGATCCCGAACAGGAGTATTTCGCCGACGGAATGACCGAAGCGCTCATCACCAGCCTCGCCCAGTTGAGCGGCCTGCGCGTCATTTCCCGGACCTCGGTGATGCAATACAAGAACGTCCGCAAGCCTCTTACGGAAATCGCCCGGGAGCTCAAAGTCGAGGGGATCGTGGAGGGCTCGGTCATGCGGGCTGGTGCGAGAGTGCGCATCACGGCACAGTTGATCCAGGCAGCGACGGACAAGCATCTCTGGGCGCAGGACTACGAGCGCGACCTTCGCGACGTGCTGACGCTCCAGAGCGAGGTCGCGAGGGCCATCGCCCGAGAGGTTCAGGTGAAGATCGGACCAGAGGAGCAGAGGCGCCTGAAAAAGAGTCAGCGCGTGGATCCTTCTGCATACGAGGCGTACCTGAAAGGCCGGTACCACTGGAACAAGAGAACTGAGGAAGGGATCAAGACCGGCGTCTCGTTCTTCGAACAGGCGATCCAGCTCGACCCCACCTATGCTCCGGCCTACGCCGGGGTCGCGGACTCTTATGTCGTCCTTCAGTCACATCGTTTTGTTCCCTCGGCGGAAGCCCACCCGAAGGCAAAGGCAGCGGCCAGGAAAGCCCTGGAAATTGACGAAACGCTTTCTGAGGCGCACGCTTCCATGGCGTCCGTCCTATGGGACGATTCCGAATCGATCGGCGCGGAGCGGGAGTTTCAGCGGGCCATTCAATTGAACCCCGGCTATTCGACGGCCCGGCAATGGTATGGGGAATTCCTCTCGCAGAAGGGCGAGCACGAGCGCGCGATCACCGAGGCGAGGCGCGCCGTGCAGCTCGATCCGCTTTCTCTGATGATCCATCGGAATCTGGGAATGATCTATTACATGGCCCGGCGGTACGATCTGGCCATCGAACAGTTCCGCGCCACGCTCGAGATCGGCCCGGATTTTTCCCTCGCCCATTCCGGACTCGGCTGGGTTTATCTGCAGACGGGGATGCGGAAGGAGGCCATCACCGAGCTCGAAAGGGCAAGAGCTCTTTCAGGCGCGGATTCCGGGAGCACTTCGGCTCTCGGGTATGCCTACGGCGTTGCTGGCGAAAGAGAAAAGGCGTTGCGACTTTTAGACGAGCTGAAGGAACGATCGAAGGGAAACTATGTTTCTCCTTTCGACATCGCAGTCGTCTATATGGGACTGGGCGAAAAAGAACAGGCGTTCGAGTGGCTGCGGAAGGCCTGCGAGGAGCGCGCCGGTGATCTGGGAACTGTCAATCGGGACCCGGCGTTCGATGGCCTTCGCGCGGATTCGAGGTTTGCGGCCCTGGCTCGATGCATGGCCGGCTCACCTTAGGCCCTGGCCCGCTCGACCGCGCTCGAGCTCAGTCGATAGGTAGAGGAAGGGAGCACCGCCCCCAGCCCCGGTTACCGCGCCGGTCACGCTCGTGATACAGGAGTCGCAACCATGACCCTTTCGGCGGGCTCGCGGCTCGGTCCCTACGAGATCCTCGCGCCCATCGGCGCGGGCGGTATGGGCGAGGTCTATCGGGCGCGGGATAAGCGGCTCGGCCGAAGCGTCGCCCTGAAGGTCCTGCCGCAACACCTCTCCGAGGACCAGGGGCGGCTGTCGCGTTTCGAGAAGGAGGCGCGATCCGCTTCCTCGCTCAATCACCCGAACGTCGTCACGATCTACGAGGTGGGCCGCTCCGGAGGGGTCTCCTACATCGCGATGGAACTGGTCGAGGGCCAGACGCTCCGGGAGCTGGTCTCGGCGGGACCGCTCTCTCAGCGAAAGATTCTCGACTTCGGCGCACAGGTTGCCGAGGGACTTGCCAAGGCGCATGCCTCGGGGATCGTGCACCGGGATCTCAAGCCCGAGAATCTGATGGTCACGGAGGATGGGTTCGTCAAGATCGTCGACTTCGGGCTGGCCAAATTAGTCGAGCCCTCTCCGGAAGACCTCTCGCATTTCGCGACCGCCGGCTCCTCCGCAACGGGGCGCGGCGTGGTCCTGGGGACCGTCGCGTACATGTCGCCGGAACAGGCGAGCGGGCGGCCGGTCGACTTCCGGTCGGACCAGTTCGCGCTCGGCTCGCTTCTGTACGAGCTGGCGATCGGACGTCAGGCGTTCCGGCGCGAGACCTACCCGGAGACTCTGACAGCCATCATCCGCGAGGAACCCGACGCGATTTCATCTCTGAACGCGCGGCTTCCTGCCCCGCTGTGCTGGATCATCCAGCGATGCCTCTCGAAGGAACCACGCGACCGTTATGCCTCGACCCATGATCTCGCGCGCGACATCGCGGAGGTTCGGGACCGCTTCCTGGAAGCGCCTCGCGAAACGCGAGAGTCCCGTCCGACGAACCTGCCGCCGCAACGGACCGGGTTCGTGGGACGCGTCAAGGAACGTGCGGCGGTTCGGCAGCTGTTGCTCCGGCCGGACGCCTGCCTGGTCACACTCACGGGCCCCGGGGGCATCGGCAAGACCCGCCTCGGGCTCGAAGTCGCCGGGGAGATGGCGGCCTCCTTTCCCGGCGGGATTCACTTCGTCGCGCTGGCGCCCCTCAATGAAACCGACCTGATCGCTTCCACGATCTGCCAGGTCCTGGGTGTCCGGGAGACCGTGGGACAGACGCCGATCGCGACGCTCACGGAGCATCTGCGCGGCTCGCTGCGGGAGCCGATGCTGCTCATCCTCGATAGTTTCGAGCACCTGATCGCCGCAGCGTCGGTGGTGGCGGAGCTCGTCGCCGCCGGCTCGAAGCTCAAGGTCCTGGTGACGAGCCGGTCGCCGCTGCACATCTACGGCGAACAGGAATTCCCCGTCCCCTCCCTGGCGGTGCCGGACCGTTCGTCCGCCCCGGGGGAGCTCCTGCAGAGCGACGCCATCTCTCTCTTTGCGAACCGCGCCGCTTCCGTGATGCCGGACTTCGAAGTGACGGCCGAAAACTCGGTCGCGATCGCCGAGATCTGCGCGCGGCTCGACGGATTGCCTCTCGCGATCGAGCTCGCCGCCGCGCGCATCAAATTGCTGTCGCCTGCGGCGATGCGGACGCGTCTGGAAAAGCGCCTGCAGCTTCTGACCGGAGGCGCCCGGGACCTCCCGAGGCGCCAGCAGACGCTGCGCGGCGCGATCGACTGGAGCTACGACCTGCTCGGACCCGCCGAGCAGAAGCTCTTTCGCCGGCTGGCCGTGTTCGTCGGCGGATGCACTCTCGAGGCCGCGGAGGCGGTCTGCGACTCGACGGCCGATCTCGGCCTCGACATCCTGGACGGCATCGACTCCCTGATGAACAAGAGCCTGATCCAGCGGATCGAGCCTCCCGGCGGAGAGCCCCGCTTCGTCCTCCTCGAAACCATTCGCGAGTACGGGCTCGAGAGGCTGGCGTCGAGCGACGAAGAGTCACCGACCCGGCGCGCGCACGCTGCCTACTGCGTGGTCCTGGCGGAGGACGAGGCTTCGGAGAGGGGCAAGCGGGCCGTCGGACCGCCGGCCCCGGGCGCGGCTGCGGAAGGTTCCGGATGGCTCGAACGCCTCGAACTTGAGCACGACAACTTTCGCGCGGCTCTCGCCTGGCTGATCGAAAACGGAGAGGCGGACTGGGGCCTTCGCCTCGGGGTCGCGCTCTTTCACTTCTGGGAAGAGCGCGAGTATCTGGCACAGGGTCGCGAATGGCTGGGACACCTGTTGAGGCTCCCGCGCGCGGCGGTGCGCTCGCAGCTCCGCGCCCGCGCGGTCTTCGCGGCGGGCGTCTTCGCCGGCGTCCCCGCGGCCGCGCGCAAGCTCCAGGAAGAGGGCCTCGCGATCAGCCGCGAGCTCGACGATCGCAAGGGAATCGCGGTTGCGTTGAACGCCCTCGCGGTCGGAGCTCAGGTGGAGGGAGACCTCGCCCGTTCCCGGTCGCTTTTCGAAGAGAGCCTCGCGCTCTGGAAGGAGCTGGGAGATCCAGTCGCCGTGGTCCGCGGTCTCTCCAACCTCGCGAACGTCGCCCGTCTGGAGGGTCACTTCCTCGAAGCGCGCTCCCTGTTCGCAGAGTGCCTGTCCATCTCGCGCCAGGTCGGCGATCGCGGCGGGATGGCCTGGACGCTCGACGCCGAAGGAGACGTCGCGCGCGAACAGGGGGAGCTCGCGTCCGCCCGCGGGCTGTACGAGCAGAGCCTGTCCATGTTCCGCGAGCTCGGGGATCGATGGGGCATCGCGAGCTCGCTCGCGGACCTCGGCAACCTCGCGCGCGACCAGGGAGATTTCGCAGCGGCCCACCTCCTCTACCGGGAGAGCATCGGGGTGTTCCAGGAGCTCGGCCACAAGCGCGGAATCGCCCGGCTGCTGGAGTCGTTCGCATGCTCCGCGGCCGCGCAGGGGCAGCCCGAACGCTCCCTGCGTCTGGCCGGCGCCGCCGCGGCACTGCGCCAGGCCGTCGGAGCCGCGCCCATGCGCGCGGAGCAGGTCCGGCTGGAGAAGACTCTGAGGCCCTCACGAGATGCGCTCACGAGCGCGGCCGGCGCCGCCGCGTGGATGGAAGGATGGGCGATGCCGGTTCCAGCGGCGATCGCCGCCGCGGTCGCGTGAAAGTCAGCGCGTCGTGACTAAGCGGTAGTCGGAGTCAGGCTTCCGCGCTGGTCGGGTCGATCATCCGCCGGACGGCGCAGATCCTGTTTGCCGGAAAACCGCCCCGGCGTGCGTGCTCACGCACGGTGTCTTCATCCGGCGCGAGATAGACGCAGTACAGCTTGTCACCGGTCACATAGCTCTGGAGCCACTGGATCTCAGGGCCCATCTCACGCAGCACGTTCACCGACTTCTGGGAGATCTCCCGGATCTCCGCGTCGTTCAAATTTCCGAGCCCGGGAATCTCGCGCTCGATCACGAACTTGGGCATGTGCATTTCCCCCGCGACCGCCTGGCGGCCGCTCAACCGGATTTCCGAATTATTGCGACGTCCCGTGCTCCGAACTCTTCGAGCCCCACTCGATCTCGAGTTTCGGAGGGTGCGTCAGAGTCTGCATCACGACGCAGTATTGCTCCGTTTTTTCGCGCAGGGCACGGACCTGCTCCGGCGTGGCTCCCGGCGCATCGAGCTCGAACCCCAGGCGAATCGTCTCGAACCCGACCGGCACTTCCTTCGAAATGCCGAGCGTGCCGCTCAGGTCCAGATCTCCTTCAACGGTGACCCGGATCGCCTCGACCCGGATTCCCATCGCGGTCGCGACCATCTGGCAGGTGATCTGCGCGCACGCGGCTAACGCCCCGAGCAGAAGATCGCCTGAACACGCCGCGGTGCCGGGACCTCCGACTCCCGTATGGGCCTCGGCGCTGTAAATCGCGCGTCCGATATCGACGGAGCAGGACACGGGAGCGTCGGTCTGATTCCCTTCCGCCTTGAGCGTGATCCGGGAGGCGGCCGGATCCGACCGGTACTTGTCTTTGAGCGGCTTTTGAAGAGACCGAAGGTCCATACGACACCCTCCCCGTCCAGACGCTTCGCCCGGCGGCAGGTGGCCCCGCCGCCGCGGCCCTGGAATGAGGGGCGCAGTTTCTCACAGGAACCCCGTGCCCGGGCCGCGCCTTCAACGCTCAACTCTCACCTCTCCCTGACCGGTACAATCCCTCGACAATTCATGTCCATCGTTGCCGGCTCCCGGCTCGGCCCATACGAGATACTCGCGCCCATCGGCGCCGGCGGCATGGGAGAGGTGTGGCGCGCGCGCGACCCGCGTCTCGGGCGCGACGTCGCGATCAAGGTGCTTCCCGCCTCCTTCTCCGCCGACCCGGACCGCCTGCGCCGCTTCGAGCAGGAGGCACGCGCGGCCGGAATCCTCAACCACCCGAACCTCACCGCGGTGCTCGACATCGGCGAGCACGACGGCGCGCCCTATGTCGTCCAGGAGCTCCTCGAGGGCGAGACGCTGCGGCAGGTGCTTGCCGGCGGCCGGCTGCCGGCCCGCAAGGCGATTGACGACGGGATCCAGATCGCCCACGGACTGGCCGCCGCGCACGAGAAGGGCATTGTCCACCGGGATCTGAAGCCCGAGAACATCGTCGTGACGAAGGACGGGCGCGTCAAGATCCTCGACTTCGGGCTGGCGAAGCTGACGCACGCCGAGGAGGGCTCGCAGGGCACCAACCTTCCCACGGCGACCGCGGGCACGGAGCCCGGCGTGGTGCTGGGCACCCTCGGCTACATGTCGCCCGAGCAGGTGCGAGGCAGACCGGCCGATGCGCGCAGCGACATCTTCTCCTTCGGCGCGATCCTCTACGAAATGCTCGCGGGTCGGCGCGCCTTCCGAGGCGACTCCGCAGCGGACACGATGTCGGCGATCCTGAAGGAAGATCCGCCCGATCTCTCAGTCACCAATCAGTCCATCTCCCCCGGTCTCGAGCGCGTCATTCGTCACTGCCTCGAGAAGAGCCCGGAGCAGCGATTCCACTCCGCACACGATCTCGCGTTCGATCTGGAGGCGCTGTCCGGCGTTTCGCTCACGCGTGGGGCGGCTTCGACGCCCAGGATTCTTGATCGGTTCCCTTCGAAAGCGATCCTCACGGCCTCGCTCGCGGCGCTCGCGGCCGGCCTTCTTGCGGGACGGCTGATCTGGAGGGCGAGCCCGCTCACCGCTCCTTCCTTTCACAGGCTCACGTACGGCCGGGGGCCCATCGGGTCTGCCCGCTTCGCCCCCGACGGCCGGACGATCGTGTACGCCGCGTCGTGGGACGGCGCCCAAAAACCCCAGCTCTATTCCGTGCGCGTCGAGAGTCCTGAGTCGCTCAATCTGACCCTCCCGGGAAACGTCGAGTCGGTCTCCCGCACCGGCGACATGCTCGTCTTGAACGCCCTCGACTTCTCGACCGGATACGCGAGGAAAGGCACTCTCTCGCAGACGCCCTTGTCCGGCAGCGCGCCCCGCGATCTTCTCGAGGACGTCAGCGGCGCGGACTGGTCGCCGGACGGCCGCGCTCTCGCGGTCGTCCGCGCTCCCCAATGGCGCTACCGTTTGGAGTTTCCTCTGGGCAAGGTTCTTTATCGAACGACCGGCTGGATCGGCCGTCCCCGTGTGTCGCCAAGGGGCGACCTGATCGCGTTCTTCGACCATCCGGTCTTCGGGGACGACCGCGGTTCCCTCGCGATCGTGGACCTGGCAGGAAAGAAACGAACACTGTCTACGGGCTGGGAGAGCGAACAGGGAATCGCGTGGTCCGTCTCCGGCGAGGAGATCTGGTTCACGGCAACGCAGGCGGGAAGCTCGCGGGCTCTCTACGCCGTCACGACCTCCGGCCGCCAGCGAATGGTAGCGAGGACGCCTGGTGGAATGCTGCTCGAGGACATTTCGGGGGATGGGCGCGTGCTTTTCGTTCAGAGCAACGCGCGCCTGGGATTCCTCGGCCTGCTCCCCGGAGACGCGAGAGAGCGAGACCTCTCGGGCCTCGAATGGTCGTATGGCCCGCTCCTGTCGGAAGACGGCAAGATGGCGGTCTTCACGGAGCAGGGGGAGGCGGGGGGCGCGGGTTACTCGGTGTATATGCGGAAACTCGACGGATCGGCGCCCGTGCGTCTTGGCGAAGGAAACGCTCTCGCGCTTTCTCCCGACGGCAAATGGGTCCTGACCTGTCTCCTCCGCTCGACTCCCCCATCCATCGTGCTCCTGCCGACCGGCGCGGGAGAGCCGCGCCCCTTCCCAAAAGATGCGATCGATCACTCGAACGGACTCTTCGGAGCCTTTCTGCCGGACGGCAAGCGCGTCATGTTCGAAGGAAACGAACCGGGTCGGCCGCCGCGCATCTTCCTTCAGGACCTCCAGGGAGGTGCGGCGCGGCCCGTCAGCCCCGAGGGAGTGATCGCCAGGGCCATTTCGCCGGACGGCGCCTCCCTCGTGGTCCATACGGCGGAGCAGGGGTTTGGGATCACACCCCTGGAAGGCGGGCCCGCCCGACCCATCCCGGGCATCGATCCGACTGACCGGCCGCTGCGCTGGACCGACGATGGCCGCTTCCTGTTCGTCGGCTCCGCCCGCAGAGAATTTCCTTCGCGCGTCTTTCGCATCGAGATGGCGACCGGGCACCGGGAACTCTGGAAGGAGCTGATGCCCGGCGACCCGGCGGGCTTCACGCTTCTGGCGCCCGCGGCGATCTCGGGGGACGGCAAGAGCATCCTGTTCAACTTTGGCCGGTCCTTCTCCGAGCTCTACATCGCGGAAGGACTGAAATGACTCTGGCGGCCGGCGCGAGGCTCGGCCCCTACGAGATCGTCGCGCCCATCGGCGCGGGCGGCATGGGCGAGGTCTATCGCGCACGAGACTCTCGGCTCGGGCGGGACGTCGCGATCAAGGTCCTTCCCGCTTCGTTCTCGGCCGACGCGGACCGGCTCCGCCGTTTCGAGCAGGAAGCGCGGGCCGCGGGGATCCTCAACCACCCGAACATCACCGCGGTCCTCGACATCGGCGAGCATGCGGGATCTCCCTATGTGGTCCAGGAGCTGCTCGAGGGCGAGACGCTGCGGCAGGCCCTCGCGGGCGGCCGGCTGCCCGCGCGAAAGGCGATCGACTACGCGATCCAGATCGCCCACGGCCTCGCCGCAGCGCACGAGAAAGGCATCGTCCATCGGGATCTGAAGCCCGAGAACCTCGTCGTTACGAAGGACGGCCGCGTCAAGATCCTCGACTTCGGCCTGGCCAAGCTCACTCACGCCGAGGAAGGCACCTCGGGCGCCACGAATCTGCCGACGGCGACCGCGGGTACGGAGCCCGGCATGGTCCTCGGCACGCTCGGCTACATGTCGCCCGAGCAGGTACGCGGGCGTTCGGCCGATGCGAGGTCGGACATCTTCTCCTTCGGCGCGATCCTCTACGAGATGCTCGCCGGTCAGCGGGCCTTCAAGGGCGACTCGGCCGCGGACACGATGTCGGCGATCCTGAGGGAGGACCCGCCGGAAATCTCCCTCACCAATCAGAACGTCTCGCCGGGCCTCGAGAGGATCGTGCGCCACTGCCTCGAAAAGAGCCCCGAGCAGCGCTTCCACTCGGCCCACGACCTGGCGTTCGACCTCGAGGCGCTGCAGACGCTGTCCGGCTCATCCGCGCCTCGCGGCATGACCGCGGCCTTCTCGCCGCCGGCCCGGAGGTCTCGCTGGATCATTCCGACGGTCGCCGTCGCGTTGCTCGCGGCGCTCGCCATCGGCGCCTTGCTCGCCTCCTTGAGAAAACCGGAGCCGCCTTTCTTCCGGCAGCTCACTTTCCGGCGCGGGACGATGATCTCCGCTCGATTCGCCCCGGACGGCCAGACGATCGTGTACGGAGCCGCCTGGGACGGCCGGCCCTTCGAGGTCTTCTCGACCCGTTCCGGGGGCACCACGTCGCGTTCCCTCGGGCTGCCGCCCGCGGACGTGCTCGCGATCTCCTCTTCCAGTCAGATGGCCGTCTCTCTAGGCCGCCACTACACGACTCCCTACGTCGCGCTGGGGACCCTCGCGGAGACGCCCCTCGAAGGAGGAGCGCCCCGGGAGCTCCTGGAGAATGTCCTGTGGGCGGACTGGGCGCCGGACGGAAAGCAGCTCGCCGTCGTGCGCGACGCGTCCGGGCGGAACCGGCTCGAGTTCCCCATCGGTAAAATCCTGTACGAGACGTCGGGGCATGTCAGCCACCCGCGGTTCTCTCCGAAGGGGGACGTCATCGCGTTCGTGGATCACCCGTCTCGGGGCTCGGACCAGGGCGTCGTCGCCCTCGTCGACCGAAACGGCCGGAAGAAGGATCTCTCGCGCACCTTCGACGCCCTGTGGGGAATGGCCTGGTCTCCGAACGGAGACGAAATCTGGTTCACGGCGGCGCAGCCCGGAACTCTTCGATCGCTCTACGCCGTCACCCGGTCCGGCCGCGAGCGCGTCGTGGAACGCAGTGCCGGGCAGATCACTCTCGCCGACGTCCATCGGGACGGCCGCGTTCTGCTTTTGAGTGACCAGCATCGTCTTGGAATGTTCGGCGTCTCCGCGGCGGACTCGGCGCCGCGGGACCTCACATATCTCGATTATTCGGCGGTGCGAGACCTCTCCGCCGACGGCACGCGCCTGCTCTTCGACGAGCCGGGCGGCGGCGGCGGAAACACGGGCTCCGTCTACCTCCGAAAGATGGATGGATCGCCTCCCGTGCGCCTCGGAGATGGATACTCGATGTCCCTTTCCCCGGATGCGGGCTGGACGCTGTCGTCGTCGGCTTCGCCCGAAACACGCCAGTTCACGCTGCTGCCCACGGGAGTCGGCGAGCCGAAACTCCTGCCGGCGCGCCCGGGCGCGGGAACTTTTCTCTGGGCGGACTGGGTCCCGAACGGGAAAGAGATCCTCTACGACGCGGACGACCCGGGCAAGGGAGCCCGTCTGTATCTCCAGGACGTCGCGAGCGGGCAGATCCGGCCCGTCTCTTCCTATGGCGTATCGCTCCTTTTTTATTCGCACCTGATCAGCCCGGACAGCCGCGTGGTCGCCGCTCGCGGCCCCGATCAGAAGATCCACCTCTATCCGCTCGGCCCCGGCGAGGTGCGCGAGATCCCGGGACTGGCGGCAGGGGAAGAGCCGATCCGGTGGAGCGCGGACGGACGGCTCCTCTATGTCTATCGTCCGGGCGAGCTCCCCGCGCGAGTCTCGCAGCTCGACGTGGCGACCGGCAGGCGGGAACCCTGGAGGGACCTGCTCCCCCCGGATTCCGCCGGCGTGGTCTCGATCCGGCCGCCCGTGATCGCCGCGGACGGATCCGCGTGCGTGTACAGCTACAGCCGTTTCATTTCGGAGCTCTTCGTCGTGGAAGGCCTTCGATGACGCTCGCGGCCGGCTCGCGACTGGGCCCCTACGAGATCCTCGCGCCCATCGAAGAACCCGGAGCAGCGGTTCCAGTCCGCGCGGGATCTCGCCTTCGACCTCGAAGCCCTCTCCGGCGTCTCCGCGCCCGGGCGCACGGTGGCCGGGCCCGTGGAACCATCTCGCGCGCGAAGGCGCCTCTTTCCCTCGCCGCCGCGGGCGTGGCTCGCGGGAGGCTATTCCTGGGAACCTGGAGGAGATCGGCGCCGCCTCCCGCCTTTCGCCAGCTGACGTTTCGCCGCGGAGCGATGTGAACTGAGATGACGATCGCACCAGGCAGCCGGCTCGGACCCTACGAGGTGATCGCGCTTCTCGGAGCGGGGGGCATGGGAGAGGTCTACCGGGCCCGCGACACGAGGCTCGGCCGCGACGTGGCGGTGAAGATTCTGCCGGGGCAGGTGGCTTCCGATTCGGAGAGGCTCCATCGCTTCGAGAAGGAGGCGCGGGCGGCCTCGGCTCTCAACCATCCGAACATCGTCACGATCCACGACATCGGGCGCGAGGGGGGCGTCTCCTACATCGCGATGGAGCTCGTCGAGGGCGCAAGCCTCCGCGATCTTCTGGCGGAAGGGTCCCTGCCGGCGAAGACGCTCCTCACCCTCGCCGCGCAGACGGCAGAAGGGCTCGCCCGAGCCCACGAGGCGGGCATCATCCACCGGGACCTGAAGCCCGAAAACCTGATGGTCACCCGGGACGGGTTCGTCAAGATCCTCGACTTCGGATTGGCGAAGCTGACCGGCCCGCCGAAGGGATTCGGCGAAGCCACGCAGGCGGCGACGGTCACGGCGGGAACCGAGGCCGGCGTCGTGATGGGAACCGTCTCCTACATGTCGCCGGAGCAGGCGGCCGGCCGGGAGGTCGACATCCGCTCGGACCAGTTCTCCCTGGGCTCCATCCTCTACGAAATGGCGGCGGGCAGGAAGCCCTTCACCGGGGCGACGAGGCCCGAGGCGATGGCGGCGATCATCCGGCAGGAGCCCGCGCCGCTGGCCTCGGTAGCGCCGACGTTACCGGCGCCGGTGCAGTGGATCGTGGAGCGCTGCCTCGCCAAGAATCCGTCCGACCGCTACGATTCGACACGCGATCTGGCGCGGGATCTGACGATGCTCCGCGACCGGATCTCGGAGGCCATTCCTTCGAGCGGCAGCGTTCCGAGCGAAGGTCTTTCGAGCGGCACGGCGGCCGCCGCGCGGGGACAGCGGTTTTCCCTTTCGCGGTCCTGGCTCCTCGCCGCGGCCGCCGCCGCGCTGATCGCCGGGATCTGGCTCGCGCCTCTGCTCCGGCCGAATACCCGGGCGACGCTGCCTTCGTGGACGCAGATCTCGTTCCGGCGCGGCATGATCTGGTCCGGCCGTTTCGCTCCCGATGGCCAGACGGCCATCTACAGCGCCGCGTGGGAAGGTGCACCCGTGCGTCTTTATGCGACCCGTGGGACGACCGAGGCGAGGACGCTCGATCTGCCGCCGGGGAAGATTCTCGCGATCTCGAGAACAGGGGAGCTGGCATTTCTGCGCGATCCCCGGTTCATTTTTTTCTACCTCCAGCCGGGCACACTTGCCCGGGCCGCGATGGACGGCAGCGGTGCCGCGCGGGACCTTCTCGAAGATGTTCACGGAGCCGACTGGTCGCCCGACGGAGGAGGGCTCGCCGTGGCGCGCGTCGTCCAGGGGAAAGAGCGGCTCGAGTATCCGATCGGAAAAGTTCTCTACGAGACGGCCGGAGTCCTCGGCAACCTCTGCGTTTCTCGCGACGGCGAGTGGATCGCGTTCTTCGAATACCAAGGCTCGAAGGCTCTCGTGGTGGCGGTCCGCGCCTCCGATCGCCTGCGCCGCGTGCTCTCGGAGGGATGGAGCCTGCCTTCCGGAGGACTGGCGTGGTCCGCCGACGGCCGCGAGGTCTGGTTCACGGCAAAGAAAGATAATGACAGCCCCAGCCGCCTCTACGCGGTCACGCTCTCGGGCCGGCAGCGGGAAGTGGCGCGAGTTCCGGGCGATCTCAGGGTGCTCGACATCGGCCGCGACGGTCGGACGCTGGTCGCTCACTGGAATTTGCAGGTCGGTCTGCGAGCCGGCGGCACGAGCCTCGGGCCGGAACGCGACCTCGCCTGGTTCGATCAATCTCTTTTGAATGATCTGTCGGCGGATGGCGCTGTCGTCCTCTTCTCGGACCGCGGCGAATCGATCTTCCTCCGCAGGACCGACGGCTCCGCCGCGCTTCGATTGTCAGAAGGATTCCCCTACTACAGCGCGCGGCTCTCGCCGGACCGAAAATGGGTCGTGGCGACGCCGTCTGCGGAACAGCACCGGCTGGTGCTTCTGCCGACCGGTGCGGGCGAGGTCCGAAGGATCGAGCCGCCGGCCGACAGCCCTGAATGGTTCCCGGACGGGCGACGGCTTCTCCTGCGGCTTCACCGGCCAAACGCGCCCCCCGCTCTGGCCGTCTACGACATCTCCGCGCGAACGACACGGCCTCTTCCCTTGCCCGCCGGGATAGAGGGAAACGACGGAGACGTGGCCGTGTCACCGGACGGGCGCCGCATCGCGATCGTCGACTCGGCCGGCGCCACGTGGGTGTTCCCCGCGGATGGCGGCGCTGCGAGGAAAACTCCCGGAGAATTCCAGGGACAACTGATCGGATGGTCGGACAGCGGCAAACACGTGTTTCTCTATCGCATCGGCGATGTGCCGGGCCGGGTCATGCGGCTCGATATCGACTCGGGAAAGGCGGAGCTCTGGAAGGAACTACGGCCAGAGGAACTGGCGGGCGTCGTCCGGATCCATCCCGTTCGCGTGGCGCCGGACGGCCGCTCCTGGGCCTACACGTACACGCGGGTCCTCTCGAACCTGTATGTCGTGGAGGGGCTGAAGTGAATGCGATCGGTGAGTCGAAGACAGGGTCGAGGTTGGTGAAGCCGGCCCGGGGCGCGCGGTGACACTGACGTTTGTTGCGCTCCGGGCCAACGGCTCGACCCTCGAGTACGGTTCCCCGACCCCTCTCTTCCGGCCACGCATGATGCCCCGCGGCGCGCAGCCATGGTTCAGTTCGAGGAGGCCGGCCGCCTCGATCCGGATCACGCACCCTCCTGGACCGGCCTCGCGGAGATCACCGTGCTCTCGGCCCACATGGGCATGATCCCGCCACGAGCCGCCTGCGCGTCCGCGAGGAAGGCGCTGGCGACCGCAAAGGAGCTGCAGGGAGAATCGGCGGACGGTCTCCATGTCGAGGCTTTCGCGGCCTCCATAGAGCGCAGGTGGGAAGAGATGGAGACGGCCTGGCGCCGGGCGCTCGAGCTCCAGCCCGATCACGTCCTCGCCCCGGGCTCGTTTGCGCTCAGCCTCTGCGCGCGCCGGAGGCTCGACGAGGCCCTGCCCCTCTTCGAGCGCGCCCGGAAAGCCGATCCGCTAGCATCCTTTCCCTACATGCTGACCGGATGGGGCCTGCTCGTGAGCGGAAGGCCGGAGGAGGACCTGCGCCACATCGAGGACGTGCTCACCTTCGAGAAGGACGAAGCCTCGGCCATTGCCGGCTTGTGCATGGCGAACGTTGTCCTCGGGCGGGTCGAGGAAGGCATCGCGGCGGGCGAGCGGGCGCCGTTCTTCCTCGGCGTCCTGAGATGGGCGCTCGCGATGGCGGGACGGGACGGCGAGGCCCGCACGGTTCTCGAAGAGCGGCGAGCCCGGCCAGCAGGCTCCCCCACGCCGGTCTCCGAAGCCTGGGTGCTCGGCGCGCTCGGGGAGATCGACGACGCTTCCGACGTGCTCGCCCGGGCAGAACAGGAGCACCAGGGGCTTTTGAGCTACACCGGATTGCCAGAGTTCGATTCTCTTCGCGCGGACCCGAGATTCGACGCGTTGCTCGCGAGGCTGGGGCTGCGGGCGGGTTCCCGCGCACCGTCATGACCATCGCGACTGGAAGCCGTCTCGGCCCTTACGAGGTGGTGAGTCCCATCGGCGCCGGTGGAATGGGAGAGGTCTATCGGGCCCGCGACCCGCGCCTCGGGCGCGACGTCGCCATCAAGGTCCTGCCCGCATCCTTCTCCGCCGATCCGGACCGGCTGCGACGCTTCGAGCAGGAGGCGCGGGCGGCTGGAGTGCTCAACCATCCGAACCTGACGGCCGTCTACGACGTCGGTGAACACGAGGGATCTCCTTACGTTGTCACCGAGCTCCTCGAGGGAGAGACGCTCGGAAAGCGCCTCGCCGCCGGCGCGCTCCCGCCGCGCAAGGCGACCGACGTCGCCATCCAGATCGCGCACGGTCTCGCCGCGGCGCACGAGAAGGGAATCGTGCACCGGGACCTGAAGCCCGAAAACCTGTTCCTCGTCCGAGATGGTCGCGTGAAGATCCTGGATTTCGGTCTCGCGAAGCTCGTCCGGCGGGAGGACGACGCTCAAAAGACATCGGCGCCGACCGTCTCGCCGGGCACGGAGCCGGGCGTCGTCCTGGGAACCGTTGGCTACATGTCGCCGGAGCAGGTGAAGGGCCAGGCCGCCGACCATCGCTCGGACATCTTCTCGCTCGGCGCCATCCTGTACGAGATGCTCGCCGGCCGCCGCGCGTTCCAGCGCGACACGGCCGCGGAGACGATGACGGCAATCCTGAACGAGGACCCGCCTGTCCTCTCGGAGTCCGGCGTGAAGGCCGCGCCGGGCGTCGAACGCATCGTTCAACACTGCCTCGAGAAGAACCCGAGCGAGCGGTTCCAGTCCGCGAGCGACCTCGCTTTCGATCTGCAGACTCTCTCGAGCGGAACCGTTGCCGCTCCCGCCGAAACAGCGCGAACGTTTCCACGAAGGCTCTGGATCGCGGCCGGTGGCGCCGCCCTCCTCGCGATCTATTCGGCGGCTCTCTTCTGGGCGGGATACCGAACCCGGTCCCAGCCGGCGCCGGACTTTCAGCAGCTGACCTTCCGCCGCGGGCTCGTCGGTCAGGCGCGGTTCGCGCCCGACGGTCAGACCGTCGTCTACGCCGCGGCGTGGGATGGAAAGCCGATTGCGGTCTACTCGACGCGGGCGGGAAGCATCGGATCCAGCGCATTCGAGCTGCCGAGCGCTGCGATCCTCGCAATCGGCCCGGCCGGTCAGATGGCGCTGCAGCTCGGGGGCCACGCCACCGAACCCTACGTGACTTCAGGAACGCTGGCCGAGTCTCCTCTGACGGGAGCCGAGTCGCCGCGCGAGATTCTGCAAGGTGTGCAGTGGGCGGACTGGTCGCCCGACGGAAAGACGATCGCCGTGGTGCGCGACGTCGGCGGTCGAAACCGTCTCGAGTCTCCCCTGGGAAAGGTCCTCTTCGAAACGCCCGGATGGATCGGAGACCCCCGCTTCTCGCCCTCCGGGGACTCCATCGCCTTCGTCAGCCACTGGACGCGCTCAGGCGACATGGGCGCAGTGATGCTCGTCGGGAAAGATGGGAAACCGAAGACGCTATCCGAGGGATGGTCGAGCCTTCAGGGACTCGCCTGGCGCCCGGACGGGCGCGAGATCTGGTTCACGGCGACGAAGTCGGGCGGCAACAGGGCGCTCCAGGCGGTGGACCTCGCCGGAAGATTGCGGTTGGCCTACCGGCAGGGGGGCTCCCTCACTCTCCAGGACATCTCCTCCCAGGG
>JBBROA010000090.1:0-17266 GCA_038229875.1 Thermoanaerobaculia bacterium | reverse complement strand
CGTCGCGTTCACGGTGGCGGTGTCCCTCGCGACCGGCCTCGTCTTCGGGCTGTTCCCCGCGCTCGAGGCGTCGCGGGCGGACCTGAACCTGACGCTCAAGCAAAACAGCAGCCGGTCGGGCAGCGGGTTCCGTCAGAACAAGACGCGGTCGATGCTGGTGATCGTCGAAATGGCCCTCGCGCTGGTCCGGCTCGTCGGCGCGTCGTTGCTGATCCGATCGTTCATGGCGCTTCGCGCGGTCAATCCCGGTTTCGTCTCGCAGAACGTACTGACGATGCGGATGTCGATGACCGAGCCGCAGTACACCCAGGCCGCGGGCGTCGATCGGCTGATCCGCGCCGGTCTCGCGCGGCTGCGTGACCTGCCTGGCATCGACGCGGTCAGCGCGACGTGCTGCGTGCCGCTCGAAGATGGATACCACCTGCCGTTCGAAATCGTCGGACGGCCGAGCGAGGCGGCGGCGAACAACGGCGCCTGGTACACGATCTCGCCGGGCTACTTCGACGTGTTCAGAATTCCCATGCTGCGAGGTCGTGACTTCACCGACCGCGACTCCGGCGGCGCCGGCGGGGTCGTCATCATCAACCAGGCGATGGCGAAGCGGTTCTGGCCGAATGGCGATCCGCTGACAGATCAGATCGCGATCGGAAAGGGCGTCGGGCCGGCCTTCGCGGAAGGGCCGCGGCAGATCGTCGGGATCGTCGGCGACTCGCGGGACGGGGGGCTGAACCAGGATCCGCAGCCGGCGATGTACGTGCCGTTCGCCCAGGTGTCCGACGGCGTCACCGCGCTCACCTCGAAAGTGACCGCACTCGGCTGGGTCGTGCGCACGCGCGGCGATCCGCACGGGCGGTACGGGCTCAGCGTGGCGATCCAGAGGGCGCTTCGGGAAGCGAGCGGAGGCCTGCCGGTGGCGCGGATCAAGTCGATGGACGAGATCGTCGTGAAGTCGACGGCGCGCTCAGATTTCAACATGCTGCTGTTGACCGTCTTCGGCTGCGTCGCGCTGCTGCTCGCGGCAATCGGCGTTTACGGCTCGATGGCCTACTCGGTGGAGCAGCGCACCAAGGAGATCGGCATCCGTCTGGCGCTCGGCGCGTCGGCCGGTCAGGTGCGCAATATGGTGATCGCGCAGGGGATGACGCTGGCGCTCGCCGGGGTCGTACTCGGACTGATCGCGGCGTTCGCGCTCTCGAAGGCAATCGAGAGTCTGCTCTTCGGCGTCACCGCGCGGGATCCAATGGTCTTCGTGGCGGTGCCGGTGGTTCTCGCCGCGGTCGCGCTGATGGCGGTCTGGCTCCCGGCATTGCGAGCGACGCGTATCGATCCGATCGACGCGCTCCGGTGAGTCACGCGTCGTTCGACGTTCGGCAACGGCCCGCGAGGCGTTGGCCCTTCCCGTCACCACCCTATCCCGTAATCCTCCCCGTGGTCACTCGACCCGCCCCACATCGTCCCGTGCGCCTGGTCCAGCAGGATCGCGTTGATCGGGCCGCTCGTTTTCGGGACGACCTGGAGGATGTAGCCCATCTTCAGCAGCTCTGCGCGGACGTAGGCGGGCAGGCTCGGATGGATCTCCATCACGCCCGGCTTCGATTCGTGGGCGCCGAAGGAGCTTCGCATCTGGTAGCTGTTCATGTTCGGGGCCTCGGTCGCTTCCTGCGGCGTCATGCCGAACTCGACCACGTTCAGGAAGAACTGCAAAAGGTTCTGGTCCTGCGAATCGCCGCCCTGGACTGAGAAGCACAGGTACGGCTTGCCGTCTTTCAGCGCCAGCGTCGGAGTCAGCGTCACCCGCGGGCGCTTGCCGGGCTCCATCACGTTGAAGGGGCTCTCCGCTTTGTCCGTCACGAAGCTCTGCATGCGCTGGCTCATCCCGATGCCCGTCTTGCCGGCGATCACGGCGGGGACCCAGCCGCCGGACGGAGTCACCGACACGACCCATCCTTCCGCGTCGGCGGACTCGACGGACGTCGTGCCGGCGTGGAACTCCTCTTCGAAAGTCCGGGCGGGCGCGGCGCCGCGGAGCTGCTCCAACGCCGCCGCTTCTCCGGATCCCGCCGCGCCCTTCTTCTTCGGCGGCGGCGGCCATTTCGCGAGCAGGTCCGCGTAGGGGTTCTGCCCGCGCGTGAACGGGTAGGGGTCGCCCGGCTTGATGTTCGGGTCGTTCTTCGCCCAGTCGATCTGCTTCGCTCTCGACTGCGCGTACTCCTTTGAGAGCAGGCTGACCGTCGGGGGCGCCGGCTGGTACGACGGATCGCCGTAATAGAAGTCGCGGTCGGCGAAGGCGAGGTTCATCGCCTGGTAGACCGCGTGGAGGTAGCGGGCGCTGTTGTAGCCCATGCCCTTCAGGTCCATTCCCTCGAGGATGTTCAGCGCCTGGAGCATCGCCGGGCCCTGCGTCCAGACGTCGAGCTTGTAGACGTCGATGCCCTTGTAGCTGACCTTAACCGGCTCCTCGATCTTCACCTTCCAGCGCGCGAGGTCCTCGGCCGTGTGGAGGCCGCCGACCTCCTGCGAGCCGCGCGCGAACTCCTTCGCGATGTCGCCCTTGTAGAAGCGGTCGTACGCGGCGAGGATCGCGTCCTTGCGGGACTTGCCGGCTTTGAGCGCCGCCTTTTCCGTTTCGACGAGTTTGCGCAGCGTGGAGGCTAAGTCGGGCTGCTTGAAGATCTCGCCGGGTTCGGGCGCGCCGTCGTTGGGGTGCGGGAAGAACGTGCGGCGCGACTCAGGCCACTTCAGGATCCAGTCCTTCTGGCGCTTGATCGTCCCGATGAGCTGTTGCTCGATCGGATAGCCGTCGGCCATCTCGATCGCGGGCGCGAGGACCTCCGCGAGCGAGAGCTTTCCGTACTCGGCGAGCATCACCATGATCCCGCCGGGCGTGCCGGGCGTCACGGCGGCGAGCGGGCCGTACTCCGGCGGGTAGGGCATCCCCTTCGACTGGAAAAACTGCGGCGTGGCTCCCGTCGGCGCGACGCCGAGGGCGTTGATGCCGATGACCTTCTTCGTGTGCGGGTTGTAGATGAGCGCCTGCGTTTCGCCGCCCCAGGCGAGCGTGTCCCACATCGTGCAGGTCGCGGCGATCATCGCGCAGGCGGCGTCGACGGCGTTGCCGCCCTTCTGGAAGATCATCGCGCCGGCCGTGGCGGCGAGGGGCTTGCCGGTGATCGCCATCCACTTCTTCGCGTGGAGAGGGGGTTTGTTGGTGGCGGCGATGCAAAGGGTTGCGATCGCGGTGGCGGCGAGAGCAGCGGCCATGAATCGGCGGACGGGCGGGGCCTGGCGGGGGTTTGTCATTTGCTCCTCCTGCATGGACGCATCATCGGTTCGCCGGCTCTGCGATCATGCGGCGGGTAGAGTCGACGCCGGTCTTCTTCATGAGCTCCGCCGCTTCCGAGGGCGAGAGCCGCCTGCCGGGCGGCGCGGGCGCGTCCGCGATCGCGTACGCCGCGATGGCCATGACGGCGGTGTCGATCGCGAGCATCCGCGGGTCGACCTTGTCGAAGGTGTCCGAAATGGCGTGGTGGTGCGTGTCGTACTCGCCCACATCGACCGCGAGAGTGAGCGCGGGGACGCCCGCGGCGACGAAGGGGCCGTGGTCCTTGTCGAAGCTCGCGTCGAGCGAGACTTTCGACGCCCCCAGCGGCGCGAGCGGCTCGAGGAGCTTTTTTAACGCCGCCTCGAGATCGCGCCGGCCCTGGATCTCGAATCCGCGGGGCGCCTGGGCGCCGTCGTCCATTATGAGGACCGCGCGGAGGCGATCGAGCTCGTTCGCGTGCGCGGCGACGTAGGCGCGGGAGCCGAGATCTCCTTCCTCCTCGCCGGAGAAGAACGCGAAGCGGATCGTGCGGCGGGGCTTGACGCCGAGCGATTTCAAGATCCGCGCGGCTTCGAGGATCGCGGCGACGCCGGAGCCGTCGTCGTTGGCGCCCTCGGCCGGGTCCCACGAATCGAAGTGCGCGCCGAGGAGCACGACCTCGTCGGGTTGCGCGGCGCCCGGGAGGTCCGCAACGACGTTTCGCTCGCGGTAGGCGCCCGGCTCGAAGGTGTTGCGGATGTCGAGCGCGAGGCGAACGGGGCCCTTCGCGAGCAGTCGCCGGAGGAGCAGCGAGTCCTCCTTCGCGACCGAGAGGATCGGCAGCGGCCCCCGCGGGAAGAAGCCGAACGCCGAGGTGTAGATCATGCGATTGGGCTTGTCGGACGGGATGATCATTGCCGCGGCGCCGGCGGCCGCGAGGCGCCGGGCCAGGGAGGCGCGCATCACGAAGGACGGATCTACGCCGGCTTTCTGCGGATCGACGAGGACGGCGGCGCCTCGGAGGGCGGCGGCCGAAATCGGCAGATCGGCCGTGGAGGAAGAGGGAGAGCCCGCGTCGACGAGCGGTGCGTCCACGGCGCCCGCGGTGCCAGGGACCCAGCCGTAGGAGCCGATCGCGAGCTTTCGCTCGATCGGCGAGACGATCCGGCCGGCGGCGGGGCCGCGCGTCCAGCGGGACTCGAGCGGGTACTCCTCGAAGTGCGCGTTCGTAAAGCCCGCGTCTTTGAGCGCCGCGAGGATGAGCTCGGAGGCGGCGCGGCACTCGGGGCTGCCGGTGACGCGGCCGCCGACGGTGGTCGTCAGCTTTTCGAGGAAGGCGAGAGCTCCGCCGCCCGTGAGCGCCGCGCCGGCGACGCGGGCGGGGATGGGGTCGGGCTCGGATGCCGCGGCGGTGGCTGCCCGGAGGATTGGCGCGAGGGTGAGGAGAAGGCAGCGGGCAGTCCGGACCCTTGCGGCGTGGTTCATCGGGCTCCTCTTCGAAATGGGATCGCGGAAATCCTATCCCGGGGAGGTGAGGGGTTAGGGGTTAGGCGGACCGCGGTTGGTGAAAGGCGATCTTTTCTGTCCAGGCTTGCCAGGCTTTATGCGTCGCCCCTCACCCCGGCCCTCTCCCCCGGCGCGCGGGGAGAGGGGGCGGAGTGCGGGTTTTGAGTTCGGGCTCAGCTTCGGGGCAGTTGCCTTGCGTGGTGCTCCGTGTGGATCGCGATGAAATCGACGCCTCGGAGCGGCTTGACCGCGCCGAACACATGGTGCGTCAGTCTCAGGTCCTTATCGTTTCGGCGCGACAGCATTTCGGTCTCGAACTCGGCGGACACATCTGTCAGTTGCCGGAGAGCCGTTTCGCGGGCGATGTTCGAATCGGCCGGCCGAATTTCGACAGGCGCCTTCGCTCCGGCCGGTAGCCGTCGCGTTCGGAAGATTCGCGGCAGAAAGGCGAGTCGAAGGATCTGGCGGAGAAGGAAGCCGTACTGCGGTTTGATCCCCGGCCCGCCGCGGAGCTGATCGAGGACGATGCGATAGGTGCGAAGAAGGTGGTCGGTAATCTGCGCCGGCGTCCATTTTCCGGGGTGGACTGGAAGGCGCCAGGCTTCCTCTTCCATCGCAGAAGCCGCTCTAGCGAAATCCGCGATCGCGGCGCGGTGCGTTTCGATCGTGTCCGTCCACTTCTGCGGGACAGTGTCGTGCGCGGGCGAGGTGCGCTCCATTCTTTCCTCCGGATCCATGTTTCCTTCCGAGCAAGGGCTCGGGCACTCACCCGGCTGGCGATCGCTCCCTCGTTTCTAATTTCTAGTCTTGCAGGATTGCCTCCGCGTCGATCGTGATGTCCACCTCGTCGCCCACGACGACGCCGCCGCGATCCATCTTGCTGTTCCAGCTCACCCCGAAATCGTGGCGGTTGATCCTCGTGGTCGCGAGGAAGCCGGCCCGCGTCTTCGGGCCCTTGTCCACCCCGTCCTCCCACCACGGCGTCTGCCACTGGCCGAGGTAGCGCACGTCGAGGAGAGCAGGGCGGGTGATGCCGCGGATGGTCAGGTCGCCCGAGAAGCGCGCGTCGTCGGCGCCGCGGATCTCGGCGCTTTTTCCTTTGAACGTGATGGTCGGGTGGTGCTCGACGTCCAGGAAGTCGGCGGACTTCAGGTGCGTGTCGCGGTCCGCTTCTCCGGTCCAGAGGCCCGCGGCGTCTATGGTCACGTCGGCCCTGGACGCAGCCGGGTTCTCGGGGTCGAACTCGAGTGTGCCGTGGACGTCCTTGAAGTGGCCGCGGACCCACGTGACCATCATGTGGCGCGAGCGAAACTCCGCTCCGGTGTGGCCGGGTTCGAATTCCCATCTGGGCATGTGTGCCTCCGTGAGGAGAATGTACGCGAGGGCGCGGTGAGGAGGTTCGCGGCCGCGGAGCGCGGCGGGTGACTACTCCGCTGCCGCCGCCGGCAGCTCGATCGTGAACACGGAACCCTTTCCGACCTCGCTCTCCACGGTCAGGTCGCCGCCCATCGCTCTGGCGAGCTCGCGGCTGATCGACAGGCCGAGGCCCACGCCTCGGCGGCTCGCCGGGACCTGCCTGCGGTCGAGCTGGACGAACGGGTCGAAGATCCGCTCGAGCTGGTCGGGTGGGACGCCGGCGCCCGTGTCGCGCACATGGATCTGCACCGCCGGACTTTTCGCACCCGCACCCGCATCCGCATCGACTTCGACGCGGACCTGGCCTTCTCTCGGAGTGAACTTGATCGCGTTGGTCAGCAGGTTCAGCAGGATCTGCTGGAGACGGTCCGGGTCGGCGCGCACGTCGGCGCCGTGGGCGCGCGCGTCGAACGAAAACGTCAGGCCCGCTTCCTCGATCCGCGGCCGCAGCAGGGTTTCGGCGCGCGTCAGGGCCGTTCCGACCGAGACGGTTTCCAGGCGCACGTCCACCTTGCCGGACTCCAGGCGCGCGAAATTCAGGATGTCGTCGATCAGCGTGACGAGGTTGCGCGTCGCCGCCTGGATCCCGCCGACGTCCTCGCGCTGCCGGTCGGTCAGGGGGCCGTGGCCGCCGCTCGCCAGGAGCTCGCCGAAGATCGCCATCGACTGTAGCGGAGTGCGGAGCTCGTGCGACATCATCGAGAGGAAGCGCGATTTCGATTCGCTCGCGCTCTCGGCGGCCTTCTTCGCGATGAGGAGCTGCTCCTCGAACCGGTCGCGCTGGCGCGTGCGCACGACCGCGCACTCGTTGACCGCTTCCCCGCTCCCTTCGCTCCGGACCGCGTTGACGAGCACGGGCACGTCCTGACCGGCGGCGTCGCGCAGCGAGAGGTAGATCTCCTCGGCGCGGCCCTGCAGCTTCAGCAGCGGAAAGAAGTGCGTCTGGTAGAAGACGCGCGAACCGGGTGTCAGGAGGACGTCGAAGGTGCCGCTTTCGAGCTCCGCCGCAGGGCGTCCGAGCCATGCCGCGAGGGTCGCGTTGAGGCGGAGGATCCGGCCGTCGTCGGTGAATCGGACGAGACCCGCGGGCGAGTCCATGGGGGCGGTCGGAGCCGAGACGGCGTCCGGGTTTCTACTCCGGGCCAATCGCGGAGAGGTCAGGGGCAGCCACCGGGTACCGGAGCGCCTGCTCTGCCAGGTAGTCCTTCATCGCGGCGATCGTCTCGTCGGGATGGCTCATGTGCGGGCAATGCCCGGTCGCTCTCAACTTCCGCAGCGTGCTTCCCGGAACGTGGCTCTCGAGATAGTCGCCGACGACCTCGGGCGCGATCGCGTCGTCGGCGCACTGGAGGAGGAGAGAGGGCGTCCGCAGATTGGGAAGATCGGCGCGGTTGTCCGCGAAGAACGTCACTTCCGCGAAGCGGCGCGCGATGTTCGGGTCCGTCGAGCAGAAGCTTTCTTCGAGCTCCCGCGCGAGCTCCGGGCGTTCGGCGTTCTTCATCACGACGGGCGCGAGGAAATTGGCCCAGCCGAGGTAGTTCTTGTCCATTACGTCGAAGAGGCCTTCCAGGTCTTTGCGCTCGAATCCGCCGACGTAGTCCGGCTCGTTGACGTAGCGCGGCGACGCGCCGATAAGGATCAGGCGATCGAACCGCTCCGGCTCGCGGATCGCGGCGAGAATCCCGGTCATGCAACTGACGGAGTGGCCGACGTAGATCGCGTCCTGGAGGTCGAGGGCAACGCAAACGTCGAGCACGTCCTGCGCATAGCCGTCGAGTGTGCCGTAGCGGTCGGCGTTGTAGGCGCGCACGTCGGACTTGCCGGCGCCGACGTAGTCGAAGAGGACGATCTTGTAGTCGTCTTCGAACGCGGGAGTGATGTAACGCCACATGTTCTGGTCGCACCCGAATCCGTGCGCAAAGAGCATGGGACGGGTGCCGCGGCCGGAAACGTGGACGTTGTTGCGGGCGAGGACGTCGGGGTTCATGTGGTTGATCCTCCTGGGATTGGGGAGACGCATTGTATGTGTATGAGAGCCCGGGGGGAGATTGAAGACTGAAGACTGAAGCGCAGCTCTGCCCCCCCCTCGACGAGGTGTACGGACGCGGCGACAGCGACCGGAGCTATTACCTGGTCAACCACAAGCACAAGCACAAGCAGGCGGGGGTCGACATGGCGGGGCCGGCGGGATACGCGGCCCTGACGCTCCGCCTGACGATGTTGCTCGAGGAGACGGCGGGGCTCCTGAAGTCAGGGAGCGGACCCCGCGCGCGTTCGCGTATCCTCCCGGAAACAGTCGAAGGAGGCTTTATGCGATCGATCCGAAAGTCGCGCCGCGGAATCGCCGGGCTATTCGCCGCCGTCACACTGCTGGTGGCGGGATGCTCCGGAAAGATGACCGCGGAGAACTACGCGAAGGTGACGAACGGGATGACATCAGCACAGGCGGAGGCGGTCCTCGGACCCGGGACGGAGCAGGCGAGCTCCGGAGTTGCGGTGCCGCCGCTGCCCGCGGGAGTCCCGCCGACCGCGGCGAACGCCACCGGGATCGGCGCGCCGGGGACCACCGTGACGACGAAGGTGCTCGTCTGGCGCAAAGGGGACAAGATGATCACGGCGACGTTCATGAACGATCAGATGATCGCGAAGACGCAGGTGGGGCTCTAGAGATCTATTTAGCGGTCAGAGGTGAGCGGAATCTCCCTCTCCCCACGCCCGGGGAGAGGGCGGTGTGAGGGCCGGGCCTCCAGCAAGCGCGGCCCAGATCTTTTCGACGGGACTCGCGTCCCGATCGCCGATCGCCGCGCTTCTGCGGCTGATGTCCCGCCCCTCACGCCAGCCCTCCCCCTGTTCAGCCCGGCGCGCGGGGAGAGGGAGCAGAGCGGCGCGACCGTACCGAGAGGGCGGCTTTAGAAGTACCGCTCCCGCAGGATCCCGAGGTGGTGGTCGAGATGCCCCGCCGTGATGAACGCGAGCGCCCGCACCGTGAACGGATTGTCGCTGGCGATCCCGCGGCGCATCCAGGCGTCTGACGGCAGATTGCGGAAGAAGGTCACGGTCGCGCCGCGGACGGCCTTCAGGTCCGCGAGGTGGCTCGCCCAGGAAATCTCGTGCGCGCCCGCATGCGCGGCGGCGGTGTCCTGATCGAAGCCCGGGAGAGGCGTGTCGTTTCCGCGCGCGAACCAGAATGCGCGGGCGAGAAAGACACGCTCGGTGTCGTTCACGTGATTGAGGAGCTGCCGCATGCTCCACTTCTCCGGCGCGTAGCGATGGACCGTCTTCTCTTCCGGGATCGCCGAGAGAATCGATACGGCTTCGCCGAGCTGCGTGGCGAGCCGCTCGACGATGTCGCCCGGGGGAACGCGATCGATGTAACGGAAGTAGTAAGTCGCGGCCTCGTCTTTGCCGGGAGCTTCGCGCATCCGGGCATCCTATCGCCGCCGCGGACTACAGCGGAGGCCGCACAGTCGTCACTCGTCCTCCACGACCGCGGCGCGGCGGGGCCGGAAGCTCTGGATCGGGCGCGCGGTGCCGCTGCCTCTGCGCCGGGATCGCCGGCGCCGTAAATCAGAGCTCGAGCTCCCAGGTCTCCGACACCAGGTCGTGACCGCCGAAGCTGCGGTGCGGCTCCTCGCCCGTGAGGCGGAATCCGGCTTTCTCGTAGATGTGGCGCGCGGCCCCGAGGTTGCTCTGCGTCCAGAGGACCACACGCTCGTAACCGCTCGCGCGCGCGAACTCGATGCACTCGGACACGAGGCGCGCGCCGAGGCCGAGACCTCGCGCGTCCGGCTCGACGTAGAGCATGCGCAACTTCGCGACCCTTGCGGACTTGCGGACGAGGAAGACGGATCCCAGGATTTGCCCGTTTCGCTCCGCGATCCAGCACCGCTCCCGCCGCGGATCGAACTTCTCGATGAACTCGCCGGCAATCTTCGCGACCATGGCCTCGAACGTCTCGTCCCAGCCGTATTCCTTCGCGTAGAGGACGCCGTGCCGGTGGACGATCCATCCCATGTCGCCGGGGCGGTGCGCGCGAAAGACGACCTCGGCGGCTGCGCCCGTCCCCGCTTCCGTCAGGAGGGCTTCGATCGACTTCATCGCGCGGACGAGCTCCGCGCGACGGGCCGACGGAACCGCCGCGATCATCGAGGCGACCTCTTCATTCGAGCGCGCTTCCAGCGGGGCAAACGTGCGCCGGCCGGCCGCGGTCAGCGAGAGGAGGTTTTCCCGCCCGTCCGACGCCGACCGGCGCCGGCGGACGAGCCCGCGACGCTCGAGGCGGGCGAGAATGCGCGAGAGATACCCGCCGTCGATGCCAAGCTCCTCCCGCAGCTGCTTCGCGGTGCTGCTGCCGTCAGTCCGGTGCGAGATCTCGTAGAGCACGCGGACTTCGGCGAGCGAGAAGGGGCTCGCGAGCAACCCTTCCTGGAGGACCCCGATCCGGCGGGTGTAGAAACGGTTGAACCGGCGGACGGCGCCGACTGCATGGCCCGGGCTCGAAAAAGCGGCGATGGAGCTTCCCATGGGATAAGGCTCACGCACTATAGTTGCCTGAGTCAACTACTTTGTGACTTTCCCTGGAACGGCGGGCCGCCGTGGTGATAGGTTTTCGCCACCGATCCCCCCCCGACGGACCCGAAAATCGAAGCCGGCGTGGCCTCGGTAGAAGGCAGATCGCGATGCGAAGTGCGCTTTCGGGACCTCCCCGGTCGTCTACCGATCTCACTGATCTCACCTCGCCGCGTTTCCCTTCGCACTTCCCGATCCTGTCTCTGGTGCTCCTCCTCCTCTGTGCGCCCTCCACCGCCCACGCCGGAACGGCACGGATCCAGGGACGGGGAGCGGCGGCAGAGCGAGCGCTCGGCGAGACGGCGGCATGCGCTTCGAGCCCGACCACCCTGTGTCTGAACGGTCAGCGCTTCAAGGTCGAAGTCCGGTGGAAGGACTTCGAAGGCAAGACAGGATCGGGCCAGGCAATCGCGCTGACCGGCGACACGGGGTACTTCTGGTTCTTCAGCTCGAGCAACGTCGAGCTCGTGGTCAAGGTCCTGGACGGGAGAGCGCTCAACGCGAGCTACTGGGTCTTCTACGGCGCGCTGTCCAACGTGGAATACACGATGACGGTCACCGACACCGTCACCGGAAACGTCAAGAGGTACGTGAACCCGTCCGGAAGCTTCGGAAGCGTCGGAGACACATCGGCCTTTCCCTCGGCGGGGAGCGCGAGCACGAGCCGAGCGGCCGCGGCGAAGATCGAGGCGATGACCGCTTCGGCGGAACTGGCCCTTCGAGAAGCGCTGCTGCCCGCGGGCTCGCCGCAGCCCGCCGTCGGGAAGCGGCGTGACGGCGCGTCAGCCGCGGCTCTCGCTCCGACGTGCGTGCCGACGGCGACGAGCCTGTGTTTGAACGGCAGCCGGTTTCGCGTAGAAGTCTCCTGGACAGACTTCGCGGGAAAGACGGGCGTGGGAACCCCGGTCGCCCTGACCGGCGACACCGGCTACTTCTGGTTCTTCAGCAGCAACAACGTGGAGCTCACGGTGAAGGTCCTGGACGCCCGGGGGCTGAACAACCGCTTCTGGGTCTTCTACGGCGCTCTCTCGAACGTCGAATACGTCATGACGGTCACCGACATTTTGACCGGCAACGTCAACACCTATTCGAACCCGTCCGGCCAGTTCGCGAGCGTCGGCGACACGGAAGGCTTCCGGGCCGGCTCGCGGGTCGCCGTCACCCTCGATACCACCCGCGCGGTCTCCAAGAAAATCCCGAGGGAAGGCGGCGACGTCAGCGCCACGGCGGCGGACGGCAGCACCTATTCCCTTCACATCCCCGCGCAGGCTCTTCTCTCCCCGCAGACAGTGACCCTGACCCCCGCCGGCAGCGTCGACGGGCTGCCGCTTTCGGGCGGCTTGACGACGGCAGTCCAGATCACGCCGAACGGCCTCTCGCTTTCCGCGCCCGCGACTCTCACAGTCGTCCCCGCCAGGCAGGTCGCGCTGGCACAGCAGATCACGTTCGGGTGGCGGGGAGCCGGCGACGAGTTTTTCCTGTATCCCCCCAATCTGGGGCCCGGCCCGCTGTCGTTTTCCGTCATGACCTTTGCCGGCTACGGCGTGGGTGCGGGGACGACCGCCGACGTCGACTCTCAGCTGCAGCGTGCGCCGTCGAGGCCCGCGGACGAGTTGTCACAGAATCTCGAGCCGCTCGACAGCGCACAGCGGCGCGCTCGACAGGGGCTCGGGAAGAAGGCGGCTTTGAACGAGAGGGATTCGATCAGCGATGCGATCTCCGCCCTGCTCCTGAAGAACTTCAGGCAGCAGGTCCTCCCCCAGCTCCAGTCCAAGAGCTGCAGCGTGGGGACGGAAGGGATTCTGAGCTACGCCGAGTGGCTGGCGGCCGTCGACAGAGAGCCGGGCGGCCGAACCCCGTTTCAGGCCGAGATCGAGCAGGGGCGTCGCGCAGTGCTCACGGTCTCGGAGCGCTGCTACAACGAAGCGTACCAATCCTGTGTCGCAAAGAAACAGCCGGAATTCGGTTTCATAATGGCCGCCTACTATGACGAATTGAAAAAAGGGAACGCCGCTGGCCTGGTGGATGCGGCCAAAATTCAGCGGTGTCTGACCTTCGATCTCGATTTCGGCTCGCGCATCGAGGAACACATCGACGAGCTGCTCCCGTTCTCGGAATTCCTCACGGCGAAGGCGTCGTTCCGTCCGCCGGACGTCGACAACATTGGGCTTCTGGAAGGCACCCTCTCCTCTCCGGCGCCCGCCTGCACCCTCTCCGTGGGAACTTTCCCGTGTCCCACGACGACGTCGTGCGACTGGAAGGGACTTGGAGATCTGTCGCTGCGATTCGATTACTTCTCCGACCTCAGCGGTTTCATCACTTTTACCGGCCCGACCCTTCGGTATGTTCCGAACCCTACCAAGTCGACTCTCGTCATCCACATCATGCCTTCGTGCAGCCAGGACGCTTCCGGAGACGTCACCCAGGACATCTCCGTCTGGTATCGCGACTACGTCTTCACATTCCATCAGGATGAGTACGATGGAGTGGCGCTGACAGCCGATGGGTGGGAAAAGCCGGGGTGGATGAAGAAATACAACCGATCCTCACCCGACCGGAAACTGGATGAATTCACGGTGTTTGCCCTGACCCAAAAGCCCCAGTAGGAAGAACCTTGAGGGCACGCCCCTCACCCCAACCCTCCCCCGCCGGGAGGATCGGTAGTGGGGGGTCAGGTCTTTATTATACACTACCGGCGGCCCACTCGCCTGGGGGTCGCCCGGCAACGCAACACGCTCTCGCTGCCAGCGTCCCAAAACGCCACGATCAAGCCTCGGCCCTGGAGTGAGCGTGAGCGGAGGAGCCGCTGTCCGATCACCGCGGCCCGCTTCAAGCGCCCGGAGAGAGCGAAGAATTTAGAAATTCCCTCGAAAGGTTTATTGTTCTACGAACATCATGAAACGAACCATCGCCTTCCTCGCGCTTCTGCTCCTTGGCTCTGCCTCGGTTTTTGCCGACACGCCAGCGCCGAAAAGCACGGCGAAGGCCTCCGATCGGTTCGAGAATTCTCTTCTGGAGGACGTCGTCCAGATGACCCGGGCGAAGCTGCCCGAATCGAGCATCATCGCTTTCGTTCGGTCCCGCCGGTCGCGGCTCGACACCGACGTGACGGCGGCTGACCTCATCCGGCTACACGAGGCCGGGGTCAGCGACAACGTCGTCGCCTATATCGCCCGGGTCACCCGCCTCGAAGATCGGAACTCCTCCTGGAGGGATCGGGAGCGGTCGAGCGAAGAGCGGAGACGGTGGGACAGGAATCGCGACCGGGATGCGGACCGCGACCGGGATATGGACCGTGACCGGGATCGGGACGACGACCGCGACAGCGACATGGACCGCGGCCGCCACGATGCGGAGGGAGACCGCGATGGAGTGGTCGCGTATGACGGTCCCGGCGACCGGGGCGGCGACCGCGATTCCGACGACGGCGACATCGAAACCTACGCGCGTCCTTACCGTTCCGTTTACGACTCCTGGCCGGGCTGGTGGGACTACCCCTACTGGTGGGGAATCACCCCCTACTGGGGCAGCGACTTCTTCTATGGCGGGGGCCGTTTCCACGGCGGGCGCGGGCGCGGCGGCAGCTGGCATCGGGGAGATGGTGGCGGCGGGCACCGCGGCGGCCGGTTCTCTGACGACGGAGCGCACCGCGGCGGAGGAAGCTCCGGCGGGTCCCACAGCGGCGGCTCGCGCGGAGGCGGTTCCCACAGCGGCGGTGGAAGTCACAGCGGTGGTGGACACAGCGGCGGTGGAGGCCACGGCGGCGGGCACGGAGGCGGCCGGCACTGATTCGCGGCACTGATTCGCGGCACTGATTCGCGGCTCAACGGACATTTCGATCAAAGGCGGGCCATGTGCCCGCCTTTTTCGTTTCGCACCCGCCGCGTGATGAGGCAACGACCCCGCCACTTCCCCTCCCCGCGCTCGGGGAGAGGGGAAGCGTGAGGGGGCATCTCTCTCTTGATGGGGTCTGTCAGGCTAGATGTTCCGCCCCCTACCCCGGCCCTCCCCGGCGCGCGGGGAGAGGGAGGTCGCGCCGCGATCGGGGCCTGGCTGGCGGCGCAGTGAGCCCCGACGACGCTAGCGGAGAACCTTGAGCATCTTGAACGTGTCGTTCTCGAAGCCGAGGCGCTCGTAGAGTGTTCTCGCCCGGACGTTCTTTTCGAAGACGGCGAGCGTGAGTACTCGATGGCCCTTCTCGCGAGACCACTTCTCCCCTGCCGCCATCAGCGCGCGTCCGACTCCCGCGCCCTCCGCACCCGGGACGACGACGATGTCGGAGACGTGGCCGTGCGTCTCGCCGGTGAAGAAGTCCTGGGCGGCGTGCACGTGGATGAAGCCGAGCGGTTTCCCTTCGCCGTCCTCGGCGACAACGATGGCGGTGCCGGCGCCTCCGCCGGTGATCGCGGCGTCGATCCACGAGGCGACCGCGGCGTCCATCTGTTCGCGCGGGCGCCACGGCGGCGGGCCGAAGTCGTGAAGGCGGGCGGAGAGGGGAAGGAGCCACTCCCGGTCGGCTGCGGTCGCGGGGCGCAGGTGTATGACGCTGGCGCCGCTCATCGCGAGATCCCCGGGCCCCTAGTGGCGGTCGATGCGGACCTGCGTGATCGCGCGGCGCCGGTCGGATTGGCGGCGATCTCCTCCAGCGCGGCGGTCCTCGGCGGCGGGCGGCGCGAGCACGGCCTCGAGCTCTGCGAGCAGATCGTTGGTGGGATCCTGGATCGAACCGAGCGTCCACGCCTCGAGCGCCTCGGTGGGCATTCCCATGACGGCATTCAGCGCGGCCGCAACGCGCCGCGCCTCCTCGACTGACTGCACTGCCGCCACGGCCTCGCCGGTTCCGTCGAACACCGCCTTGCCGATCGCGTACCAGGGTCTGATCTCGCTCACGGACCTCGGCCTTTCATCTGCTCTGGCCTCCATTACCTGCTTCCATGGATGGCATCGATGAACTTTGCCCAGACCGCGGCGTCGGCAGGCGATGCCTTCGTCGGGGGCCGGTAATTGACGAGAATGACACGATCGTCGACCCCGTGTCCCAGGTACAGCATGTAGACCTCCGCGCCATTGGCGGTGTGCCCCCCGATGACGAGCCCCGGATACGGCCCGAAAGAGCGGCGCGTGATCTTCGCGCCGGCGACGCCGCTCTTCGCCAGGTTCTTCACCAGGTCCGGTTCTCCGGTGAACCCTGTCTTCGGGTCATAGCGGATGTTTCCCGCCAGGTGCAGCCAGAACACGCCCGTCGAGACGTTGTCGAAGTGAGCGCCCTTCGGGTCCTTGAAGGCGCGGCCCAGGTCCGCGGGGGTGCCCCAGAAACATCCCACCTCGGCGCCGCGCTTGGGATTGTTCGGGACGTAATTCGCGGGAAAGGCGAACGTCAGCGGAATCGGCGGGATGTGTCCGCACGTCACGGCCGCAAAATCCGCCGGCTTCCAGGCCGCGGGGGATGCGGCGCCAGCAGCGGAAAGCGGGACGGCGGCCAGAAACGACACCAGGACGAAACCGAGAGAAACGAAGACGCCGGGGCGAAGGACCGCTCCGCCCCGGCGTGAAGAGAAGACTCTCAGCGGCACTCCGGCCGGAAACGTCTAGCTGCAGCCACTCGTCGCGCCGCAGTTCATGCATTTGTAGCAGGCCGCGCTCCTGACCATGATGCTGCCGCACTCGTGGCAGGCGGGCGCGTCCGTGCTCGTCTCGAACGTCACCAGCGAGTTCGGCGAACCCGCCGACGTCGTGTTGCGCGCGACCACCGCCTGCTCCGTCACCGGGGCTGGCGTCTGGGCGGGCATGTCGCGGGAGATGACTCCGATCGCTTCCTTTTCTTCGGCGGACAGGAACTTGGAGCCCATCCATTTGAAGATGTAGTCGACCAGGGACTTCGCGATCGGGATCTCCGGATTCTTGGTGTAGCCGGCGGGCTCGAAGCGCATGTGCGTGAACTTGTTCACCAGGGCCTCGAGGGGAACGCCGTACTGGAGCGTCAGGCTGATCGCGGTCGCGAACGAATCCATGAGGCCCGAGATCGTCGAGCCTTCCTTGGACATGCGGAGGAAGATCTCGCCCGGTTTTCCGTCGTCGAAGAGACCGACCGTAACGTAACCCTCGTGCCCCGCGACGTTGAACTTGTGTGTGATCGACCGCCGCTCGTCGGGGAGCTTCCGGCGGAAGGGCGTCGGCACCGGCGCGACAGCCTTGCCGACGTACTCGGGAGCGTCGCCGCGAGCGGGCGCTCCGCCCTGCCCGCCCCGCTTCTCCGGCGACTTGCTGTCGCTCATCGACGCCGCGGTGTTCAAGGGCTGCGTGCGCTTGCAGCCGTCGCGGTAGATCGCGATCGCCTTCAATCCCTGCTTCCAGCCTTCCATGTACACGCCGGCGATCTCCTCGGCGGTCGCGTCCGGCGGCAGGTTCACCGTCTTCGAGATCGCGCCCGAGAGAAACGGCTGCACGGCGCCCATCATCTTCACGTGGCCCATG
>JBBROA010000089.1:0-17419 GCA_038229875.1 Thermoanaerobaculia bacterium | reverse complement strand
TGTCCTCGCGGCGCTCGCGCAGGGGCGGGATCGAGATCGAGATCACGCAAAGCCGGTAATAGAGATCGTCCCGGAACCTGCCTTCGGCGACGAGCTTCTTCAAGTCCACGTTCGTCGCCGCGATGATCCTCACGTCGGCCTTCTGGGTCTCGACGCTGCCGACCCTCATGACTTCCTTCTCCTGGATGACGCGAAGGAGCTTTGCCTGAGTCTCGAGGCCCACCGTCCCGATCTCGTCGAAGAAGATCGATCCGCCGTCCGCCGACTCGAAGAGACCCTTCTTGTTCGCGATCGCGCCCGTGAACGCTCCACGGACGTGGCCGAACAGGTTCGACTCGAGGAGCTCGGTGGGCATCGACCCGGAGTTGACGGTAACGAACGCGTCGCCGGAGCGCGGCGAGTGCGTATGGATCGCGCGGGCGACGAGCTCCTTGCCGGTGCCGCTCTCGCCTTCGACCAGGATCGTCGACTTGGACGGGCCGGCGAGCCGGACGAGCTCGAAGACCTTCTTCATGCCTTCGGACTTTCCGACGATTCGCCCGAGTCCGAATTTCCGCGAGAGCTCCTCCTTCAGCCGCCGGTTCTCTTCCGTGAGCCGCCGCGTCTCGGCGCCCTTCTCGACGGTCAGGAGGACTTCCTCGTTCTGAAAGGGCTTCGGAATGTAGTGGAATGCCCCCTCCCGCATCGCGTCGATCGCGCCCTCGATAGAGGAGTACGCGGTCACGATGACGACCACCGCATCAGGGTCGCGCCGCCGGAGCTCGCGGAGGACGTCGAGGCCGGATTGATCGGGGAGCATCAGGTCGAGAAGGACGACGTCGTGCGGCTCCGCCTCGAACGCGGTGAGAGCGCGGGCGCCGTTCGACGCGGTGGTGACCTGCCAGCCCTGCCTTTCGAGCAGGGTCGCGAGCACGTCGCGAATCACCTCCTCGTCGTCGACCACGAGGATGCGGAGGGTTCGCGTCATGAGACCCGCGCGGAAAGGGGCAGCGTGACCCACGCCTCCGCGCCTCCCCCGGATCGGGCGGACAGTCCGATCTCGCCCCCGTGTCGGCGCACGATCTCCCGGGAAATGGCGAGCCCGAGACCCGTGCCGCCCGAAGTCTTCGTGCTGTAAAAGGGCTGAAAGAGCTTTTCTCCGTCGCCCGGAGGCGGGCCGTCGCCGCGGTCTCCGATCATCACGCGGACGGTCCCTACCTCTTCGCGCAGCGCGCAGGAGACTTCGCCTTCCTCGGGCGAGGCGTCGCGCGCGTTCGTGAACAAATTGACGAATACCTGCTCGAGCTCACGCGGATCCCCCTCGACCCAGATCGGTCCGTTTGACCCGTCGACGTCGAATGCGAGGCGCCGGGTGCCAAGCGTCGTCTCCACCGACTCCGCGGCGTTCGAGAGGATGAGTTTCAAGTCGGTGCGTACGCGTGCCGCGGCGCGGGGGCGTGCGAACTCGAGAAGGTTGTTGACGAGATGCGCGGCACGGAAGGTCTGCCGCTCCATTTTTTTCAGGATCGCGTAGCGGGGATCACCCGGCGCGGTGTCGGCCAGGAGCATCTGCGCGTACGAGGACAGGCCCGCGATCGGAGTGTTGACCTCGTGGGCGACGCCCGCGGCGAGCACTCCGAGGGAGGCGAGGCGCTCCCGCTCCGAAAGCGCGCGTTCCGCGCGCAGGCGGTCCGTGACGTCGTCCACGAGCACCACCTTGCGCTCGGGCGCTCCCTGGAACGCGGAAACGGAAACCCGCACGTCACGCTCTTCGCCGGCGGCATTTTCGAACCTCGCCTCGACGGTGTTGTCCGCGTTGGTGAACTCCGGCAGATCGACGCCCGGAAGCACGTCTTCGAACTTGCACCCGTGCAGCTCCGCTTCGGACCTTCCGACGAGCGCCGCGAAGGACGGGTTCGCGGTGTGCACCCGCTCCTCCGCGTCCAGGACCACGATGCCGGAGGAGGACGAGCGGATGACGCTTTCCTGGTACTGCTGCAGAGTGCGGATCTCTTCGAGCCGCTCCGCGAGCGCGCCGTAGAGCCGCGCGTTCTCGTACGCGAGCCCCGCCTGCGCCATCACGGCGACCAGGAGCGCCTCGTCTTCCGAGGAAAGAGGGACGCGCCCGTCCTTGTGCCCGACGCCGAGGGCGCCAACGAGCTGGCCCGCGCATCGCATCGCGAGGAACGTGCGGTACCCGGCGTCGTGGAGGCGGGTCGCTTCTTCCGCCGGTTCCTCACCGAAGCCCGGAGCGCGCAGGCGCCACACGTCGGCCGCGAGCAGGTGTTCGAGGAGAAGGCGCGCCTCGGGCTGAGGGAGCCCTTTGTCTTCCAGCAGGAACAGCGCACAGGGGACCACATGCATCCCCTCTTCGACGCGCTGGACGATTGCCCGGACGAGCTCCTCGCGCGGGCGCGGCGTCGAAAAGTCGCGCGCCACGTCGAGCAGCGCGCGCCGGGCGCGATACGTGTCGTGGTACTGGATGCGTTCGAGGACGCCGGTGATCCGCTTCTTCATCGGAACGAGGAGCGACGCCAGGACGAGTCCGGAGCCGAACGCGATGACGTTCTTGCCGGCTTCGGCCATGCCTTCGAGGGTCCGGTCGAGAAGCGCGTTCAGCAGCACGAATGCCATGCCTCCGAGCACCACGGCGGCGGTCGTCGCGAGCGCCTCGCGGACGAAAATCTCGACGTCCCAGAGGCGCCACCGCAGGATCGCGTAGGCGAACGCCAGCGGGATCAGGACTAGCGGGATGACCGCGGCGTTGGCGAGGAGCGGCGATGAGAGGCCGAGGACGCGGGGGAGGACGTACAGCAGCAGGAAGGGCGCGAGACCGACGGTGACGCCGAGCCCGATCCAGCGGATCTGCTTTTCCGCGACCGCGTCGCTGCGCGCGCTCCTGAGCAGGCCGCCGACCCGCAGTAGGATCGCCGCCGCGCAACCCGCAAAATAAAGAAGCCAGAAGCGGGTCGCCCACTCCAGGAGCAGCGCCGGATTCCCGACGGGAAGAACGTAGCAGATGGCGGGATAGGTTGAGCAGGGGAAAAGCCCCGGAAGAAAGAAAGGCCCTTCCTGAAGGACGAGGTATGCGACACCGGGGACGTACAGGAGCGGAATTCGCTTTCGCCGCGAAATCGGTTTCGGAAAGATCAGAAAGAAATGAAGGAGAAGCGCCGGCAGGATGGCGCGATAGAAGTCTTCCGCCAGGAGAAACGCCCGCCATGCGGCGTCCCGCGGCCCGGCCGGCGTGATCACGTACACGGCAAACGAAGCCAGGCAGATCGCGCAGAAGACGCGCGAGGCGTCGGACCGGTCGCGCGCGGCGGTGAAGAGGCCGATGGTGAGATACAGAAGCCCGACGAACGAGAGAAAGACATAGGGCCAGTCCGGACGTGCAGCCACCTTGCCGAGGAGGACTTCCCGGATCTCGCTGCGCCTCTCGACTAAGAGCCGGTGGGGGAACGGTTTTCTCGCGAGGGTCCGGTCCGGTTCGGCAATGGAGGCCGCCGTCCGCCCGTCCGCGGTGATCACCCGGTCCCCGGCAGCGAGTCCCGCGCGTGCCGCGGCGCTTTCTTTCTCGACCGAGCGCAGAACGAGAGCGCCCCCGGCGGTCCCACCTTCGAATCCCGCGCGGGTGAAGCTTTCCACTTTCCGGGAGAACGACAGGAACGAAAGGCCCAGAGTCCCCGCCACCAGGACGACCGCGAGGACGCCGAGAAGGCCTTTGAGAGCTCGGGGCAGGGGGCGGGTCACGATCATCCGATTCAGCAAACCGAATGCCATGGGCTCCAACGGATTAACAGCGTGCAACATCCCTGGAATCAGCACTTACGTCTTTCGGCGTTTTCGTCCCCGACTCTCGAAATCCAAAACGTTGAATACGCTCCAAAATTTCCCGAAACCGCCTGCCCCCTCGCGGCAACTTGCAGCAGGCGAGGAAGAAGGGCCTCAATCCGCCGCCCCGGGTCCTGCTCATCCGAGGGAGCGGAAGGGGAGCGGCTGCGCTTCAATCGAACAGCTGACTAAGCTCGCATCGAGAGGAGTCTCCCGACCAGAGGGAGGGAGGAGCCTCTCGAGGCGGGAGCCGCAGCGAACGGAGGGACGAGGCCAGCGGTCGAGCCTGCAGGCGAGCCGCTGGGCGGCGCGTGAGCGCGTCCCGTAATGAGCGGAGGCGATGGAAGCGGAGGCGAAGGCTTAGAACGCGATCGCGAGTCCGCCGAGCAGCCGGTTGCTCACGGGGGCATCTTCGCGATCGCTCGAAGCGGTGCTTCGCGCGGATTCGAGAGCCATCAGGAGCTTGCAGTCCGACCCGAACGGAGTCAGGCCGATCACGGAGAGGTCCTGGGCGATCGAGATCGCGATCTTGTCAGACTGATTCAGGTGGACGCCCGTGGGGGTCGTGAGCTGCTGGCGCGCGCCGCGAAGGAGCAGCGCGATTCCGGTCCGCGTCGGCAGAACCTCGATGCCCGCGCGCGCCGTCCAGAAGCGGCCGCGGTTGTCGTCGATCCCGAAGAGCCGAGCGGAGGTCGTGCCGATCTGCCCGTCGATCGTGCCGTACCGGACGCCGAGCGTGCCGGAGACGGTGTCCGTGAGCCGGTGCGTCAGCGTGCCCTGGTACTGGCGCAGGATGTTGCCGTCGAAGAGGTAAACACTGTCGAAGTCCGTGAGGAAGTCGCCTTCAAAGAACGCGCGCACGGCCTCGTTCATCCGCTGGTTGGAGGCCTCGAGTCGGAATGTCGCGCCCTGACCGGCGCGCCGTTCGATGCCGACGGAGAAGGCCTTGCCCGAAGTCGCTTCGCTCGAGTCCTCAACGGACGCGACGAGCGGCAGGACGTTCGTCGTGACCGCCGCCGATTCCGCGACGCGGTACAGGCCGCGCACGAAGAGATACGTTTGATCGCCGACGTTGTAGCGGGCCGCGATACGCGGCGCGACCCCGTATCCGCCCGAGAGGTACCGCGCCACCACTCCGCCCTCGAGCTCGCCGCGCGAGAAGACCCGCGTCGAAGCCGCCGCCGCGAGATCCGCGTCGGGCGCGGACAGAAGCAGGGCCCCGTCCGTTCCCACGCCGGACGGACCGATGGTGCCTTCGCGGTGGCGGTACGTCATCGACACGGAGGTGCCCGGGGAGTCACCCGCGGGCCGCGCGTACCTTCCCTTAACTTCCCAGGTGCGGGAAGCGAGAGGGAAGAACGAGGTGCCCGCGGAGGTCGCGCGGTAGAGGTTCGTTTCATCGACGTAACGGGCCGCGACGGATTCGACGTAGCCCGCCTCTTCGCCGCGGCTCCAGCTGAGCGCGTGCGTCTGCACGCTCGCGGCGCGGTCGTCGCTGAACGACAGGGTATGGCGCCGACTCGCGACGCGCACGTGGTCGGCGTCGGAGGCGGAGAGGTCCACGGAAAGGCCGGCCGAATTTCCGGTCGCGCGGGACGGATCCGCGATCACCCCGGCGCCGTCGCTGAGCGCCGCATAGTCACCGCGGAGGTCGTACTTCCAACCGTTCGGGAGTCCCCCGCGGACGCCCACGGCGGTGCGGGAGAGGGACGTCTCGGTCGACATACCGGCGACGGAGCGGACTTCGCCGCCCATCGCGCGATCGAGCCGCAGGTGGTCGCCGCCCGCCATCGCGGGAAGATTCGATGGACCATCCTCTTCGAGCGAAATCTCGCGCAGGATGTCCGACGGCACGCGGTCGCGAAGCTCCCACACGCTCGAAGTCTGCGGCGTCTCGCCCGATGGGACCGCCCCCCGGACCTGGAGCTGAATTCTCACGGCGGAGAGCGCACCCGTCAGAGACGGATGCCAGATGCGGATCAGGGCGGGAAGAAAGCCCCGCTTGTAGGCCACCAGGTCGTAAACGCCGACCGGGGCCGAGGGAACCACGAAGGTCCCGTCCGAGGCGGTGCGCGAGCGCGTGAGCGACGTGTCGCCGAGGTTGTAGAAGACGACGAGCGCGTCCGAGATCGGCTTCTGCAGGTGACTCACCACCCCGGAAATCGGAGGAGCGGGAGGCTCAGCGGTCGCCGATCCCGGCCAGAGGAGCGGGAGGAGAAGTAGCAGCAAAACGGGAAACCGACGTCTCATACTGTCGGACCAAACGGTCCGGCTTCCAAGTATATGCCCCTGAATTTTACTGGGTCAACCCGCTGAGACGCCTTAATCCAGGGCGAGACCGGCACCCTGGGGTTTCCTGCTCCGGGTCACGGGGGAGCCGTCCCGGGTCTCTCCCTCCTGGGCGCCGGCAGGGGGCCATTCGTCCTCGAATGGCGGGTCTTCGTCGGCCTTATCCGTTGACCGCGTACCGCGGCCGTCTCCCTACCGCCGCTCTCTCGAAAAAAAATTCCGCAGGATGTGGCCGGCGATCGCCGGATTTTCCTTCAGGCGCCGCATCGAGTACCCGTACCAGGACCGTCCGTACGGCACGTACACGCGGAGCCGGTGCCCGCCGGCGACGAGACGCCGCCGCAGATCGCCGGCGACGCCGAGCAGCATCTGGAACTCGTATGCTTCCCGTGGAAGGGCAAGCCGCCGGATCGTCGCAAGAGCGCGCTCGACAAGCGTCTCGTCGTGGGTGGCGATTCCGACGTAGCACCCGGCACCGAGCAGGTCATCGACCATCGACGCGTAGTTGTCCCGTATCTCCTCGCGGCCCTGGTACGCGATCGAGGGCGGCTCGACATAGATGCCCTTGCACACCCGGACGTTTCCGCCGACCTCGAGCACGCGCGCGACGTCGGCGCGGCTTCGGTGGAGGTACGCCTGCAGGACGATGCCGACGCGGGGAGTGCGCTGTCGCGCCTCGAAGTAGATGCGGATCGTTTCTTCGGTGACTGAGGAGTCCTCCATGTCGATGCGCACGAACGTGTCGTGCTCGGCGGCGGCGTCGAGTATCCGGGCGAACTGGCGGCGGCACTCCGCCGGGTCGAGCTTGAGACCGAGGGCGGACAGCTTGACGGAGATGTTCGAGTCGAGCTTTCCCGCCGCGAGGGCATGGAGCGCGCGGATGTACTCGACGACGGTCTCTTCGGTCTCCTCCGCGCGCGTCACGTCCTCTCCGAGCACGTCGAGGGTGGCCACGCAGCCCTCGTCGTTCAACTGCCGCACGACCGCGAGCGCCTCCGGCAGCGTCTCTCCGGCCACGTACCGTGACGAGAAAACGCGGACGAGACGTTTCGGTACGAGGGGCAGCGTGCGGACGACGACAGAGTTCAATGCTTTCACTCGATCTCTCCACCGCGGTCCCGCCACGACGCGGGCCGCACCTCGTCGTCGCGGGTCGCGCGAGCGAAGCACCGGACTTCGACGGTGCGCGCGCCGGCAGCGAGGAGCGCTCGAGCGCATTCCCGTGCGGTCGCGCCGGAGGTCGCGACGTCGTCCACCAGGAGAACATTCGCTGGCGCCGGCCCGCGGGCGGCGAACGCACCCCGGACGTTGTCGGGGCGCAGCCGGGCGGAAAGGCCGCTCTGCCGGCGCGTCTCGCGCACCTTGACCAGTCTTCGAGGCCGGAAGGGCGAGTCGAGCAGCGTCGCGACCGCGTGCGCGAGGAGCTCCGCCGGAGGGTCGCACCGCAGCCGCGAGAAGCGCGTCGCGGGCACAGCGACGACTTCGTCGTAGCGGGTCTCGAAGTCGAGCCCCGCCATCCGGCGGGCGAGGTGCGGGGCGAGAAACGACGCGCCTCGAAACTTGAACGCGATCAGCAGGTCACGGGCGACCCCCCGGTACGGCGCCGCGGAGCGCAGCCGGAGAAAGTGAGGAGGATCGATGGTGCAGCGGCCGCAGACCTTCGCGTCGAGGGCCGGCAGCGGGTCATCGCATCGAACGCATCCGGGCTCGGCAGGGGGAACTTCGCTCCAGCACCTCTCGCAGACTCCACCGGCGCGGAATCCGTCGACCGGTTGCGTCCCGCAGGTCAGACAGACGGAGGGAAAGAGGACGGATCCGGCAAAGCGCGCCCAGGGACCCTGTTTCGCGTTCCGCGAACTCGGCTCCGCCTCCGTAGACATGGGACGCGGATTGTAGCCCCGGGCTCGATCGCCGCATTCGAAATGTGGCTTTTCTCTTCGAGGCTAAACTCCGGGACGGAGGTGCCAATGTTTGAGCGAATCCGGATTCTGATGCTGATGGCGGGTGTGCTGTTGTGCGGCCTCCCGGCCCTCGCGCAGAGCTGGGCGCTCGGAGCCTCCCTGGGAACGGTCAACGACGTGTCGCACCGGTTTTCGTTCGAGGAGTTCCGGTCGCGAAACCTGTCGGTGTGGGGAGAGTTTGCTCTCGAAGAACGGGTTCGACTGCGCGGGACCTGGGGCTCGCTCAACACGAATGGAGCGAATTCCGGCCGCGTCGTGACCGACGGCGCCGGCGTGAATTTCCTGGCGCCGGAGCTCAATAGTCGCGTTGATTACGGAACGATCGGCGTTTCGTACGAGTTCTGGGAGGGCGACTACACATCCGGTTTCTTCGGAGGGATCGGCGGCTACCGCATCCGCCCCGACGCCGCCCCGGCGGGATTTGCGTCGTTCACCGATCCGAAGGAGACGGTGCTCGGAGGCCACCTCGGCGTCGACGGATCACTTCGAGTCTGGCGGCGTCTCTCGCTCGTCGGCCGTCTGACCGTTCATCTCTTCAAATCGGGAACCTCGCGCTCGATTCTCACCGCGGATGGGGGAGTCATGTATCGGTTCTAGGCGAAGGGCGAAGGGCGAAGGGCGAAGGGCGAAGGGCGAAGGGCGAAGGGCGAAGGGCGAAGGGCGAAGGGCGACGGGCGACGGGCGATCGGTGGACTGAGAACTCACAGCTGAGAGCGGCTGACAGCGAACGCCTCAGTTGGCACCCTTGTTGCTTTGCCAAAGACAAGCTATGTGGAATTTCTGGATCTCTCCCGCCGCCAAAGCCTCCCTACAACCAGACCGGGCGCTGCGCGTTACGGTCCGGCCCCGTTTCGCCCCCAACCCCTAGGCAGCCCACCTTTTAGGCCAACCGGCCGACCCGTCCGGCGAAAGCCGGGCGGACGCCCGCCATTTCCGGAAACCGGTGCGGTCGCGGTTGTTCTCGACCTGCGAAATGGCGGGGGAATGCTGAGCTCATCGGGCGAGAGACGGGTTTGGACCGGGCGGAACTTGTCCAAAAAGGAACCCGAGCTATTTCTTCTCGGGGTCCGCCTCGATGATGAGCGGGAGGAGCGTCGATTCTTTTTTCGAGGAGAGTGAGAGCTGCGTGCGCGTCCGGGTGACGCCTTTGATCGACAGGAGCCGCCGCTGGAGGAAGTCCGCCAGCGCGGCGGTGTCCGCCGCCTTCACCTTGAGACGGTACGCGTACTCTCCGGCGAGGTAATGGCACTCCTGAACGCCCAGCAGTTTCTCGAGGTCGTCGACGAACCCTTTTTCGAACCGGGGGTGCTCGAGCGCGACGTCGACGTAGGCGGTCAGGGGGAACCCCATCTTCTCGTGGTCGAGGAGGGCGACGAACCCCTTGATCATTCCGTGACGCTCCATTTTCTTGATGCGCTCGTTCACGGAAGGGGTCGTCAGGCCGACCGCGCCGGCGATTTTGGCCTGAGACAGCTTGCCGTTTCGCTGGAGCATGTCCAGAATCCGGAGGTCGATGTCGTCGATCGTCATGTCTCCCTCGCGGTGCCTCACCTTATAAGATTAGAGGCATATCCGGGTAGCGCCTAATAATATTAGACCGCGAGCGCCTGTCAATAGGGAAGTTCCCGGCTCGTTATAATCCCGCAAACCCATGAAGAAACGCGACTACTACGAAGTTCTGGGGGTCTCCCGGGACGCTTCCGAGGCGGACGTCAAGAAGGCCTATCGGCGCCTGGCGCGCAAGCTCCACCCCGACGTCAACCCGGGGGACAAGAACGCCCAGAAGAAGTTCCAGGAAGTCCAGGAGGCCTACGACGTCCTGCGGGAACAGGACAAGAGGCGGGCCTACGACCGTTTTGGCCACGCCGGTCCCTCGGCTGGTTTCGATCCCGGCGCCGCCCGCCAGGACGACCGTCGGGGACCGCAGCCACGGCCATCGGGCGCCGCTGGCTCACCGTTTGAGAGCTTTCAGTTCGACCCTGCCGACCTGGGCGACATCTTCGGCAACCTCTTCGGAGGCGGCGGAGCGCGCGGGCGGGCCCGCGAACAGGGCGAAGATTCCTCGGGAAGCATCGAGATCCCGTTCCGCGACGCGGTCCTCGGAGGGTTCGCTTCGCTGTCCATCCGGCGCGAAAAGGAGTGTCCGAACTGCGAAGGCAAGGGGCGCGTGGGGCGGGAGGCCTGCCCCGCCTGCCGCGGGTCGGGCCGGGTCGCGGAGGCGGAGACGGTCAAGATCCGGATTCCCGAAGGAACCGAAAATGGAGGAACGATCCGGATTCCAGGCAAGGGGTCCGAGGGCTCGCGGGGCGGCTCCGCCGGCGACCTGTACGTGACCGTGCGCGTCGCCCCGCATCCCTACTTCGAGCGGCTGGGTGACGACATCCACGGGATCCTTCCGATCACCGTGAAGGAGGCCTACGCCGGGGCGGAGGTCGAGGTCCCGACCGTGCACGGACTGCGGCGAGCGAAGATCCCCGCGGGATCGCAGAGCCGGCAGAAGTTCCGCCTTCGCGGGCAGGGGGTCAAGAACCCTCGGACCGGGCAGACCGGAGACCACATCTACACGATCCGGATCATGGTCCCGAAGACCGAAACTCCCGCTGGAATCGACGCCGCCACGTTGCTCGACTCGCTGTACGAGAAGCCCGTGCGCGCGGACCTGCCGAAGGGGTTGTAGCCGTCCGCTGACAGCTAATTCTTGGTCGCCATCTCCTGCACGAGCTGCATCGCCTTTTCGACCGACATCTCGTCGGTGACGGCGACGGTGCGCGGCGCGGACCACTTTCCCGAGGCGACGTCGTAACGGATGAACTTGACCGACTTGTCCGATTGCCAGACGAAGGTCGGGTTGTACGTCGGGCCCACGATCGTGAAGATCGGCACGGACAGCTCGGCCGGAAGATTCATCGCCACCGGGCCCTGCATCGTGATGCCGACGACCGGGATCCGGCGGCGCAACGTGGTCTTCGCGTTCGGCCCCGCGGCGCCGAGGTCCGTCGGAAACGCGATCCGCACCACGTACTGCTTCTTGGACCCGAGATCAGCGAAGCTCGCCAGGATCGCGCCGCCCGGACCTTCGAGCTGGAGGCTCGGGTACAGGTAGGCGGCGGGAGGGACTTCATCGTAGGAGGTCGGAACGCCGCCGCCGCCCACCGTCGAGGGCAGGTCGTAGACCGGGACGTCGTTCGCGCTCGTGTCTTCGTCTAAGAAAATCGGCGCGTAGCGCGCCTGCGCGTACTGCGATTCTTCCCACCAGATCACCGAGAGAAGCGATCGCGTCTTCCAGGCGTCCTTGCCGTTCTCGTCGAGCCAGTGGACGACCTGGTGCGACAGGAGCATCCGCGGGTTGTAGGCGTGCGCGAACCCGAGATTTGGCAGCAGGTCGAGCTGCTTCCACGCGCCCTGGCGGAAAACACCGAGGTGCAGGACGTTCAAGACCGAGAGCTCTTCCTTCCACAGGAGGACGAGGGAGCCGCTCTGCTCGTCGAACGCGAGATCGAGATTGAGCTTCGGGTTGTGCGACGCCGTGTTCGGAATGATGCCGAGCGCGCGAGCGCCGTCCTGCGAGAGCGAGGTCCACTCGATCAGGTTGTCGTCGGGACGGATCCCGGCGCCCGTGACCGAGAGGTCCGCGGCGGGTCCGGACCGGACTGTGTAAACGGTGCCGTCCGGCGCCAGCAGCGATTTCTCTTCCGCGCGGGCGCTGCCCGACACGCAGAAGAACGCGGCGGCGAAGACGAGAGCGGCGGTCCAGCGCGGAGACGTCAGCCTGTTCATCTCAGGCTCTCAGGTTGATGACTTCCATCAGGCTGATCTGACGGAGGTAGTGCTTCAGTGCGGGGAAGCTCGGGTAGTAGGTGGCGAGCGCTTCGTAGTGCTCGTCCGCCTGCGACTCGCGCCCCATCTCCGAGTACGTCTCGGCGAGCAGATAGTGCGAGTTCTTGACGACGTCGTCGCGGCCGAATTCCTTGCCGAGCCCGAGCGCGCGGATTCCCCAGCTCTCCGCGTCGTCCAGCCGGTTCCGCTTCACGTGAGCGAAGCAGAGGTCGAGCGAGGGGTAGTCCATCGCCTGGCGGGCGCCGAGCCGGTCGAGGACCGACAGCGAGCGCTCGACGAGCGGCACGCCCACGTCCATCCGGTCGAGCGCGATGTGGCAGTAGCCGAGGTTGTCCGCCGCGACGGCCGCCTGCCGCGAAAGGCTTTCGCCCTCCGACTCCAGGCGGTCGAGCGCTTCCTCGAACAGACTTCGCGCCGCTTCGAACCGGCTCTCGTGGAGCTCTAAGCCGGCCAGGAGGTTGAGCGACGTCCCCGTCAGCTCCTCTTCGCCGAGATCCCGCGCCTTCGCGAGGGCGGTCTGGGCGTAGAAGCGAGCCTTCGCGTACTCGCCGCGCGCCTCGTGGGCGTTGGCGGACACGTAGGCGGCCAACACGCCGTTGTAGCTCGAGGGGTTCCTGATCAGGATTTCTTTCAAACGCGACAGGTCGAAATCCTGCCGGTCCATCTCGATCAGCGTGGTCGCGCGGTTGCACGTAAAGAGATCCTCGTGCTCGCGGTCTTTCCAGGAGCGCGCGAGAGACAGCGCGTCATCGTAGAGAGTGAGCGCGCGCTCGTAGTCACCGGCCCAGATCGCCTCGCGGGCGGTCTTCCGGAGAAACTCGAGATGCTTTCGGCGCTCGCTCATGGCTTATCCGGGCTCACTGGTCCAGCAGAGATGGATCCGATCATTGTCCGGGACGGGTCATCGAAACTCAAGACCTATCTTCCGGCTCGCCCGCGGGGGTCTCCGGTCTGCCCGGTTCTTCTTTTTCCTGCTGCTGGAGCATCTTTTTGAAGCGGACGAAGTCGCGCACTTCGCGCTGGGCGTCGCCCGAAAGGGCTTCGAAGTCGGCCACGAGCTCGCGGGCCTCGGCCTCGGCGGCCGCCTCGGTTTCTCCGAAGAACTCGCCCATCTTGAGATCGAACACCTGGAGGATCTTGAAAAGCGTGTCCAGCCCGACCTTGTACTCGCCCTGCTCCATGCGGGAGAGGTCCGATTGCGCGACCCCGATCTTCTCGGAGAGCTCCGTCTGGGTGAGCCGCCGGCCCTTGCGCAGCTCGCGGATCCGCGAGCCGACCAGGTGAATCTTGCGGGGCGACAGCGGGGAAGACATTGACGGGCCTTTGCCTTGCGGCGGATTTGCGGTGTCGCCGTGGATGAATTTGTGTATCGATCGAGTACAGGTGCTCCGGGCCGATTCGGAAGGGGAGGCTGATTCGAGGCTGGATGCTATTGCGCCATAAGGTCAGGTCACTATAATCCCCCTCCCTCTCCGCATGTCAAGCGACAAGCCTCTTTCCGCCCGCGTTTTCCTCTTAAAAGAGATGGTTGTCCGCGACCTGCGGTCCCGTTACGCCGGGTCTGGGCTGGGGGTGCTCTGGGCGTTCGCGCTCCCCGTCCTCTGGATGTTTCTCTATACGGCGGTCTTCGCCGTCATCCTCCGGGCGCCCGTCGAGAAGGGATATGCCAGTTTTCCGGAGTTTCTGATGGCCGGGCTGCTGCCCTGGATGGCCATTTCCGAGGGGATTTCCCGGTCTTCCTCCGCTCTGACCGACAACGCGGCCATGGTCAAAAAGACGGTGTTTCCGATCGAGACCCTGATCCTTTCCGCCATTCTGGCTGCGGTCGTCAACCAGGTGATCGGCTTTGCCGTCTACGGGGTCTATGTCGCCATGGTCGGGCATTTCTCCTTCGGATGGGCCCTGCTCGCGATCCCGGCCCTCTTCCTCCAGGTCCTGTTGACGTTCGGGATCGGGTGCATCGCCGCGACGGTCACGACGTTTCTGCGCGACGCCGCCCAGGCGATCTCCATCGGGCTGACGGTCATCTTCTGGGCGACCCCGATCGTCTACCCCGCGGCACTCGTTCCGGCGAGGTTCCGCCCGATCCTGGCGGCGAACCCGATCACGCATCTGACCGAGTGGTACCGCCGGGCCTTCACGCTCCATATGCTCCCGGACGCAGGCTCCGCTCTCTATCTCGTCGTCTGCGCCGCCGCGGCGGCTGCGCTCGGCGGCGCTCTGTTTTTTCGCGCGCGCCCTCATTTCGCCGATCTGATTTGAGGCGCCACCTGGAACAGCCGGCGACCGGTCCACGTTGGACGGTCCGAACCGGCTCAACAAACCCGTGATCGAGGAGGTTTCGTGAACAGGACTGCGTCGAATCTGACTGCGCTCGGAGCGGCCGCCATCGTGTCGCTCGGGATCTGGGCCTGCACCAGCTCCTCCTCTCCCGCACCCGCCCGGCCGGCGGCGTCTTCCGCGGCGCCCGCGGGAAGCCTCACCCCGACGCCCTCGGCGCGCCGGCGCGTCAACCCGAACGTCATCGAAGAGGACGAGACGCATTTCGTCGAGCGGTACCCGAAGAAGGAGTACATCCGCGTCGATGAGCGGCACATTCGCAGCCCGATCATCCCGCTCCCCGTCGAGTTCTTCAAAGAGGATGAAAACTATTACTACGTCTGGACGACGAAGATCCTCCCCGAGCAGATCGCGGCGGCCGAGAACGCGCGCCGCGGCGTGACGGCGACTCCGGTTCCGCCGGAGCGCACTCCGGTCGCCCCGCTCGCAGACTTCGAGGAGATCCCGCCGGTGCGAGGGGCCGCGCCGTTGCGGTTCGAGGAGCTCGCGAACACGGGCCTGCCGGGCGAAGGGCTCTGGCGGGCGAGCTTCGTGATGGCGGACATGAACGGCGACGGGATCCCCGACGTCGTCGCACCGCCCGCGCGCCTCGGGGGCGACGGGAAACCGCACGTGTGGCTGGGCGACGGCAAAGGCCGCTTCACCGCGTGGCCCCTTTCGTTCGTCGAGGACGGAAGGAAACGGCCCGATTTCGCGGTGGATTACGGCGGCATCGCCGCGGGCGACATCGACGGCGACGGCAAAATGGACATCGTGACCGCGTCTCACAACGGCGGTCTCGTGGCTCTCTTCGGCGACGGCGCCGGAGGCTTCACGGTCGTCCGTCGCGGATTGCCACAGCGGGATTTCTCGAGCCAGGCCGTTGCGCTCGTCGACGTCGACGGAGATGGCCACCTCGACATCGTCGCATCGCGGGACATCGTGGACAACTCGGGCGACGCGGTCGACTTGAACCAGGTGCGCACGTACCTCTATCGGTCGCCGCGCGCGTGGGAGTTCCGCAGCCAGAGCCTGCCGGGCGGGGCGTACTCGTATTCCATGAACCCCTGGGACTACGATCGCGACGGGAAAATGGACCTGCTGACCGGCAGCCACGTTTTCGCGGCGCAGACGCTCCTGTGGAAGAACACGGGAAAGGGGGCCTTCCTTCCGATCGCGTTTGCCGAGCTCGAGTCGTACGCCTTTCACTTCTCGACGCGGCCGGGAACGTTCGGACCCGGCAAGCTTCCGGCGTTCGTGGACGCCTACAGCAAGTTCATGCAGGAGCCGCTTCGGAACGCTCTCGGCTTGAACGTCTATTCGTTGAAGGACGGAGCCTGGACGGTCCACCGCGTCTTTCGCAAGAAGGGGAGCAACGCCTTCCTCTACGCGGTTGCGATGGGGGACCTGAACGGGGACGGGCTCGACGACATCGTTTTTCCCGACAGCGAGTCCAAGAAGGTGCGGATCTTCCTGCAGGGCGCGGACGGCCAGTTCCGGGAATTGCCGGAGGCGCAGGAGCCCGCGATCAACTCGCAGGCGCAGTGCGTCCGGTTGGTCGACGTGAACGGCGACGGACGCCTGGATCTCGTGATCGCGAAGACCGTTCCGTCGTCGTCGCCGAGCGACCCCGGCGGGTGGAGCGTGTACCTGAACCGTCCCTGAGCGTCCAGCGCCGACCCGGAGCTTTAAGCGTCTACAAAAGCTCGGGTTAACATCGATTTAATGATCGGACGGCATAAAACCCGATCTTTTCCCTTGACTCCCCTCGGAGCAGAGTCGAAGATGTCTCCAAACCCAATGGGAGTCGAAAGTTCCGTTGTGTCAGCACCCAAAAAGAAACTTTTGAGGGAATCCGAGAGAAAAAAATAAACGGGAGGTGATGGGATCGAGACGATGAAGTCTCAAGCGTGTGTGTTCATTTCCGCAGTTAACCGTAACGAGGAGATCTCAATAATGAAGAAGACTTTTGTGACGTGCATGGTGCTCGTCGCCCTGTTCGCCGTTGCGAACAGCGCGAGCGCCGTCACGTGTACCGTCGACCAGCGGCCGGCGGCGACCCTGCTCGTCCCCTGGTTCCAGGTGACGTTCAACGCCGATGGCTCGCCCCAGACCTCGACCAGCGCCGGCCTTCAGCCAGCTCTGGACACGATCGTGACGATCGGAAACGCCTCCGCGGCGCCGACGATCGCCCACGTCTCCGTGTTCAACGAGCGGTCCGTGCTCGTTCTCGACTTCAACGTCGCCCTGACTGGATTTGACATCCAGGCGATGCGGATGTCCGAGATCCTGCGCGGCAACCTCCCGTCCACCCCGATCAACACCAGCCACGTTTCGGTGGCCAGCGACGTGTGTCAGCGCAACTCGGCGGCGGCGGTCTACCCGACCGGCTTCCTCCGCGTGCGTCCGAACTCGCCGACGACCCCGGAAGACAACACCCTGGCGACGGCGCTCTATCCGACGCCGGCGTTCACGCAGGGCGGTTCGTTCCAGCTGAACACCCTGGATTCGCTCGACACGACGCCTGACTCCCTCGGCTGCACCGCGGCCCCGGATCAGGTCATCACCGGGTTGATCCATGGCTACATCACGATCGACATGGTCAACTACTGCAACCTGTCGAACCCGTCCGATCCTCTCTATTACGCCAACGATGCCATCGGCAACGAGAACAACCTGTGGGGCGAGGTGATCTTCACGTCCTCCACCGGCATCCCGACCTTCGGCGCGTCCACGGTCAACATCGAGTCGGATCGCTCCTTCGGCGCTCTCGCGAACAACCCGGCCCCGGTCGGCGCGTTCGACCAGACGACGACGGCGCGGACCCGGACGTTCTACGGCCGTTACTGGTCCCCGGCGACGGAAAACTTCTGCACGAACTGCGGAACCGGCGTCTCCCCGACGGACCTCGCGGTCATCGCTCCCTGGGATCGTGGATTCGGCGACGAGCGTGAGCCCCTCGGCCTGAAGTACGCGGCTCGCTACTTTGAGGGCGCGGGCATCACGTCCAACTGGATCGTCTGGCGTGCGGGTGCCACGGTTGGCGCCGGCGCGGCCTCCGGCCAGGCTGCCACGTTCCTTCGCGACCTGACGACCTCGCAGACCGGCACCGCCGGCGCCTGCTCGTCTCAGGAAGCGGTCCCCTCGATCGTGTTCTTCGACGAAGACGAAAACACGACGACGGTCACCTCGGTTCCCCT
>JBBROA010000088.1:0-17704 GCA_038229875.1 Thermoanaerobaculia bacterium | reverse complement strand
GACGGACATGCGGACGTGGTCTACGGCTCCCGGTTTCTCGGAGGCGGCGAGCGGCGGGTGCTGTACTTCTGGCACACGATCGGAAACCGGATGCTCACACTCGCGTCCAACATGTTTACCAACCTGAACCTGACGGACATGGAAACCTGCTACAAAATGTTCCGCCGCGAGGTGATCCAGTCGATCTCGATCGAATCGCGTCGGTTCGGCATCGAGCCGGAGATCACCGCGAAGGTAGCGCGCCGCGGATACCGCATCTACGAGGTCCCGATCTCGTACTACGGCCGCACGTACGAAGAGGGCAAGAAGATCGGCTGGAAGGACGGGTTCTCGGCGCTCGCCACGATCGTGCGGCACGGGGTCCGGGAAACCGAAGAGTCGAACAACGTCGGCCACGTGACGCTCTCCAGAATGGCCAGGCTCGAGCCGTACAACCGCTGGATCGTCGACCGGTTCCGCCGCGCGATCGGGAAGCGCGTGCTCGAGATCGGCGCCGGCTTCGGCAACCTGACGCGGCACATCGCGGAGAACGGCGCCACCCCTCCCGAGCTCGTCGTCGCCTCGGACCTCGATCCCGTCGCGGTCGAGTACCTGAAGGGCGTCTTCCGGGGAGAGTCCCGTGTTCGCGTCGCCTCCTACGAGTTCCCTCTCGCTCCGGCGGCGCGCGAAGAGCTTCAGCGCCTCGGGATCGATACCATCGTCTGCTGCAACGTCCTCGAGCACATCGAGCAGGACGAGGCGACGCTCGCCGACATGCATGCGCTGTTGAAGCCGGGCGGGCGCCTGGCGCTCTTAGTCCCCGCGCTTCAGCGTATCTACGGGACACTCGACGAGCATCTGCTTCACTTTCGCCGCTACGAAAAGGCGGAGCTCGAGGCGAAGCTCCTTCGGGCGGGGTTCGCGCTGGAAGACTCCCGATTCGTCAACCGGCCCGGTGTTTTCGGGTGGTGGCTGAACGGGCGGGTCTTGAAACGCCGGGTTCTCCCGCGCGCGCAGCTCCGCGCCTTTTCTCTGATCCTGCCGCTGTTGCGCCGCGAGGAGCAGACCCCGCCGGCCTACGGTCTGTCGCTGCTGGCGATCGCGCGCCGGGACTAAATCGTCGGCTTCTCCCGGGGCTACTTCTTCACGAACAGGATCAGCACCGCGTCCGGAAGGCGCGCGACGACTCGCGCCGTCCCTTGCGCCGCCAGCATTTCGGCGAGCTTCGGGCTCTCTTGGAGGGGATGCAGGAGGAAGTACGTCCGACGCCCGCGTGCGGACGAGGAGAGAGACCGTTCGACCGTGGCGACGTCAGCGTCTGTCGGTGGGCGCGGAGTGAACCATCCGGGATGGAGCGTGAGCTCCGGGGGATAGGACTCCAGCGGGCCCGGGATCTTGCCCCGGTCCCCGGAGAGGAGCGCCGGAAGGTAGAAACCGGCGCCGGCGACCACCGCGTCGCCGGGATGCAGCCGCGGAACGAGGGCCGCGACGGCCTCGGCCGGGAGAGATCGAGGCAGGGGAGAAGCGAGGACGACCGTCGCAGAGACCACGCTGATTGCGAGCACCGCGCCGGCGCAGATCTTTGCCGGCCGGCTGCTTCTGGCGGCGGCGGCGAGGCCCCAGAGCCACACCGCGAGAACGGCCATCTCGGTGCGTCCCGCGAACGCGGCGGGGCGGACGAGGGACACGACCGCCACTCCGGCGAGGGTCAGGAGTGTCACCGAGGCGGCGGCTCGGGCATCCGGATCCGGTGACCGAAGGGCAAAGAGCGCCGCTGTCACGGCGACGGCCGCGCCCGCGAGGACGAGCGCCGCGGGCAGCGCCACGCCGAAGTTTGGCGCGAGACGGCCCGCGCCGCCGAGAGACGACAGGAATCCGCCGGCAGAAACGAGGACGGGCTCGCGGATCCACGCGGCCGCCCCCCGTGGCTGCCGGAGGAGCACGGGGATCCACGGAGCGAAGACGGCGCCGGCGGCGCAGAGAGCCCCGACAGACCGCCATCGGCCGCGCGCCATCGCGACGACGGCGGCCGCGCCGACGAAAAGGATGGCGAGGGAATGCGTCATCAGGGCCGCCGCCGCGGCCGCTCCGCCGAGAGCGAGGCGCCCGGCGGACTCCGGGCCGCGGAGGAGCAGGACGAAGACGGCCAGGTCGATCAGCGCCAGGAGCGCGTACGCCCTCGCTTCGGCGCCGTAGAGAAGCAGGAGGGGGGCGGCGGAGCAGAGAAGAACGAACCAGCGCCGGGAAGCCCCGCGTGGAAGCGACATCGCGAAAAGGCCGAGCAATGAGGCCGCGATCCACGGCAGCGCGCGCGCGACGTTGTCCGAGAGCGAGTGCGCCTCGGCGAGCCGGACGAGCGGCTTCTCGAGCACGTAGAAGAGCGGAGGCCCCGAGTCGAGGCGGAGCGCGCCGATCAGGGCCCGGAAAGAAAGACGGGAAGCCCAGAGGGTGAAGATCTCGTCGTGCCAGAGAGGACGCGAGAGCAGAAGCCACAGCCGCGCGGCGGCCGCCACTCCGGCGAGCGCGAACACGGCCGTCTCCGCGCGCGTGGACCGCGCTTCGCTTGGCCTTTCCTCTTCGATCCTCTATGCTAACTCCCAACCAGGGTGACAGAAAAATCAGGTCGCAGGGCGGTTGAGGGCCTGCATGAGGACTTCGCCGCCGCCACGGCGCGGCCGGGCTGCCGCACTGCACGGAGTCCCGCGTTGACCATGGACGCCAAGTGAACGGGCGGATCACGACTCCCGCGCCCTTTCTGCAGCCGCCTGCGTGAAATCGGAGAATCCCGGCGTCGTCGAAGCGGGGCCGCGCGCGCGCCTCGCCCGCGCGATTCCGTTTCTCGCGTTCGCCCTCCTGCTCCTCGTCGTCTACGCCGACCCGCTGTTCCGGCACCGGAATTTCACCGGCCGCGACATGCCCGGTTATCACCTTCCGGTCGAGCACGCGATCCACAGCGCGTGGTCCCGCGGACGGCTGCCTGTCTGGTTTGCGGACATTTCCGGCGGCCGTCCGCTCCTCGGAAACCCCAATGCCGGAGCGCTGTATCCCGTGCGACCTCTGCTTTCCGTTCTGCCGTTTCCGGTCGCGATGAGGATTTATCCCGTCCTTCATCACCTGATCGCGGGCGCGGGCATGATCCTTCTCCTCCAGGGCCTCGGTCTGTCCGCACCGGCCGCATGGATCGGGGCGGTCACGTACGCGCTCTCCGGAGTCATGGTGTCGGAAGTCATCTTCACGAACATCCAGCCAGGGATGGCGATCCTTCCCTGGTTCCTGTGGGCGCTCGGGCGCGCGGGAGGCCGGGCCGTGCGGATCCTCCTTCTCTCCGTTCTCTTCGGGCTCGCGTTTTCGATCGGTGATGTCTTCAGCTGCGTGCTCGTCCTGCTCTGCTGCGCGCTGTGGCTCGCGTTTCAAACCGAGGTCGGCGGGCAGAAAGCGGGCCTCGGCGCGGTCGCGGCGGGCCTCGTCCTCGGCGGTCTTCTCGCCGCGCCGCAGCTCGTCGCCGCCGCGCTCTGGATTCCGTTCACGAACCGAAGCGTCCTCGGGATGAAGCTCGGAGAGGTGTTCCTTTACTCGATCTCGCCGTTTCGACTTCTCGAGCTCGTCGTTCCCTTTCCGTTCGGCAACACCTGGGAAGTCGATCCGCACTTCGTCTGGGGCTGGCCCGTCTTCCGAAACAAGCAAATCGGGTTCTTCGCGAGCCTCTATCCGGGAGCTCTCGCGCTGATCGCCCTCGTGAAGCTGCGCCGCTCGAGAAAGCCGGGGGTCCGGTTCGCGAAGGCGCTCCTGTTCGTCACCCTGGCGATCGCGGTTCCGCCGAGCCTCTGGCCGGCGCGCTGGAACCAGGTGTCGTCGCCGCTGCCGCTGCGGTATCCCGAGAAGTTCGCGGTCGGAATCGTCCTGGCGCTCGCCATCCTCGCGGCCTCGGCGTTCGAGGAGTATCGCGCGGGAGCCCGCGTGCCGCGCTGGGTGCTCGCGGTCGGCGCCGTGCTGGCACTCGCCGCCTCCGCGACGGCCCTGCTGCCCGGCCCGACCGGCCGTTTCGCGACGGCCGCCGTCGGCGCGGAGAGCCGGTTCGCGCCGGTCGCCGCCTCGCACATCCCGGCCGCGCTCGCGGAGGGCGGCCTCTTCTGGATGGCGACCCTCGTCGGTCTCGAAGCGTTGCGCGGCCGCCGGGCGGGCCTCGCCGCCGCGCTGGTCGTCCTGACCCTCGTGCCCGTCCTTGCTACCCGCCGGATCGCGCTCACGACCGCGCAGGAGGACCTCCTGGCTCCGACGACGTTCGATCGCTGGCTGTCGAAGCGCGACCCGGAACGGCTCTTCGCGACTCTGAGCGAGGCGGCGTATCAGAAGCCTTCCGACATCGAGGCGGCGCATTCGGCCGTCGACCCGAACTACCGCCGCAACTGGGACCACTACGAGCACAGCCTCTGGGGACGTCCGACGATCCTGAACTACGACTTCGACGGCGGGGATCTCTCCCGCCTCGAAACACTGCGCCAGACCGCGGCGATCGCCGCGAGCTACCAGGACTCGTCGAATTTCTGGGGAGGCCTCGGGCTGCGCTGGGCCATCCGGTACCGCGACCAGCGGGCGTTTGCCGGTTATCGGCCGGTGGGCGGAGACTCCCTTCAGATCTGGGACGAGCACGAGCGCCCGTTCTCGACAGTCCGGCTGGCACAGACGTGGTTCGAAGCGGACACGGGTCTCTCCGCTCTCCCGCTTCTCGCTCAGCTGTCCCCGGGAGAGATCGTCGTCGAGTCGGGCCGGAGCGGCAGAGGCCGCGCGCCGGCCGGATCGATTCGGCTCCTGGAGAACAGTCCCGAGCGCCTGACCGTCGAGACGCAATCCTCCGCTCCCGCGTGGCTCTTCGTCGTCCGGGGGTTCTTTCCGTTTCGCGACGTGACGCTCGACGGGCGCACTGTGGACGTGTTGCCCGCGGACGTCGCGTTTTCCGCGGTCGCGGTCCCCGCGGGCACTCACCGGCTCGACTGGCGCGAGCGGGTCCCGGGGTGGAACCTCTCCCGCTTCGGGCCGGCTCTCTTCGTCCTGGGGATCGCCGCAGTCTTCGCACTGTCACTGTCCGCCCGGAGAAAGGAAACCCGATGACGACACGCCGGGCCGTGGCCGTGCTGATCGCCGCCGCCGCACTGATGTCGGCCTGCCGTAAGAGCATGCCGCCGGCCTTGACGCGCGCGATGGCGGCGGACTTGAAGCGTCCGGCCGAGGAATGGCTCCGGGAAGAGCCGGTGGCCCTTTTGCGGGACTACATCCGCATTGAGACGACCGCCGGAAAAGGGGAGAGCGAGGGCGTCGAATTCCTCCGCCGGTTCTTCGAATGCGACGGCATCCCGACCGAGATCGTTTGTCCCGCCCCCGGGCGTTGCAACATCCTGGCGCGCCTGCCGGGCAGGAGCCGCGAGGGAGCGCTTCTGCTCTTAAATCACGTGGACGTCGCCGACGTGTACCCGACCGGATGGAAGGAGGCGCAGCCCTTCGACGGAACGATCCGGCAGGGATTCCTCTACGGACGCGGGGCCTTCGACATGAAATCCCTCGGTCTCGCCCAGGCCCTCGCGATGCGGCACTTGAAACGGCACGGGATCGTGCCCGCATCGGACATCCTGTTTCTGGGGGAGGCCGACGAGGAGGGAGGGCAAAAGTGGGGCAGCCGCTGGCTCCTCGAGAACAGGAGCGACTGGTTCGCGGGCGTCTCGGCCGTCTTGAACGAGGGTGGAACGAACGAGATGATCCTGCGGGACGTCCGGTACTGGGGCCTGGAGACGGTGCAGGCGGGGTACGGACTTCTGCAGTTCCAGGCCGGCGAGAAGGAGCCGCTGCAGCAGCTCGTAAAGAGCTGGAGGAAACTCCCCGGGGAACCGGTCGCGCCGCACCCCCACGTCGTCGACGCCTTTGAGATCCTCGCCAATCACCTGTCCCATCCGTACACGGACCCGCTCCGGCACCTGGACCGCGTTCGCCGCGATCCGAGGGAGCTCGCGATGCTGCCGGACCGGTACGGCAGCTTCCTCGAATCCCGGGTGCACTGGTCGGAGATCTACGCCTATCCGGCCTCGAAGCCGCCCGGCCTTCGCTGTTACGTCGTGGTCTCGACTCCTCCGGGTGTCGCGCCGGACCCGTACCTCGACGCGATGCGCCGGCAGGCCCGGGATCTCGGAGTGGAAATCGTCACCGACTTCTCGAGCGGCGCCACCACCGCGAGCCCCTACCCCACTCCGTTCACGCGCCTGCTTCTCCAGGTGACGGCCGACCGCTACCCGGGGACCCCCTTCGGCCCGATGCCGATGTTCGGAGGCGTGACGACTTCGATCCACTTCCGGCGCGCGAACATCGCGGCGTACGGATACTCGCCGATCCCGATGAACATTACGGACACGGCCCGCCGGCACGGCAACGACGAGCGGATCTACCTGCGGGACTACCTGAACGGGGTTCTTCTCTTCGGCGATGTCCTCGAGGAGTTCGCATTTACCCCAGGCAAAAAATTGTCACCAGCGCAGCCCGCACCCTGACAGTTTGCGGCCTCCGCGGCGTTCCCGCCGGATACGTAAACTCACCAGAAGCAGGAGTTAAGCCACTCTTCCTTCGTGGCCCCGCGCTTGCTCTTTCACGTCGTAACGTTAACAGGTCCGAAAAGAAATGGAGCCTCAATGAAAAAGCGGGAATCCGGTTTTACCCTGATCGAGTTGCTGATCGTCATCGCGATCATCGGCATCCTGGCGGCGATCGCCATTCCGAATCTGTTGAATGCGGTGCAGCGCGGCAAGCAGAAGCGGACGATGTCGGACATGCGCGCCCTGGCGACGGCGATCGAGGCGTACGCGGTCGACAATAACGTGTATCCCGACGCGGCGTGCGCCACGGGTCTCTACACGACGGCGGGCACGGCTCTGACGACCGGCTCGTTCACGCGTCTGTCCCCGACCTACATCGCGCAGCCGCCCAAGCAGGACGGCTGGGGCCGGTTCATGTTCTTCAGCGTTGACGCTCCGCACAACAACTACAACGTGTCGAGCACGGGTCGCGACGGTGGCGCCCTCTCCGGCACGGTCACCTGCGGCACGACCACGAATTTCAACGACGACATCATCTACGGCAACGGCACGTTCCTCCAGTGGCCGGAAGGCAGCCAGCAGTAACCGATCCCCTCGGCGCTTCTTAGAAAGCCCGTACCCGCTCGCGCGGGTGCGGGTTTCGATTTTTTGGCGTGCCGCCGCTTCGCTCCGAGTCGGGCAACCCCGAGCCGCGAGGAAGGGGCCCGGTGCCCGGAAGCGTCAGGGGACCCGGCGGGGCTGTGACAAGTTTCCGTCCTGGTCGGCGACCGGCAGCGGGTAAACATTCGAAACAGGAGGGTTAACAGGGAAACAGCTCTGGCCTTGCGATTGCAATTCCCCTGGCGAGCCTGAAACAGAACTCAGCCGAAACCGAAGAACAGGAGAATCTCCATGAAAAAGCGGGAATCCGGTTTTACCCTGATCGAGCTGCTGATCGTCATCGCGATCATCGGCATCCTGGCGGCGATCGCCATTCCGAATCTGTTGAATGCGGTGCAGCGCGGTAAGCAGAAGCGGACGATGTCGGATATGCGCGCCCTGGCGACGGCGATCGAGGCGTACGCGGTCGACAACAACGTGTATCCCGACGCGGCGTGCGCCACGGGTCTGTACACGACGGCGGGCACAGCTCTGACGACGGGCTCCTTCACGCGTCTGTCCCCGACCTACATCGCGCAGCCGCCCAAACAGGACGGCTGGGGCCGGTTCATGTTCTTCAGCGTTGACGCTCCGCACAACAACTACAACGTGGCGAGCGCGGGGCGCAACGGTGGCGCCCTCTCCGGCACGGTCACCTGCGGCACGACGACGGACTTCAACGACGACATCATTTACGGAAACGGCACCTTCCTCCAGTGGCCGGAAGGCAGCCAGCAGTAACTCGCTCCTTTCGAGCAAGGGGAAACGGTCCTGACTCCGGTCAGGACCGTTTTTTTTAGAATGAAAAAACAACGTGGATTTACCTTGATCGAGCTCCTGATCGTGATCGCGATCATCGGGATCCTGGCCGCGATTGCCATCCCGAACCTCTTGAACGCCGTTCAGCGGGCCAGGCAGAAGAGAACGATGAGCGACATGCGCGCGCTCGCGACCGCAATCGAGGCGTACCACGTGGACAACAGCGACTTTCCCTCGGCCGCCTGCGACGCCGGCATCTACACGGACGCGGGAGTGCAGCTGTCTGCGACCTCCTTCACCCGCCTCACCCCGACCTACATCGCCATGGCTCCCGTGCGGGACGGCTGGGCCGACTTCATGGTGTACAACGTGAACAACGGGTTTGCGAAATACAACATCCGGAGCTATGGGCGTGACAAGACGGCTGCTGCCACGATCACCTGCGGCACGACGACCGACTTCAACGACGACATCCTGTTCACCAACGGGACGTTCGTGCAGTGGCCGGAAGGCGTGCAGCAGTGAGCTTCGTTCCCCGCTTCTGAGCTCCCGCGGGTGACCGCCCGGCGATGGACGGGCGCTCTTCTCGGGGTGTCCGCCCTTTTCCCTCCGGTCCTCTGGCTCTTTCCGGCGCTCGCCCTTCGGCAGGCGCCCTCGTTTCGTGACCAGGGAGACTTCTTCTATCCGCTGAAGCTCTACACGGCCGACCGGCTGCGCGCGCGCGAGCTGCCGCTGTGGAATCCGCTCTCCGGCGCCGGCGAGCCGTGGCTCGCGAATCTCCAGTCCGGAGTCTTCTATCCGCCGGACTTTTTCTTTCTGCTCCCCGGCCCGGCCCTCGCCGGGGGTCTCTTCCTGCTCTTCCATTTCGCCGTCGCGGTCTGGGGGATGTGGCGCTTCCTTCGCGAGGAGGCGGTTTCGGAGGCCGGCGCGGCGGTCGGAGCGCTGCTCTTCGCCGCCTCCGGCTTTGCGGCCTCGCTCTCCGCATACTGGAACCACTTCGGCGCGTACGCCTGGCTGCCCGCCGCCGTAGCACTCGCGCGGTCCGGGCTTCGCCGCCGCCGCGAGCGTGTCGGGCTCGCCGCCGTCATTGGGCTCCAGGCGATGGCGGGAAGCCCCGAGATCTCCGGCGCCACCCTTCTGCTCGTTCTGCTGTTTTCCTGGCGCTCACGCCCGGCGGCTGACGGCGGTTACGACGCGCCACCGCCCCGCAGGACCGCCCGGGCCGGCGCGGCCACTCTGCTCGGTCTTGCGCTCGCGGGCTGGGCTCTCGCGCCCTTTGCGCAGCTCGCGGCCGGGTCGGACCGGCGCGTTCCACTGCCGGTTGCGGAGCGCGACGCGGGCGCGGTCGAGTGGGCGGGTCTCGCCTCGGCGGCCGGCGCGGGGAGGAAGGGCAGCGGAACGACGTACCTCCCCTCGCTCGCGTTTGGACCGCTGGCGTTGATTGCCGCCGCGGCGGCGCTTCTGGAGCGGGAGCGGCGAAGCCTCGCCTGGTCCCTCGCGGCGATTGCGGCCGCCGGGATCATTCTGTCGAGCGCCGGACCCGTCGGCGCCCTCCTCCGGAGCGTTCCGCCGCTCGACCGGGTCCGCTATCCGGCCAAGGCGCTCGTTCCGGCGGCGTTCGCGCTCGCCGCGCTCGCCGGCCTCGGGGTGGACGCCCTTCGGTTTTCAAGCGAAGCCCGCCGCCGCGCGTTCCTCGCCGCCGGGGCCGTTTTCGCCGCGGCGATCCTCCTCCTCTCTCCGGCCTCGCCTCTGGCGCGCCTCCTCGAGGCCGCGGCAATCGCGGCGCTTCTGGCCGGGGCGGCTCTCCCGGAGGGCAGGGGCGGCCGCTCCGCGTTTTTCCCGGCCGCCGCCGCGCTCTGTCTGGCGGCGGCGTTCGCGATCGCGGGGGGCGGTCTCTTCCGCTTCGCTTCGGAGGCGGAGATTCGCCGCCGGCCAGAGCCCGTCGCGTTTCTCGCCGGGATTTCGGGACGCGTCCTGACGCCGCCGATGGGCGCGCTCGTCCCGCGCGTGCTCACGGAGAGCGATTACGGCGCGTCGACGCTGCGCCGGCAGCGGGAGGCTCTGGTCGGCTACACGAACCTTCTCGAGGGCGTGAGAACCGTGCGCACCGCTTCGCCGCTCGCCACTGCCGCCGCGCGCCGCATCACCGACGCGATCGACGGCGCCCGGGACCTCCAGCGGACGGCCGGGTCCGCCAGCGCTCGCGTGCTCTGGACGACCTATCTCCCGCAGGACATGGGCTCGCGGCGGATCGGAGATTTCTATCGCGCCCCGATCAATCCGTATCGGCCGCGGCTCTCGTTCGTCCGCGGGTTCACGCTCGAGCGCGACCCGCAGCGCGCGTGGGATCGCCGCGCGCGCGGCGAGACCGACTGGTCCCGCAACGTCTTCCTGGAGGAGGAGCCGGCGCCCACGCCCCTCGAAGGGTCGGGACGCGGAGGGTTTCTGCTCGCGCGGATGTCCGAAGACCGGCCCGAGAAGATCACCGCCGAAGTCCACGCGGACGGCGCCGGGATTCTCGTGCTGACGGACGTCGCCGCTCCCGGATGGCGGGCCGAGACCGATGGAAAGCCCGTCCGGATCCTGCGCGCGGACGGCGTCTTTCGCGCAGTGGCGCTATCCGCCGGTCCTCACCGCGTCGTGTTCACGTACCGCCCGGTCGCGTTTTACGCGGGCGCCGCGCTGAGCGTCGTCGCACTGGTCTGGATCCTCGTTCTCTGGCGGCGGGGAGAGCCGCGCAGGGCCGGAGCGCTTCTGTGACGATCGCGGACTTCGGACCTTTTCTGCCTCTGATCGCGGGAAGCGTGGGACTCGTCGTCGGGTCGTTTTTGAACGTCCTGATTCACCGTCTCCCCCGAGGCGAGTCGGTCGTGTGGCCCGGCTCCCACTGCCCGGTCTGCGGCGCGCCGATCGCCGCGCGACACAACGTGCCCGTTCTCTCGTGGATCGCGCTGCGTGGGAAGTGCGCGGCGTGCCGGGCGCCGATCGCGTTGCGATATCCCGCGATCGAGCTCATCAACGCGGCGCTGTGGGTCTGCGTCGCGCTCCGGGCGAAGGACTGGGGTGACCTGCTGTCGGGCGCGTTTCTGGTCTCCGCGTCCCTGGCTCTGCTCGCCATCGACGCCGAGTTTCAGATCCTGCCGGACAAGATCACCCTCACCGGCATCGCCGTCGGAATCGGCCTGGCGTTTTTCTCTCCCTCCCGGTCGCCGCTGTCCGCCGTGATCGGGGCCGCGGCCGGCGCGGGCGGACTGTTCCTGGTGGCGTTCGCGTACGAGAAGATCGCCGGACACGAGGGGATGGGTCTCGGGGACGTCAAGATGCTCGGGATGATCGGCGCGTTCCTGGGACCCGCGGGCGTGGTGCTCACGATCCTGCTCGCGTCGCTTTCAGGGAGCGTCGTGGGGATCGCGCTCATCGCCTCGGGGGCCGGGACGCGCAAGCTGCGGCTCCCGTTCGGCGTCTTCCTCGGGCTCGGCGCCGTCGCGGCCTGGTTCTTCGGAGCCCCCCTCATTGCGAGATATCGATCGATGTGGCCAGGGTGAGGAGCGGTCAGGCGCGAGGCGTGAGGGTGAGGCGTGAGGCGGACATCCGATCGTTTCCCTCCACCCCGCCTGACCCCTGACCCCTGACCCCTAACGTCCCAGAGCAATCCACCCCGCGTCGCCGCGAATTTCGATCCTCGTCCCATACGGCTTCGACAGCCGGTCCAGGTCCTTGAGGATCTTCTGCGCCGCTGCGGGCGCGGCAAGACGCGGGGTCCCGCGGACGCCCCGCGGCTCACCAAAACCGAGCGTGATCGGGCGCAGCTCGACCGACTCGAGACGGTTTCCCCGGCCGTGCAGGATGGCGATCACCGACTCCCAGTTTTCCCGGTGCGCCGGGTACGAGTACTTCCCGAAGTTCTCCTGGCGGTCGTAGAAGTCGAAGACTCGCGCCGAGGGCGGCAGGGCCAGCCGGTCGTACTCGTCGTAGGGGAGCTCGCGGATGCCGTCGTATTCGAAGACGAAGTTGCCGAGGCTGTAGAAAATCGGCCGACCCTGCCAGATCTCGATTCCCCGGAGGACGTGCGGCCCGTGTCCGAATACCGCGTCGGCGCCCGCGTCGATTGCCGCGCGCGCCGCGGTGATGACGAATTCGGCGGGCGCGAAGCGGTCGGATTCCATCCCCTCGTGCGCGTGCAGCGAGAAAATCAGACAGCCCGCGCGCGCGCGCGCTGCGCGAAGGGAGGCGGTCAGCGCGTCGAGGTCGCCGGGCACGGGAACCGTCGAAACGCCCGGCGCCGGGCCGACGATGAACGAGCGGTCGAACGCGTTCAAGGAGTCTTCGCGCTCCGAGACCGGGACCCCGATCTCGCGCGCCGCGGATCGCAACGCCTTCATGCGCTCGGGGGAGAGGACGTAAGTCGTCGTGTGGCGAAGAGGAGCGATCCCCGGTCTCGCCGGAATCGGACCGCGGCTTTCGGACGCGGGAGCGGGCGCGTCGAAGGTTGCCGAGGCCGAGACGAGCGCGACCGTGATGTTCCTCCCGGCGAAGGACGCGGGTGCCCGCGCTTCACCGAGGTCTTTTCCGATTCCAGCCGAGAGGATCCGGGCGGCCGAGAGTGCGCGGGTCGTCTGGGCGATCCCCGACGCGCCGTAGTCCGCCGCGTGATTGTTCGCGCGCGCCACGACGTCGAATCCGGCCCAGGCGAGGTCCTGCGCCAGCGCGGGATCCGACCGCATCATCCCCGGTGGCACGTTGAACGATTCGTAATCGTGGAAGAGCGTCTCGAGGTTCGTGATGGCGGCGTCGGAAGCTGTCAGGAGCCGCCGCAGAGGCTCGAAGGCGGCGGCGTTTTTCCCGCGGAGCGGCCGGGTCAGGATCGTGTCGCCGGCGAGCGCGACCGTATAGGCGCTTACGGGCGCCGGCGCCGGCGCGGGTGCCGCCGGAGACGGAAGCGCCCGCCCGCTGCCGAATGCCGCCAGGAATCCCGCGAGACAGGAGGCGATCCGTCCGGGCCGGAGGGTCCGCGCTCCCCTCTTCAAAAGCGGCGCGGGTGCCAGGGATTCTCGAGATACGCGTCGAACAGCGTCGGCTCGGACCCGGGCGTCGTTCTCGCGGGCCGCTGCGCCTGGAAGACGTACGTTGTGCTCGGCACGGGCGCCCGCGAGGCGGGATCCGGACTCGACCGCCACCACTGGAGGTACGCGACCATTCCGTAACGCGGGTCGGAGCTCCGATACGCCGCGGCCCGCTCAGGCATCAGCGCCCAGGTCCTGCCGTCTCCCCGCTCGAACGAGCGAGCCCACGCGCGCTTGGCGTCGGACCCCGGACCCTCGACGCGGACGTGCGTGACGACGAGAGGATGCGAAGCCGCCGGTTTCTCGTAGGCGGCGGCGGGCGCGTCCGCGGCCGGCCACGGCTTCAAGTCGATCGTGACGGCGTCGGCGCCCCGGCGGTACGTGAGCCGCACGGAGCGGGCGTCTCCGGCCTGGCGGGAAAACGGGATTCCCTGGGCCTTCAAACCGGCCACGACGGCGCCCTCGGTCCGGCCGATCGGTGCGTCGGAAGGAACCTGCGCGGTCGCGGCGAGAAGGATCGCCAGCGGCGCGATGCACGTGAGCATTTCGGCGATTTTCCTGCAATGATGGTAGCACGGCGCCCCCATCGAACTCTCGCATGACGGACGGAGTCCCGCGCACCTTCCGCCGCGATTCGAGACTTTTTCTGTCCGTCGCTCTCCTCCTGATTCTTTTTTTGAATTTCGTGACGCTGCTCTTTTTTCGCAACGCCACGGAGTGGGGGAGCCGGCAGACGGAGAGGCGCGCGTCGGAGATCCTGAACCGCATGGCGCTGCCGTACGCGGACCCGGCCGAGGCGCTCGACCGCGCCGCGCTCGGTTCCGACGTGCTCTTCGTTGCTTCCTATGACGCGAGAGGCCACCGGGTGCGCGGGTCTTCGCACGGGCTCGAGGCGCCTCCGATCCTGCCGACCGCGCGGCCGACCGGGGGCGAGATGGTCTATGAGTGGCGGAGGTCTCCGCGCCTGCTGCTCGCGACCGCCGCGACGCGCTCCGGCTTCTCGGTGGTCGCCGTCGACCCCGGTCCCGGCGGCGCGCTTCGGTCGTACGCGCGGTCGCTGTCGCTCGTGATCCCAGCGGCCGGCGGGTTTCTCGTCGTGCTCGCCTGGCTGTATCTGCGCTCGCTCCTCGAACCGTACGACCGGCTTCTGCGGACCGCCGGGGGCGCCCCGGCGGCGCCTGGCGTGTCCGGCGCCGAGCCGTCGGACGAACGCGATTTCCTGATCGCCCGCTTTGAAGCCACGATCTCGGCGCTGTCGGAAAAGGAGCGCGAGCTCGAGCGGCTGGCGCGCGTGGAGAAAGGGCGGGCGGACGACATGGAGATCGCCGCGCGGACGCTCGCGCGGAATCTTCCGACCGGGTTGCTCTCCGTCGACCGCTCCGGGGCCGTGGTGGAATTGAACGAGGCCGGCCGCGAGATTCTGGGCATCGCCGCCGACGCTCGCGGTGAGGCCTTTGGCGAAGTGCTTGCGAACGTTCCGGATTTCAAGGAAGTCATCACCGCCGTTCTGGAGCAGCGCGAGGCGGTCGGCCGCCGGGAGACGCGCTGGGGCCCGGAACGGGTGCTCGGCGTCACGGCGACGCCGGCGACGGGAGCGGACGGACGTTTCCTCGGCGTGCTCGCCCTCTTCTCCGATCTCTCGGAGGTGCGGCGGCTCGAGGCGCGAGTCGCGCTCGCCCGGCACCTCGCCGATCTCGGAGAAGTCTCCGCGGGAGCAGCGCACGAGTTCCGAAACGCCGCGGCGGCCATCGACGGTTTCGCGGATCTCGCCCTGCGAAGCCCGGACCGGGCCGCGGATCACCTGAAGGCGATCCGGCGGGAGGCGCAAGAGATGAGCCGCGTGACGAGCGACTTCCTGCTTTTCGCGCGGCCGGATGAGTTCGTGCCGGCCGCGGTTTCCCTGGACGCCGTCGCGGAGGGCGCCGCCGCCGAGGTCCAGCGGGTTTTCCCGGACGTCGTCGTCGAACGGGGAGGCGAGTTCCCCGAGGTCGCCGGCTCGGCCGTGCTCCTGCGGCGCGCGGTCGCCAATCTCGTGCGCAACGCCGCCGAGGCGACCCCTCCGGCGCTTCGTTCGGAGCCTTCCGCGATCAAAATCTCCGGAGGCTCGACCGGCGACGAGGTGTGGCTCGCGGTCGCGGACCGTGGGCCGGGCGTTGATCCCGCCGCGCGCGAGAAGATCTTTCTGCCGTTCTACTCGAGCAAGCCCGAGGGATCGGGATTCGGGCTCGCGATCGTCGCGCGGATCGCGCAGATTCACGGCGGGACCGTCGAAGTGAGCGCCCGCCCGGGAGGCGGCGCGATTTTTACTTTACGGCTGGCGGCCGCGCGGGAGACTGCCGCGCGAGCGGCGGCGCCTGCAGGTCCGCCGTCAGGGTCGCGATCATCGTCTTGAAACTCTCCCGGTCGATCGAACGCTCGAGCGCCTCGTCGGGCTCGACGATTCCGCCGCGGACGAGCTCCGCCAGCGACTGATCCATCGAGATCATCCCCTTCGACTTCCCGGTCTGGATCTGGTTGTTGATGAGGGAGGTCTTGCCTTCGCGTATCGCGTTGGACAACGCCGTCGAGCCGATCAGGATCTCGAATGCGGCGACCCGGCCGGAGGTCTTCTTCCGGAGCAGCTGCTGAGCGACGACCGCCCTCAGGTTCTCGGCCAGGACGATCCGGATCTGCTCCTGCTCGCTCGCCGGAAACGCGTCGATGATCCGGTCGATCGCTTTCGCGGCGGAATTCGTGTGCAGGGTGGCGAAGACGAGGAGCCCGGTCTCGGCGGCCGTCAGCGCCATCCGAATGGTCTCGAGATCCCGCATTTCTCCGACGAGCAGGCAGTCCGGGTCTTCGCGGATCGCCGCCCTCACACCCTCGGCGAAGGACCCGACGTCGCTCCCGATCTCTCTCTGGCTGTAGACAGACCTGGCGTTCGTGTGCACGAACTCGATCGGGTCTTCGATCGTGATCACATGGTACGAAAGCCGTTCGTTGATCCGATCGAGAAGCGCGGCGAGCGTGGTGGATTTGCCGCTTCCCGTCGGGCCCGTGATGAGCACGAGACCGTTCGAGGCTCCGTAGAGGGCGGCGATCGACTTCGGCAGTCGGAGCTCGTCGGCCGTGGGAACGCGGGACGGAATGAGACGGAAGACCGCCGCGGAACCGCGCTCCTGCCGCAGCAGGTTCACGCGAAATCGCGCGACGCTTCCCATCTGGTACGCGAAGTCGGCGTCCCCGTCGTTGCTGAAGGCTTCCCAGAGTCTCGGAGGCGTGATGGGGCCGACCAGGTTGTAGAAGTCGCCTTCCGTCAGGGCGCGGTACCGGATTCGCTCGAGCCCGCCGTCAATGCGCAGCAGGGGAGGAGACCCGACGGCCAGGTGCAGATCGGACCCGTTCCGCTTGGGAAGGATCGAGAGGAATCGGTCGATGCGGTTTCCTCCGGTGGACTCGGCCTCGAGGGCGCCGACGCGCAGGATTCTGGGCGCCGGCGCGGCTCGGGGCGGCTCCGGCTCCGGTTCCGGCGGCGCGGCGGCAGCGGGCGCAGAAGCGGTCTCGACCGGCGTCTCCCGTTCCTCGGGAGCGAACGGCGCCTGCGCAACCGCGGTCGCCGGACCCTCGGGCGCTGACGGTCCGCTCTCGACCGGGTCTTCCGGAAAGGGAGCTTCGGGGTCAATCACGACGGAGCTCCTTCCTCCGCATGGACCAGCGCTTCGAAGGGTTCCTTGCGGATCGCGCGGTTGTAGGCGGCGCGCGGCTCGATCAGCCCCTCGTGCACCATCGCGAGAAGGGACGTGTCGAGGAGCGCCATGCCGGCTGCGGCGCCCGTCTGCATCGCGGTGGGCAGCTGGAAGGTCTTGCCCTCACGGATGAGCCCCGCGACGTTCGGCGTATTCCGGAGGACTTCGTAGGCCGCGATGCGCCCGGAGCCGTCGCGCCGAGGCAGCAGCGTCTGCGAGATGACCGCCTTCAGCGAATCGGAGACCATCATTCGGATCTGCCCCTGCTGCTCGGGCGGAAACGCGTTGATGATGCGGTCGACGGTGGACGCGGCCGTCGTGGTGTGGAGCGTCCCGAGCACGAGATGGCCGGTTTCCGAGGCCGTGATCGCCAGAGAAATCGTTTCGAGATCGCGCATTTCCCCGACCAGGATGACGTCCGGATCCTCGCGCAGAGACTGGCGCAGCGCCTTGGCGAAGGACTTCGAGTGCGCCGGGATCTCCCGCTGATTCACGAGCGATTCCTTGTTGGTGTGGACGTACTCGATCGGGTCTTCGATCGTCAGGATGTGCGAACGCTCGGTCTCGTTGATCCGGTCGACCAGCGCCGCGAGCGTCGTCGTCTTGCCGCATCCCGCCGGACCCGTCACCAGCACGAGGCCCTGGCTGTACGTCGTGATCTCCGCGAGGCTCTCCGGGAAGCCGATGTCGGAGAGCGACGGGATCTCGAGCGGGACCAGCCGGAACACGGCGTTCATCCCCTTGCGCTGGTAGAAGACATTCGTGCGGAAGCGGCCGAGATCCGCGTCCTTGTAGCAGAAGTCGAGCTGCCTCGCGGAGAGGAGCTCCGCCCAGGAAGACCCCACGATCGGAGGGATCCAGTCGGCCATCTGCTCGTCCGTCGTCTCCGGCAGCGGCAGCGGCTGGAGCCGGCCGATCGAGAGCAGATGAGGACGTGTCCCCGCGGCGAGGTGAAGGTCGGAGG
>JBBROA010000087.1:0-18036 GCA_038229875.1 Thermoanaerobaculia bacterium | reverse complement strand
CGGGCGGGTGTCCGGCGCGGTAGGCGCGCAGGCAGCGGCGGGGGGGCGGGCGTCCGGAAGCGGAGGCGGAGGGGGGACTGTCGGCCGGTCCGGGGGGTCGAGCCCGAGAAACGAGCGCCGGGCGGGAGCCTGCTCGGCGTCGGCACCCCCATTCTCAAGACCCAGCAGCGATCGGTTCACCAGTCCCTCCGGGCCACGCAATCGAGTTCGGGAGCGACACTCCGAGACTGTTCCCGCCCTCCCCGAGACGGTTCCCGGCCTCCGGGAGCACGGTCCCTACCGTTCAACGTCGCCGCTTGGTGAAGGATTTCGCCCCGCTTCAGTTTAATCCCGGCCGAAGAGGGCGTCAGGGGTCGTGAGGATAACGGTTCAGGCAGGCTCGCCGTGGAGCGTGTCCCCCCGCGCCCGCCTCATCATAGAGTCCGGGGATGAACGGCGACACGGATGAAGGGGGGCGGCGGATCGTCTCCGTCGTCCACGTGGCGATGCTCGCGGCGGTCCCGCTGTATGCCGTCATCCTCTGGCTCCTCCGGGGCCGCGCCGGTCTTTCGGGCGCAGGGGGTCCTAGACCGCAATACATTCTCGTGCTGCTGGCCGTCGGGGCCGCGGAGTGGGGCCTGGCGAGCATCGTCGGGCGCGCCCTTCTCCGCTCCGCGGGCGCAGGAAAGGGCGCGCCCGAGCGCGTGCGGCGATATTTTCTGATCCGGTTCGCGGCCGCCGAAGCGATCGCGGTCTTCGGGCTATTTGCGGGGTTCACCGGAGGGACGCCCCGGGATGTGGCGATTCTCCTGGGCGCTTCGTTGCTCGCCCTGGTCGCCTCGACACCGACCCGGGCCGCGTGGGCGAGCGCCTTTGAGCTGACCGGGCGCGCAGGCTGAGACAGGCTTTTCTCGATCTCCGGTTCCCGATTCCGATTCCGATCCCCGCATCCCGCACTGTTTCCGCCCGCTGAGCGGGCCCGGAACAGCTCCCGGGGCCGACGAAGGGGCGTCTCCTTCTTGCCGCATTGCTCCTGTTTCTGATAAAACCCGTCTCGCGGGTAAGTGCGGGCGAAGGCCCGCTTTTTTATTCAATGAAAGTGAGCGAAACCACGGTCCAGGAGGTCGCGTCGATCGCTTCGGACAAGGGCTGCCGTCTTCTCGCCATTGAAAGCGCGGGGACCGGCCGTTTCTCGTCGTTGCGCGTGGTCCTCGAACGAGCCAATGGCGACCCGGTGACCGTCGAGGATTGCGAGGCGGTGTCGCGGGAAGTTTCCGAGCTGCTCGACCGTTCCGAAGAGATCCCCCATCGGTACGCGCTCGAGGTTTCCTCGGCGGGGCTCGAACGCAAACTCTACTCCCTGGAAGACGCGAGGCGTTTCGTGGGCCGGAAGCTGAAGGTCCGGACCGAGACTCCCGTCACACCCGAGCGTCTCGATCCGGAAGGGCGCGGCGCCCTCTCGCCAGCGCGCAACTTCGGGGGGCGGCTCGACCGTGTGGAGGACGACGTCCTCCGGGTCGTTGATGAGGCGGAGGGCAGAATTTATAATGTCCGTTTCGGCGAGATTCGCCTGGCAAGGCTCGATTTCCAATGGCCGGAGCGCCGGTAGGACGAATGGAGAGAGCGATCTCAGATGATTATTGATCCGTCGGTGATCCGACAGGTTTCGCGCGAGAAGGACATCGACCCGGAAAAGATGTTCGGCGCGCTCGAAGAAGCCATGTCTTCCGCGGCCCGCAAGTTCTACCACGACAAGGCGGTCGTGACGTCGATCGACCGCAAGTCCGGTGAGATGACGGCGTATTCGCGCCGCACCGTCGTGGACGAGCTCGATACCGAGTCCGAGGAGCCGCCGCCGCAGATCCTGATCGACGAGGCGAAGGAGCTGATCGGCAAGCACGGGACCAAGGGCGACGTGCGAATCCTCCGGCCTTCCGCCGTCGAAGGCGAGCCGGCGGCCGAGGTCTCGGAGCTGGCGCTCGGCGACGAGATCCGTCAGTACCGCGAACCGGTCGGGCTCGGTCGCATCGCGGCACAGACCGCGAAGCAGGTGCTCTATCAGAAGGTCCGCGAGGCCGAGCGCGACAACATTTACAACGAGTACTTCCCGAAGCTGGGCGAGCTGATGAGCGGCACGGTGAAGCGCTTCGAACGCGGCGACATGATCGTCGACCTCGGCAAAACCGAAGCGATCATTCCGCGCGATCAGCAGTCGCGCGCCGAGCGCTACGGGCAGGGCGAGCGGATCCGCTCGATCCTCTACGACGTGCATCGGAATCCGAAGGGCCCGCAGCTCGTCCTCTCGAGGACCGATCCGCGCCTTCTCATCCGGCTCTTCGAGATGGAAGTGCCGGAAATTTACGACGGCACCGTCGTGATCAAGGGCGCCGTGCGCCAGCCGGGTGAGCGCGCGAAGGTGGCGGTGCGCTCGCGAGAGCGGGACGTCGACCCCGTCGGCGCGTGCGTCGGCATGCGGGGAAGCCGCGTGCAGTCGATCATGCGCGAGCTGCACGGCGAGAAGATCGACGTCATCCTCTACTCCGAGGACCTGATCACGTTCGCGCAGAACGCGCTCGCCCCTGCAAAAATCACCCGCGTTTCGCCGATTCACCACGAGGACGCGGCAATGAGTCTCGACTGCGTGGTCGAGGACGATCAACTTTCGCTCGCGATCGGCAAGAAGGGCCAGAACGTCCGGCTCGCCTCCGCACTCATCGGGATGAAGATCGAGATCAAGGGCGAGAGCGAGGTCAAGGGCGAGGTCGCCGAGGCGCTCTCCCGGATTCTTCAGGCTTCCAGGCGCCGTCAGACGCCTCTCGCGGAGGTAACCGGGATCGGCGAGAAAACGGTCGAGAAGCTGGCGGAGGCGGGGATCACGAGCCTCTCCGAACTGCTCGAGAAGAGCGCGGAGGAGCTGGCGAAGATTCCGGGGCTTGGCCAGAAGTCGGCGGACAAGGTCCTGGAGGCCGCCCGCGCCTTCGAGGCCCAGCCTGAAGCCGCCGACGAGGGCGAATCCGAGGACGACGGCGACGAGAACGAAAATGTTTCCGAGACGGCCGAAGAGACGACGGTCGGGGAGTAACTGGTTTCTATGGGAAAGATCCGAGTCGACGAGCTCGCCGCGCAGATGGGGATCGGCAGCAAGGAAGTTCTCTTCCTCCTGCAGTCGATCGGAGTGGATGTGAAGTCTCCGCAGGCGGCGCTCGACGAGTCGACCGTTCTGGCGATTCTTCAGGGCAAAACACACGCGCCGAAGCAGCTGATCGTGCGCGACACCGAGTCGCGGGCGCCGAGGGCGCAGAAGAGCGCGCTCTCCCGCATCAAGATCATCGAAAAGCCGCCCGGAGCCCCCGCGGAGGAAGCGCCCGAGCCCGTTCGCAAGTCCGCGGAGCCTCGTGCCCCGCGCGCGGCCGTTCCGGCGGAGCCCGCCCGCACCGCGGTCGTGTCGTCCGAGCCGGAAGCCGAAACTCCCGTCGCGCCGCCGGCCGCGGCCTCGGCCTCAGCGATGCCCGCCTCCTCTCCGCTCTCCGCGTCCGCTTCCGCCCCCGCGGAACCGGCGGCGGAAGAGACGCCGGCCGCGTCAGATGCGGCGCCCCCCGGCGCTCCCGCCTCAGCCGGCGCCGCGGCGGCCGCAACCCCGCCCGCAAAGCCTTTGCCTCGCAAGATCATTCTGCCGCCGCGCCCGGTCATCGCCCCCCGCCCCGTCGCGCCGGGGCGTCCGACCGGACCGTCCGCCATGGCGCCGAATCCCGCGGGCCGTCCGATGGGACCGGCCGCCGGGGCGCCCGGACGTCCGATGGGGCCCGCCGGTGGGCCGGTCAGCCGCCCGATGGGGCCGGCGTCCGGAACGCCCGGCCGCCCGATGGGGCCCTCCGGCCCCGCGGGTCCCTCCGTTTACCGTCCCGCGCCAGGCGGACCGGGAGCCCGACCGCTCGGAGGACCGGGACGGGTCGGCGCACCGACAGGCCGTCCCGGCGGGCCTGCGCTCGGCCGTCCGACAGGTCCGGCGGCGGGACGCGGAACCGCGCCACCCGCGACAGCCGAGCGCGCGGCGCCGAAGCGCAAGAAGGACGACAAGGAAGACGCGAAGAAGAACGCGAAGAAGGGCGGAGCGAAGCCGAAGATCACCGTCGCGGACGAAGTCGATCTCCGGGAGTTCGTCGGCACCTACCAGGAAGACACCTACTCCGACATCTCGCTGCCGCTGATCGAAAAGACGGACGGCGAGGAGGTCGCGACGGCCCGCCCCATCAGCAAGTCCGCTCTGCGCCGGGCGGCAAAGGAAACCCGCACTCACGACTCGGGCAAGCTGCTCGAGTTCAAGAAGCCGCTGCCGACCGGCCCCGTTTTCCTGTCGGAAGGCGTGACGGTCAAGGAGCTTTCCGAGAAGCTCGGCGTGCTCGCCAAGGACATCCTGCGTCTCCTCATGCAGCGCGGCGTGATGGCCACCGTAAACCAGCCGCTCGACGCGCAGACCGCGATCCAGATCGCGAAGGAAGTCGGCGCCGAAGCGGCGGTCGTTTCCTTCGAAGAGGAGCTCGAGCTCTCGCGCGCGGCGGACTCGCAGTCTCGTCCTGGCGAAGCGGAAGCGGCGGAGGCGGCCCGGGTACCCAGAGCGCCAGTCGTCACCGTCATGGGTCACGTCGACCACGGCAAGACCTCGCTTCTCGACGCGATCCGCCAGGAGAACGTCGCGGCGGGCGAGGCGGGCGGAATCACCCAGCACATCGGCGCCTATCGGGTCGAGGCCCGCGGCAAGCCGATCGTCTTCCTCGACACCCCCGGCCACGAGGCGTTCACGTCGATGCGCGCGCGCGGCGCGAAGGCGACCGACATCGTCGTTCTCGTGGTCGCCGCCGACGACGGCGTCATGCCGCAGACGGTTGAGGCGATCGATCACGCCCGCGCCGCCAAGGTGCCGATCGTGGTCGCGATCAACAAGATCGACAAGAACAACGCGAATCCGGACCGCGTGAAGAAGGAGCTCGCCGACCGAGGCGTGCTGCTCGAGTCCTGGGGCGGCGACGTGCCTTCCGCGGAAATCTCCGCTCTGAAGAAGGAAGGGATCGATCACCTGCTGGAGCTCATCCTTCTGGTGGCGGAGATCCAGGAGCTCAAGGCGCCGGTCGTCAACGAAGCCAGAGGCGTCGTTCTCGAAGCGCGCCGGGAGATCGGCCGCGGAAACCTCGCCACGGTTCTCGTCCAGGCGGGAGATCTCAAGATCGGGGACGTCTTCTTCGCGGGCTCCGTCTTCGGACGCGTCCGCGCGATGCAAGACGATCGCGGCGCGAAGATCGACGTGGCCGGGCCCGCGACTCCCGTCGAGGTGACGGGCTTCGAGGATCTGCCTCAGGCGGGAGACATGTTCCAGGTCGTGGAAGACGAATCGAAGGCGCGCTCGGTCGTCGCGTTCCGGCAGACGAAGGACCGCGAGAAGGTGATGGCGTCCTCGAAGTTCTCGCTCGACCAGTTGTTCAGCAAGCTGCAGGAAGGCCGGGTCAAGGAGCTCTCGATCGTGTTGAAGGCGGACGTCGCCGGCTCGGTCGAGGTCCTGAACCAGTCGCTGAAGAACCTCTCGAACGAGAAGGTCAAGGTGTCGGTGATCCACGCGGGAGTCGGGGCGATCAACATCAACGACGTTCTACTCGCTTCCGCCTCGAAGGCGATCATCGTCGGCTTCAACGTGCGGCCGGAGAAGAAGGCCGAAACCGAGGCCGAGAAGGCGGGAGTCGACATCCGGCTCCACACGGTCATCTACAACGTGACCGACGAGATCAAGCTGGCGATGGAAGGCCTGCTCGATCCGACACTGAAGGAAGTCGCCCAGGGCCGCGCCGAGGTCCGCAACACGTTCAAGGTCCCGAAGTTCGGAATCGTAGCCGGCTGCTACATAACCGAGGGCTCCATCAGCCGGACATCGAAGGTCCGCCTTTTGCGCGACAACCGGGTGATCTACGAGGGCAAGATCGGGTCCCTGCGCCGGTTCAAGGACGACATCTCCGAGGTGAAGCAGGGCTTCGAGTGCGGCATCGGGCTCGAGAAGTACCAGGACGTGAAGGTCGGCGACATCATCGAGGCGTACCAGGTCGAGAAGGTCGCCGGCGTGATGAATGGGTGAGGGAGACGTGAGGGGTCAGGGGTAAGGTCAGGCGAACGGAAACCTCGCTCGGCATCCACGCCTGCACGCCTGCACGCCTTTGCGCCTCACGCCTCACGCCTCACCCTGACGCCATGGTCCTCGCCTACGCCGTCTTCGACCTCTATCTTCCGGGCTGTCGCGGCCTCAAAGAAAAACGCATGATCGTCAAGAGCCTGAAGAGTCGCATCCGCAACGAATTCGAGATCTCCGCGGCCGAAGTGGGCGGGCAGGACCTGCTCCAGAGGTGCGAGCTCGGCGTCGCGGTCGTCGGGCCCGACCAGGTGCCCCTGGACGCGGTTCTACAGAACGTGCTCCGCTTCGTTGAGTCGAACCTCGAGGGAGAGATTCTGGATTACCGGAATGAGTTCATCCATGTGTGAGTCGAGAGCGCGGGGTCCCGCAAGATGAAAAAAGAAAGCCGCCGGGCCCAGCGCGTCTCCGATCTCGTCCGGGCGGAGATCTCCCGGCTGGTGCTCCTCGAGGCGCGCGACCCGGAGCTGCGCAAAGTCACGATCACGGAAGTCGAGATGCCGCCCGACCTTCATTCCGCCCGCGTCTATTTTTCGGCTCTCGGAGGCGAGGCCGAGCGGGACGAAGCTCTCGCCGCTCTCGATCGCGCCTCGGGGTTTCTGCGGCGGGAAGTCGGACGCCGTTGCGGGCTTCGCTTTGCTCCGGAGCTTCACTTCTTCGCGGACCGATCGATAGAGCGCGGCGCGCGCATCGAGGAGATTCTCGCGACGGTGGTTCCTTCGATCGCGGACGAGGGCGAGGAGGAGATCGGGGACGAGGCGCGCAAGGGCGCGCCGGAGTGACGCGGCCCGACTCTCTCTCCCGCGGGTTCCTGATTCTGATCGACAAGCCCGGCGGGTTGACGTCGCACGACGTCGTCGAACGCGCGCGCCGCTCGACGGGCGTTCCCCGGATCGGGCACAGCGGGACACTCGATCCGATGGCCACGGGGCTTCTCCTCCTCTGCGCGGGCGGAGCCGCACGCCTGCAGGGCTTCTTCACGCTTCTCGACAAGTCCTACGAGGGCACGATCCGGCTCGGCCGGGCGACGGCGACGTACGACCGCGAGGGTGAGCCCCTCGGAGAAGAGAAAGACGCGGGACACATCACGGCCGCGCTGATCGAAGTGGCCGCCGCCCCGTTTCGCGGAGAGTTTCAACAATCTCCCCCGCCCTACTCCGCGAAGAAGATCAAGGGACGCAAGTTCTACGAGATGGCGCGCAAGGGCGAAGAAGTCCCGCTCTTGCCGAAGAAGGTGCGGGTCACGGAGCTCGTGCTGTCGCCTCCTGCCGGCGGGCGGATCCAGTTCTCGATCTCCTGCTCGTCCGGGACGTACATCCGGTCGATCGCGCACTCGATCGGGGAATCGCTCGGCTGCGGCGCTCACCTCGAGAGCCTCCGGCGGACGCGCATCGGCGATTTCCGGGTCGACGAGGCAATCGCGCTCGAGCTGTTCGAGGAGCTTCCGAACGCCGAGCGGCTGCTTCCTCCGCACGCCCTGCCTCTGTCCCGGGTCCCCTTCCCGTTTGAAAGGCTGCGTCTCGCGTCTCTAGAGGCCTGGAAGGTCCGGAAGGGACAGGCGATCCCCGCCCGCGGGGTGACGTCCCCGGACGGCGCGTGGGTCACCCTTCTGGGTCCCGGCGACGAGATGGTTGCGCTGGCCCAGGTCTCACCGATCGGCCAGGGCGGCGTTTCGATCCTGAAGCCCAGGATCGTGCTGGCGGAAGAGACGGTCGGACGGAGATAAGACAGCTTCCGCTCAGCTCCTCCAGCTCAGCTGTCAGCTTTTCAGCCGCCCTTCGCCTTCGCCTCCGCACCATCGGCCTTCGCCCCTTGTGAGGGGTTGGCTCCCGTGCCCGCCCGTGCTAGGCTCGGGGTTTATTAAAAAGTAGAGAGTATTAAGAGGCTATTGGAGGATTCTTGAACGCCACCACCTACCAGACGACCGAGAAACCCAACATCGTGCGCGACTACCGCACGCACGATACGGACACCGGCTCCCCCGAGGTCCAGGTTGCCCTGCTCACGAACCGGATTACCTACCTGACCGAGCACTTCAAGACGAACGCGAAGGACCATCACTCCCGCCGCGGTCTTCTAAAGCTCGTCTCCCGGCGCCGGCGCCTGCTCGACTACTTAAAGAGCGAGGATGCCGATCGTTACCACCGGCTGATCGAGCGTCTCGGCCTCCGTAAGTAAATCAATCTATCGGCCCGAGGGCCGGGACATTTTCTCTGCCGGAGCGCCGGGGCAAAACCGCCCCGCGGCCGGCGTCCCTGTTTCTCGCCCGCGACTCGAAAGGAAAATCATGCGACACACCATTTCCGTTCCCCTCGGGAACCGCAGCCTCGAGATCGAGATCGGCAAGCTCGCCAAGCAGGCCGACGGGTCCGCGGTCGTGCGGTTCGGCGACACCGTCGTTCTCTGCACCGCCGTCTTCCAGAAGGAGCCGAAAGAAAACGCCGACTTCTTTCCCCTGACGGTCGACTATCGCGAGAACACCTACGCTGCCGGGCGTATCCCGGGCGGCTGGTTCAAGCGCGAGGGACGGCCGACCGAGAAAGAAACCCTGACGTCCCGCCTGATCGACCGCCCGATGCGGCCGCTCTTTCCGAAAGGCTTCAACCACGAAACGCAGCTGATCGCGTTCGTCCTGTCCGCCGACGGGCAGAACGACCCCGACGTCCTCGCTTTGAACGGCGCTTCCGTCGCGCTGACCTGCTCGCTCATTCCTTTCTACACGCCGGTCGGGGCCGTTCGCGTTGGCCGCGTCGAGGGACAGTTCGTGGTGAATCCCACGAACGCCGAGCGTGACAAGTCCGACGTCGACCTGATCGTCGCCGGGACCGAAACCGCCGTCGTGATGGTCGAGGCGGGCGCCCGAGAGGTGCCCGAGGGCACCATGATCGACGCGATCTTCTTCGGGCACGAGTTCATCCGGAAGATCTGCGCCGCACAGAAGGAGCTCCAGCGGCAGGCCGGTTACATGAAGCCGGATTGGAAGGCCCCGGAGGCTTACCCCGCCTCGGTCGCCGCGGAAGTCCGCCAGAAGTGGGAGGCGCCGATGATGGCCGCGCTCACCATGAAGAACAAGATCGCTTCGTACGCCGAGATCAAGGCGGTCAAGAAGGCCGCCGCGTCGATGGTTCCCGAGGGCGATCCGGCCCTGCGCCAGCAGACCGCAAAGGCGGCGGACGACCTCGTCAAGACCCTGACCCGCGAGACGATCCTCGGAAAAAGCCAGCGGCTGGACGGCCGCGCATTCGACCAGGTCCGTCCGATCGAATGCGAAGTGGGCCTTCTCCCCCGGACGCACGGTTCGGCCCTCTTCACCCGCGGCGAAACGCAGGCGCTCGTCACGGCCACCCTTGGAACCTCCGACGACGCGCAGATCATCGAAGAGTACGAGGGAGAGCTCGAGCACACGTTTCTCCTCCACTACAACTTTCCGCCCTTCTCCGTAGGCGAGGCGAAATTCCTGCGAGGGCCGTCGCGCCGCGACATCGGGCATGGAAATCTCGCGCGCCGCGCGCTCTCGCCGGTCCTGCCGAACGAAGACGCGTTTCCCTATACCGTTCGCGTCGTTTCCGACATCCTCGAATCGAACGGATCGTCCTCGATGGCAACGGTCTGCGGCGGCACACTGGCGCTGATGGACGCCGGTGTCCCGATCAAGTCGCCCGTCGCTGGCGTCGCGATGGGGCTCGTCTCCGACGGCGACCGCTTCGCGATCCTGACCGACATCGCGGGACAGGAAGATCACTACGGCGACATGGACTTCAAGGTCGCCGGATCGCGCGAGGGCATCACCGCCCTCCAGATGGACATCAAGATCAAGGGGCTCCCGCGGGTGATCTTAGAGCGCGCGCTCGCGCAGGCCCGCGCCGGCCGGCTTCACATCCTTGAGAAGATGACGGCCGCTCTCGATAAGCCGAGAACGAACATCTCTCCGTTCGCGCCCCGCATCTTCACTATGCAGATTCCGCGCGACCGCATCCGCGACGTGATCGGCAGCGGCGGCAAGACGATCCGCTCAATCATCGAGTCGACGGGCTGCAAGATCGACGTCGAGGACTCGGGCAAGGTCTCGATCGCCTCCTCGGACGAGGCCGCGGCGCTGCGCGCGATCGAGATCATCGAGAGCCTCACGCAGGAGCCGGAGATCGGCAAGGTGTACAAAGGAAAAGTGCGCCGGGTCGAGCCGTACGGAGCCTTCGTCGAGATCCTTCCGGGCCAGGACGGCCTGGTGCATATCTCGGAGCTCGCGCCATACCGCGTCCGCCAGACGACCGACGTGGTCAAGGAAGGCGACGAGGTCACCGTCAAGATCATCGCCGTCGATCCGATGGGCAAGATCAAGCTCTCCCGCAAGCAGGCCCTCTCCAAGGAAGAGCTCGAGGCGGAGATGGCGCTGGCCCCGGCCGGCGGCGGTGAGGACGACCGCGGCGACGACCGTGGCCCGCGCGACGATAGGGGCCCCCGCGGCGACGATCGCGGTCCCCGTGGCCCGCGCGGACCCCGGCGGTAACGACCGCCACGGTCGAGTGAGCCAGGCGCGCGCTTCACGGCCGCGCCTTTTTCTTTCATCAACGTTCGAGGAGGACACCATGCTTTCCAGACGCATCCACATTCCGCTCACGCTTGCAGCTGCCACGCTCGCCGTGGTGATCGCTTCGGGTTGCCAGAAGCGCGCGGACACCGTTTCCGCGACGGCCGGAGCGACGGAGACTCCGGGCGCAGGCGCAGGCTTGACGCCCGGAAACACGACGCCGCTTCCCGACGGGGCGCGCCAGATCACGACCACGACGACTACGACCACCGTGGTGACGGTCGACCCCGTCGAAGCCTCGCAGCGCAACGCGGTGCGCCGCCGGAGCGTTTCGACTCCGGCGGCCGACACGGCCGTCGTCCGTCCTGACGCGCGCACGAGCGCAAAGGCGGGATCGTCTGTCGCGAGTGGCCGCCCGGCGGGACGACGCGAGCACGAGGTCCCGGCGGGGACGATCCTTCGTGTCGAGTTCGACAAGACGATTTCGACCGCCACCGCGCGCGAGGGCGAGGAGTATTCCGGCGAACTGCTCGACGACGTCCTCGCCGACGACGACGTCGTCGTGGCCCCCTCGGGCTCTCGCGTGCATGGAAGAGTCGAGCACGTCGTGGATTCCGGCAAGCTCGCGCGGCCGGCAGAGCTTCGGTTCCGCCTGACAGACCTCGACGTCAACGGCCGCACGATCGCGATCTCGACTTCGGCCTATCAGCGAACGGGCGATACGCACACGAAGCGCAACGCGGGATACATCGCGGGCGGCGCGGCCGTCGGAGCGATCCTGGGACAGGTCTTCGGCGGCAACACGAAGGGAACTCTCGAAGGCGCCGCGGCCGGCGCGGCCGCCGGAACCGGCGTCGCCGCGCTCGGAGGCGATCTCGATTTCTCGATCGAGGCCGGACGCCCGACCGCGTTCACCCTCGAGCAGACGCTCCGGCTTCCTGCCGCGATGTGAGCAAGGTTGCGCGTCGGGCGTCCGGCGTTCACGATCGGAAAGAGAGGGCGCTTCGGCGCCCTTTCCTTTGACGGTTTGAAACGAGCGAATGGCCCCGATTGAGCTCCCTCTTCGGTGCCTGAACTCAGAACTGAGAGCTGATAGCTGACAGCCATGAATCCCTGGCCTTCCCTTCCGCTCGCCTCCTGGCGCGACACGTACGAGACCCTGCACCGGTGGGCCCAGATCCCGGGCAAGATCAAGCTCGCACGCACGCCGCTCGTGAACCACTGGTGGAACATCGCCTTCCTGGTCACGCCGCGAGGGCTCTCGACCGGATCGATTCCCGACGGCTCCCGAAGCTTCGAGATGGCCTTTGATTTCGTGGAACACCGGCTCGTGATCACGACCTCCAGCCGCGAGAGGAGAGAGATCGCCCTCGCTCCCCGCTCGGTCGCCCATTTCTACGCGGACGTCGTCGCGACGCTGGCCTCCCTCGATATTTCCGTCCCGATCTGGACGATGCCGGTCGAGATCCCCGATCCCGTGCGGTTCGAAGAAGACGAGGCGCACGCCTCCTACGATCACCGGGCCGTCGAGAACTTTCACGGCATCCTCCTGAGCACCGATCGTGCGTTTCAGAAATTCCGTGCGGAGTTCGTCGGCAAGAGCAGCCCGGTGCATTTTTTCTGGGGAAGCTTCGACATGTGCGTCACGAGGTTTTCGGGCCGCGCAGCGCCCGTGAGGGAGAACGCGGACGCCGTGACCCGCGAGGCGTACTCCCATGAGGTGTCGAGCGTCGGGTTCTGGCCGGGAGGGCCCGGCTGTGAGGAGCCCGTCTTCTACTCTTATGCCGCGCCCGAGCCGGCCGGATTCAAGGAGAGGAGCGTCACCCCGGCCGCTGCACGCTACGACATGACGCTCGGGGAGTTCCTGCTTCCCTATGACGCGATCCGAACGGCGACCGATCCCGAAGAGGACCTTCTTTCATTTTGCCGGTCATCCTACGGCGCCGCCGCGGAGAACGGGCGGTGGGACCGCCCCGCGCTCGAGAGGACGCCAGCGCTGCGCTGAGACGCCGGGTTTGCCGTCCGCCCGAGCGGCGTGCGGACGATTCCTTCCGTTTCGCTAGACTGCCGTCGTACAGGGGGACACATGCAGGTTCGCCGTTGGCTCGGGATCGCTCTCGCCGTTCTGGGTCTTTCGCTATCGACACTCTCCCTGGCGTCGCCTCTCGATCCGGCCCTCTTCTCGGAGATGCGATGGCGCTGCATCGGACCGTTCCGCGGCGGCCGGACGGTCGGTGCCGCGGGCATTCCGTCCCAGCCGAACGTCTTCTTCATGGGAGTGAACAACGGCGGGGTCTGGAAAACGACCGACGCGGGCAGGACGTGGGTCTCTCTCTTCGACGATCAGCCGACGCAGTCCGTCGGCGCGATCGCGCTCGCGCCTTCGAACCCGGACGTCATCTATGTCGGGAGCGGCGAAGGGCTACAGCGCCCCGATCTCTCGACCGGGGATGGCATCTACAAAACGATCGACGGCGGAAAGAGCTGGCGGCACCTTGGCCTGCGCGACGGGCAGCAGATCGGGGCGCTCGTCGTCGATCCCGGCAATCCCGACCGCGTCTTCGCGGCGGTGCTCGGCCACCCGTACGGGCCCAACTCCGAGCGCGGGGTGTTTCGCTCGACCGACGGCGGGCAGAACTGGGAGAAGGTGCTCTACCGGGACGAGAACACCGGCGCGATCGGGCTCGCGTTCGATCCGAAGAACCCGCAGATCCTCTACGCGGACCTGTGGGCCGCACGGCAGGCGCCCTGGGAAGTCGGCGCGTCCTTCCAGGCGCCGGGCAGCGGACTGTACAAGTCGACCGACGGAGGGACCACGTGGAAGCCGCTGACGTCGGGCCTCCCGACGATCGCGGAAGGTCTCGGCCGCATCGGCATCGCCGTCGCGCCGTCCGACCCCTCCCGCCTGTACGCGCAGGTCGACGCGGACGCGGCGCACGGAGGAACGTATCGCTCCGACGACGCGGGCGCCACTTGGCGGCGGGTGAATTCCGAGAACCGGATCTGGGGCCGCGGCGGAGACTTCGCGGAGGTGAAAGTCGATCCGAAGAATCCCGACGTGATCTACGCGGCGAACACCTCCACGTACCGTTCGACGGACGGCGGCCGCACGTTCACCGCGATCAAGGGAGCCCCGGGAGGCGACGATTACCACACGATCTGGATCAACCCGGACCATCCGGAGATCCTGTTTCTCGCGGCGGATCAGGGCGCGACGATCTCCGTCAATGGCGGAAAGACGTGGAGCTCCTGGTACAACCAGCCGACGGCGCAGTTTTACCACGTGATTACGGACAACCAGTTTCCCTACCGGGTCTACGGAGGGCAGCAGGAAAGCGGGTCCGCCGGAGTCGCCAGCCGGAGCGACGACGGCTCGATTCACTTCGGGAACTGGCACCCGGTCGGGGTCGAGGAGTACGGGTACGTCGCTCCCGATCCTCTCGACCCGAACATCATCTACGGCGGCAAGATCAGCCGACACGATCGGCGCACCGGAGACACCGCGGACATCTCGCCCGCGCCGATCCGCGGGAAATACCGGTTCGTCCGCACGATGCCGGTGCTCTTTTCCCCGCTCGACCCGCACACCCTCTACCTCGGATCAAACGTCCTCTTCGCGACGCGGGACGGCGGCAACAGCTGGAGCGTGCTCTCCCCCGACCTGACCCGCGCGGACTGGGCGATGCCCGAGAGCGTCGGCGTCTTCGCGCCGGCGGACCCGGAAAAGGGGAAGCACCGCGGGGTCATCTACACGATCGCGCCCTCGCCGAAAGAGGCGGGACGGATCTGGGTCGGGACGGACGACGGGCTGATGCACGTCACCGCGGACGGAGGGAAGACCTGGAAGGACGTCACTCCGAAGGCGCTCACGCCCTGGAGCAAAGTGTCCCTGATGGAGGCGTCGCACACGGATCCCGCGGTTGCCTACGCGGCCGTGAACCGCTTCCGTCTCGACGACCTGCGCCCGCACATCTATCGCACGCGCGACGGCGGGGCGAGCTGGCAGGAGATCGTGAAGGGTAGTCCGGGAAACGAAGTCGTGAACGCGGTGCGGGAGGACCCGGAGCGCCGCGGCCTTCTCTTTGCGGCGACCGAGCGTGGCGTCTATGTGTCGTTCGACGATGGAGACGAGTGGCAGTCGATCCGGAGCAACCTTCCGGCAACGTCCGTCCGCGACCTGGTCGTCCACGGGGACGATCTCGTCGTCGGCACGCACGGGCGCTCGTTCTGGATCCTGGACGACATCACGCCGCTGCGGCAAATGGCCTCGCAGGCCCCGGCCGCTGACGTGCACCTCTTCCGGCCGCAGGTCGCGACGCGTGTCCGGCGGAGCCAGTGGCCCGACACGCCGCTGCCTCCCGAGGAGCCCGCCGGCCAGAACCCTCCCGACGGCTCCATCGTGAACTACGTGTTGAAGTCTGGCGCGTCACAACCGGTGGTGCTCGAGATCCTGGACGGGAGCGGAAAGGTCGTCCGGAAGTTTTCCAGTGCGGACAAGCCGGAACCCGTCGACCCGGAGCTGAACGTTCCGACGTACTGGCTCCGGCGGCAGACGGTCCTCTCCGCCGGGCCCGGCCTGCACCGATTTGTCTGGGACCTCCACTTCCCGCCTCCGGACGTCCTCGAGCATGAGTACCCGATCTCGGCGGTCCCTGCCGACACCCCAAGGCATCCTCTCGGGCCCGCTGTCCTGGCGGGCACGTACACTGTCTCGCTGACGGCGGCGGGGCGGACGGTCTCGGCGCCCCTGACGGTGCGCATGGACCCGCGTGTGAAGACGCCCCCGGAAGCCCTCGCCGCGCGCTTCCGCCTCGCGACCGCGATCTCGGAAGCCCTGTCCCGCGACTTCGCGGCGTTGACGGAAGTCCGGGCGGCCCGGGCGGCGCAGAAGGCCGCGGGCGCGGGAGGCCGGAAGGGAACGCCCGCGACCTACGAAGCCGACCTCGCGTCGCTCGAAGGGACGGGCGCCGGACGACGGGGAGCGCATCCTGACGACCTCGCCGGGTTGAACGGAAAGCTCGCCGGCCTGTACGCCATCGTCGAGAGTTCCGACACCGCTCCGACGACACAGGCCGAGGCGGCATGGAAGGAGCTGTCGGAGTCGCTCGAGAAGACGCTCGCGCGGTGGGCGGAGGTCCGGAAGGCGGGAACCTCGAAGTAAACAAGGCCCGACCCCTCACCCCAACCCTCTTCCCGGGCGCGGGGAGAGGGAGGGAGCTTGCGCGCGCCCTACGCCCTCCGCCCCTCCGTCCTCCGCACAACCCCCTAACCCCTAACCCCTAACCCCTAACGCTTAACGCTCAATACGGCATCTCCTCATCGGACAACCCGAGCAGATGCCCGATCTCGTGCACGACGGTGTCGCGGATCTCGCGCACCGCCTCGCGCTTCGTGCGGCACATGCGGAGGATCGGCCCGCGGAAGATCGCAATCTGGCCGGGCAGGTGCGAAACCGCCGCCTGGCGGTCGAAAACGTCGATGCCCCGGAAGATGCCGAAGAGCTCCTCATCGTCGGGTGTATCGGTCTCTTCGTAGTCCTCGACCGCCGGCTCTTCCTCGACGATCACCACGACGTTCTCGATGTATCGGCGGAACACGGCGGGCACCTGCCGCATCGCCTCCTCGACGCACGCGTCGAATTCCTCCCCCGAGAGGCGCGGTTTCACGGGAGAAAGAGCGCGTCGAAATTCGCGGTGGTTGCCGCGGCCACCGCCCCGAGGTCCTTGTTCTGGGCCGCTGCCAGCGCCTTCGCGGTCTCGATCACGAACGCGGGCTCGCCCGGTTTGCCGCGATGGGGCACCGGCGCCAGGAAGGGAGTGTCGGTCTCGATCAGCAGCTCCCCGAGCGGCAGACCCGCGGCCGCCTCGCGGATGTTGTTTGCGGCGCGGAACGTGATCATCCCCGAGAACGAAATCTTGTAGCCGAGCGCGATCGCCCGCAGCCCGTATTCGGCGCTCTCGGTGAACGAGTGGTACACGCCCGGCCGGTCCCGCCTCGGCTGCCGGGAGAGGAGCTCCAGCATCTCAGCGCCGCTCTCTCGGTTGTGCAGGATCACGGGCTTGCCCACCCGGCGGGCAAGATCCAGCATCCATTCGAGCACCGAGATCTGGACGTCCCGGGGCGAGAGGTCGTAGTGGAAATCGAGGCCGACCTCCCCGACCGCGGCGACCTTCGGGTCGCGCGCGAGCGCCTCGAGCTTCTCTGCGTCGCGGGAAGGGTCGAAGTCCCTCGCCTCGTGCGGATGAATTCCGACGGCCGCGACCACGTCGGCATGTCGCCTCGCAATCGCGAGCGCCGCCTCCGAGTCGGCGAGGGTTGTTCCCGGAACCAGAAATCTTCCGACGCCCGCCGCTCTCGCTCGCGCGAGCAGCGCGTCGGTTTCGCCGGCGACTCCATCCCGCCCCTCGATCTGAAGGTGGCAGTGGGAATCCGAGAACACCAGAGGACCAGGATTCATGATCTCCACAATGAAATATCAAACCGGGGAAAAATCAGACCTCCTGACAGCGGACAGCGGATGGCTATTTGACGCGACTGCCCGGCGGCACGTCCGCGGCGACTTCTAGGAGCGACGGCTCCCCCGCTTCGCCAACGGTCGCGGCGAGCACCATGCCGTTCGACTCAACCCCCATGAGCTTCGCCGGCTTCAGGTTCGCCACGATGACGACGTTGCGGCCGACGAGCGCCTCCGGCTCGTATCGCGCGGCGATGCCGGCGACGATCTGACGCTGCTCGGTTCCGAGATCCACCTGCAGCTTCATCAGCCTGTTCGACTTCGGGACGCGCTCCGCGGTGAGCACCTTCCCGGTGACGAGACGGATCTTCTGGAACTCGTCGATCCCGATGCGAGCGTCGGAGGGAGCCGCGGCCTGCGTCGTTTCAGGGGGCGCGCCCTGGCTCGCCGCAGCGGGGGCGGCGGGCGCAGGGGCGGCAGCGGCAGGAAGGGGGGCAGGAGCGGGAGCGGGAACTTCCTCCCGGGGCGGCGAAGACGGGGGCTTTTCATCCATGAGGCTCTGATCTCCTTTCAGATAAGCGGCGATGTCGGCTCGGGGGAAGAGGGGCGGCGATTCGGGAAGCGGCGCTCCCAGGATCAGTCCGCCCCATCGAAGGTCGTGCTCGTCCGGGTCGCGCGCGGGCAGGCCGAGCGTCTCGAAGATTTTCCTAGAAGTGGCGGGGAGAAACGGCGAAAGGAGGACCGCCGCGAGACGCACTCCCTCGGCCGCTCCGTAAAGGATCCTGTGCAGCCTGTCGGTCGCGCCCTCTTCCTTCCGGATCTTCCAGGGCTCGCGGCTGACCACGTATCCGTTGATCTGCGACAGGAGCTTCCACACGGCTTCGAGCGCGCGGTGGAACGCGAGCT